>NZ_QLAE01000002.1 GCF_005876855.1 Stutzerimonas nosocomialis | reverse complement strand
ACCGTGCCGCGGTTGATGACGATCTGACTCATGCGGTTATTGGTGTGCAGGCGCTGGATGGGCATGTTTGCGAATGTCCTTGTGCTGACCGTAACGGGAGATATCCAGGCCTTCGGTGCTGATCTGCGGACGGCGCCGGGCGATCAGATCCGCCAGCAACCGACCGGAGCCGCAGGCCATGGTCCAGCCGAGCGTACCATGGCCGGTATTGAGGAACAGGTTGCGGTAGGCGGTGGCACCGACGATGGGGGTGCCATCCGGCGTGGCCGGACGCAGGCCAGTCCAGAAGTCCGCCTGACGGGCATCCCCGCCTTCGGGGAACAGGTCGCCGACCACCATTTCCAGGGTCTCGCGGCGGCGCGGGTCGAGCGACAGGTCGTAGCCCGCGATCTCGGCCATCCCGCCGACGCGGATGCGCTGGTCGAAGCGGGTGATCGCCACCTTGTAGGTCTCGTCCAGCACCGTGGACATCGGTGCCATCGCCGGGTTGCCGATCGGCACCGTCAGCGAATAGCCCTTGAGCGGGTAGACCGGCGCGCGGATGCCCAGCGGCGCGAGCAGGGCCGGGCTGTAGCTGCCCAGCGCCAGCACGTAGCGGTCGGCGGTTTCCAGCCTGCCGTCGATCCAGACGCCATTGATGCGGTCGCCGGAAACGTCCAGCCGCTGGACGTTCTGCCCGAAGCGGAACTCGACGCCCAGCTGGCGCGCCATGTCCGCCAGCCGCGTGGTGAACAGCTGGCAATCGCCGGTCTGGTCATTGGGTAGGCGCAGGGCGCCGGTGAGCGTGTGCGCCACCTTGGCCAGCGCCGGCTCAGCGAGGGCGATGCCGGCGCGGTCGAGCAGTTCGTAGGGCACTCCGGAGCGCTCCAGCACCGCAATGTCCTTGGCCGCGCTGTCGAGTTGCGCCTGGGTGCGAAAGAGCTGGGTGGTGCCCAGCTGGCGGCCCTCGTAGTCGATGCCCGTCTCGGCGCGCAGCTCGTCCAGGCAATCGCGGCTGTATTCGGACAGGCGCACCATGCGCTCCTTGTTCACCGCGTAGCGGGCCGCGGTGCAGTTGCGCAGCATCTGAGCCATCCACAGGTACTGCTGCACGTCGCCGGTGAGCTTGATCGCCAGCGGGGCATGGCGCTGCAGCAGCCACTTGATCGCCTTGAGCGGCACGCCCGGCGCGGCCCAGGGCGAGGCATAGCCCGGCGAGACCTGGCCTGCGTTGGCGAAGCTGGTCTCCTGCGCGACCGCCGGCTGGCGGTCGACCACCGTCACCTCGAAACCGGCGCGCGCGAGGTAGTAGGCACTGGTGGTGCCGATCACGCCGCTGCCAAGTACCAGAACTCGCATTGCCGCCTCCCAGCCCGCCGAACGAGCTTTCCGTATGCACTATTGAGCGCAGTATAGAAAAGGCCAATCAGTGTTTTTGCCTATATAAGTGGCTATATTTGGCGATAAATCTCGCCAGAAAGCCGACTTTTGGAGGCATATCCACCATGCGAACCCGTCATCAAAGCCGCCGGGAACTCGACAAGATAGACCGGCAGATCCTGCGCCTGTTGCAAGCCGAGGGACGCTTGCCCTTCACCGAGCTCGGCGAGCGCGTCGGGCTGTCGACCACGCCCTGCACCGAGCGGGTCCGCCGCCTGGAGCGCGAGGGCATCATCATGGGCTACAGCGCCAGGCTAAATCCGCAGTTCCTGCAGGCAGGCCTGCTGGTGTTCGTCGAGATCAGCCTGGCCTACAAGTCCGGCGACATCTTCGAGGAATTCCGCCGGGCCGTGCTCAAGCTGCCCCATGTGCTGGAATGCCACCTGGTTTCGGGAGACTTCGACTACCTAGTCAAGGCACGCATTTCGGAGATGGCGTCCTACCGCAAACTGCTCGGCGACATCCTGCTCAAGCTGCCCCATGTCAGGGAGTCGAAAAGCTACATCGTCATGGAGGAAGTGAAGGAGTCCCTCGACCTTCCGGTACCCGAGCAGTGAACCCCGGCCGCCGATCGGCGCCGAAGCAGGACAGGAGCAAGGCCAGGAACGGCTCGCCCGATGCCTTCACGCTTTGCGTTGTATGAACGCCGGCCCTATGCTGGAAAGAAAAAATGTTTCAAGGTATGAAATGAGCCCGACGTCACCGCAGTCCGCCACCCACGCCAATTCCTACTACGCCGCCAGCACCAACCGCCAACTCGAACTGCCCAGCCTCACGGGCGAGCAGCGCGCCGACGTCTGCATCGTCGGCGGCGGCTTCAGCGGCCTCAATACCGCCATCGAACTGGCCGAACGCGGCCGCAGCGTGATCCTGCTGGAGGCGCGCCGCATCGGCTGGGGCGCCAGCGGCCGCAACGGCGGGCAGCTGATCCGGGGCGTGGGGCATGACGTCGAGCGGTTCGAGCGCTCGATCGGCACAGAGGGCGTGGTCGCCCTCAAGCAGATGGGCATCGAGGCGGTGGACATCGTCCGCCGGCGCATCGAACGCTATGCCATCGACTGCGACCTGACCTGGGGCTATTGCGACCTGGCGACCAAACCGCGCCACCTGAAGGCCTTCGAGGAGGAATACGCCGACCTGATGCGCCTGAGCTATCCGCACCCGGTGCAGCGGGTCTCGAAGATCAACCTCACCAACATCATCGGCTCGCAGCGCTACCTGGGCGGCCTGGTGGACATGGGATCGGGCCACCTGCATCCGCTGAACCTGGCGCTGGGCGAGGCCGCCGCGGCGCAGTCGCTCGGCGTGCGCCTGTTCGAGAACTCGGCCGTCACCCGCATCGACCATGGCGCAGAGGTGGCCGTGCATACCGAGCAGGGCGTGGTGCGCGCCGATACCCTGGTGCTCGCCTGCAACGCCTATCTGGGCGACCTGCAACCGCAGCTCGCCAGCAAGGTGCTGCCCGCCGGCAGCTACATCATCGCCACCGAGCGCATGCCCGAGGCCCTGTGCCGCGAGCTGCTGCCCCAGAACATGGCGGTGTGCGACCAGCGAGTGGCGCTCGACTACTTCCGCCTCTCGGCCGACGGCCGTCTGCTGTTCGGCGGCGCCTGCCACTACTCCGGCCGCGACCCCAAGGACATCGCCGCCTACATGCAGCCGAAGATGCTGCAGGTCTTCCCCCAGCTGGTCGGCATCGGCATCAGCTACCAGTGGGGCGGCATGATCGGTATCGGCGCCAACCGCCTGCCGCAGATCGGCCGCCTGCCTGACCATCCGAACGTCTATTACGCCCAGGCCTATTCGGGACACGGACTGAACGCAACGCACCTGGCCGGACGGCTGCTCGCCGAGGCGATCTGCGGCGAACAGAGCACCGGCTTCGACCTGTTCGCCGGCATCAGGCATCCCAGCTTCCCCGGCGGCCGCCACCTGCGCTCGCCGCTGCTCGCGCTGGGCATGCTCTGGTATCGGCTCAAGGACCGTTTCTGAATTACCGCACGCCGCCGGCGTCCAAGCATCCAAGGAATCAGAACGACAACAGGAGCGATGCGTGCGAGTGCTGATACTGGCGGTGCTGTTGCTGGCTGGCTGTGCCCAGGTCGCGCCTATCCCCTCCCATTCGTTCCCCCCGGACAGCACCCCGCTGGGCCGCCGTATCCTGGAGATGGCCGAGCAGCACCCGCCGGGCTACTCGGGCTTTCGCCTGCTCCATTCGAGCACCGAGGCCTTCGCCGCCCGCATCAAGATGTTCCGCTCGGCGCAGGCGACCCTGGACGTGCAGTACTACATCGTCCACGACGGCCTGAGCACGCGCGCGCTGGTCAAGGAATTGCTGCAGGCGGCCGATCGCGGCGTGCGGGTGCGCCTGCTGCTCGACGACACCACCAGCGACGGCAACGACTACCAGATCGCGCGGCTGGCCGCCCACCCCAACATCCAGGCGCGCGTATTCAACCCGCTCCACGTGGGGCGCAGCACCTTCGTCACCCGCTCGCTGGGGCGCCTGATGCTGCTGTCCCGCCAGCACCGGCGGATGCACAACAAGGTGGTGGTGGTCGACAGCAGCCTGGCGATCGTCGGCGGACGCAACCTGGGCGACGAATATTTCGAGGTCGACCAGGGATTCAACTTCACCGACATCGACCTGCTCGGCGTCGGCCCGGTGGCCACCGAGCTGGCCAGGAGCTTCGACGAGTACTGGAATCACGAGCTGAGCATCCCGATCCAGCGCTTCCTGTGGCGCCCCCCGACCGAACGTAGCCTGGCCGAGGCGCGCCAGCAGGTCGCCGACTACCTGGAACAGGCGCGGCTGGAGAACTCCGAGCGCTGGCAGCACCTGATGACCGACCTGCAGCAGCCGCAGTTCGAACACTGGCTGCAGGAGCTGACCTGGGCGCCCGGCCAGGCGCTGTGGGACCACCCCGACAAGATCGGCGCGACCGGCCTGCCCGACCCCGAGCTGCTGCTGACCACACGGCTCGAACCGACCCTGCGCGATGTCGAGCACGAGCTGACGCTGGTGTCGGCCTATTTCGTTCCCACCCAGACCGGCGTCGAATACTTCGCGCGCAAGGCCGAGGCGGGCATCACCATCCGCCTGCTGACCAATTCGCTGGAAGCCACTGACGTGCCCATCGTCCACGGCGGCTACGCGCCCTATCGCCCGCAGCTGCTGGAGATGGGCGTCCAGCTGTACGAAATGCGCCGGCAACCGGAAGAGGAAACCTCCTACAACCTCAGCGGCTCGTCCGAATCCAGCCTGCACAGCAAGGCGGCGGTCTTCGATCAGCAGCGGGTGTTCATCGGCTCGCTGAACTTCGACCCGCGGTCGGTGCTGTGGAATACCGAAGTCGGCATCCTCGTCGAAAGCCCCGACCTCGCCCGCCAGGTGCACGAGCTGACGCTGGAGGGCATGGCCCCCTCGATCAGCTACGAGGTGCGCCTGCAGGAGCGCGACGGCCAGCAGCAACTGGTCTGGCTCGCCGAGGACGACGGCCAGTCGTACGTGCTGGACAAGGAGCCGGGCGGGGCCTGGCGGCGCTTCAACGCCTGGATCGCGCGGGTCATCGGCCTGGAACGGATGCTCTGAGCGCGCCGACAACCACGCCGCACGAAGGTTCAGGGATGAACGGCGCAATCGGGGCAAATCACTCTTTGGTGCAATGGCGGTGCGCTCGTCGATGGGTAGGCTACGTCTGACTGCAGACCTGCAGCGCCGCTCGACAAAAATAAAAAAGGAGCACCTCCATGGCACGACCCTTGTGGTTAGGGATGATCATCGCGGTTGCCGGTTGCGTTTCCAGCCTGCTCGCATCCGCGCACGCTTCCCCCCTCGAAAACATGCAGATCCACGCCAACCGGGCCACCAGCAGCTTCTTGCTGTACCGCGGCGAAGGCTTCCAGCAGGCCCACCTTGCCCGCATGGAACAGGACATCGGCCAGCTCGACGCCGCCGTGCAGAGCCTCGCGACCGCCAGGCCGGACCTGCGCCTGAAACACCGTGAACTCGTCGAACTGCTGCGCGAAGGCGCCGCCTTCGGGCGTGAGGAAGACGACGTGCCCTGGGGCTGGACAGCGAAGCTGGCCAAGTCGCTGCGCGACTTCCTCAGCACTGCCCGCGAGCAGCAGGGCAGCGACAGGCGCGCCGAACTGCCGGCCAAGGTCGAGTACCTGGCTGTGCAGTACCTGAGCCGCGCCTACATCGGCTCGTTCGAGACCGCCCGCGAGCAGCCCGACACCTACCTGGGGCAGGACGAGCGCAAACTGATCCCGGCCATCGATGCGCAGATGGGCCAGCTCGAAACCGCCGGCGATCCGCTGGTCGCCAAGCTCAAGGGGCGCTGGGACTTCCTCAGATCGGCCCTGGCGGACATGAACAGCGGCAGCAACGGGTTCACCAGCGCTTCAGGGCGACCCTTCGCGCCGATCATGGTCGATCGCCACACCCGTGGGCTGAGCGACCAGTGGATGGCCACCGCCCGGTGATCGGTAACGCGGCTCAGGCCTGGACCGGGCGCCGCCTGAGCCCGCCGCTGCGGGCCTCGATCGCGAACCTCACCTCGTCGCGCAGCCCGATCAGGAATCCCGCTTCGGCGACCACGAACAGGGGGCCGACGATCAGCCCGCGCAGGTCGTCGAGAAAGGCCGGCTTGCGTCCCTCGTAATGATGTCCGATGAACTGGATCACCCAGCCGAGCGCGAACAGGCCGACCCCGACGGCCAGCCAGGACGCCGTCGCCCCGACGGCCAGCAAGGCTCCGCCCCACAGGCACAGCGCCAGCAACCCGGACATGACCAGCCCGTAGCGCACATCCAGCCGCAGGTAGAACACGGCCGCCAAACCGGCCGCCAGCATTGCTGGACTCACCCATAACCCGCCCAGCGACAGACCCGGCCGGGACAGCAGCACCGCCACGGCGAACACGATCATCGGAATGCCGATGAAATGGGTGACCAGGTTGCGCGGGTCACGGTGATAGGCCGCGTAACCGGCCAGGTGATCGATAAGCGTCTTCATCAAGCGTCATTCCCCACAGGTCATTATTGGCGCGCGCCTCAGCGCGACGCCGTTTCCGGTTCAGGCCGATACCCCAGCCGCAGGCCGCCCCAGTGCCGCCCGCGCACCATGATCGGCACCGAGAGGTCGTGCATCAGCTCGCCGGTGTCGCGGCTGTAGGTCTGCAACAGCAGCTCGCGCCGATGGCTGCCGCAGCGGCTTCCGGTGCGGTCGTCGAACAGCCGCTTGCCACGGCTCCTGACGATGTCGATGGCCGGATCGCCCACCGGTGGATGGTTGAACGCCCGGTTATGGGTGGGCACGTAACCCTCCGGCGTCGTGGCGATGGCATAGACCAGGGCATCGTTGCGCGCGAGCAGCGGCTCCTGGATGTCCGGCAACACCGTGTCGGCATAGCGATCGAAACGTGTCTGGTACTTCTGCGGCTGGGTACCGGGCAGCGGGACGTAACGGCGATCGAACAGGTCGTCCAGCGCGAGGCGCCCGGCCTGCAGGTCGGCTTCGAAGCGCGCGGCGATCGCCGCCGCGCCTTCGCGCGCCAGGTCATAGATGCGCTGGTGGTAGTCGTCGAGCTGGACCTGCGCCAGCTGCTCGCTGACGGTCTCGGCCTGGGCCACCAGACGTTCGGCGGCCTCCCCGACCTGGCGGGTCTGCACCTCGCTGCCGTTCACGTCCGCGCGCAGCTGATCGAGGGCGACGAACAGCCCGGCCAGGCGCTGGTGATTGCTGGCGGTGCCCGAGGCGATGACCGCCACCTGGCCTTCGACATCGCCGGCCAGCGTCGCGATCCGGGTCAGCTGGTCGCCGCTGACGGCCACCTCCCCCGCCGCCTGGTCCAGCTGGCCGGCCTGCTGCTGAATGTGGACGACCACCGCCTGGCTCTGCGCGCCGATGTCGCCGATCATCCGTCCGACATCCTCGGTGGCGCTGGCGGTGCGCCCCGCGAGGCTGCGCACCTCGTCGGCGACCACCGCGAAGCCGCGGCCCGCCTCGCCCGCTCGCGCCGCCTCGATCGCGGCGTTGAGGGCGAGCAGGTTGGTCTGGCTGGCGATCGACTGGATGACGTCGGTGATCCGGCGGATGTCTTCGGTGCGGCTGGCGAGCCCATCGAGCAGCTCGCGGCTGGCCTGGGTCTGGGCGCTCAGCTGGCGCATGCGCTCGACCGCCTGCTGCAGCCCCCGATGGCCTTCGTCGCTGGCATGCCTGACCGCCTCGGCCGCCTGCTGCGCCTGGCTCGCGCGCTCGGCGCTGTGCTGCTCGGTGTCGGTCATCGCCTGGGCGCCGCGGGCGATTTCACCCAGCGCGCCGAGCTGCGACTGCAGCCGGCTGGCCAGCTGCTCGACGCTGAACGCCACCTGGGCGGCGGCCAGCGCGTTGTGGCAGGTCTGTCGCGAAAGGCTCTGGCTCAGCGCCTCGAAGTCCGCCGTGGCCTCGGCAGCCGGCAGGGGAGGCTCATCGTCGCGCCGCCAGGGTCCGAGCCATGGCCAGAGCGCCAGGAGCATGGCCGATACGATCAGCAGCGCCGTCGGCACCGCCATCGCCTGATAGAACAGCAACAGGCCGAACAACGCCGCCGCGTGGATCAGGCAGGTCTTGGGAAAACGGAGAAATGTCGGGCGCATCCTGGCCTCTTCTTATGGGTGTCACGACAGACCGCTCGTACCGCCGCCGCGCCCGGAAACCCAGTGTTCCCTGGCCGCAGCCACGCCGGCAACCTCGACGGGTTATCGGCGCGGATTCATCCAACTGTAGAAGAGACCGGCCGCCGGCGCGAGCACCACGCGGGTAGCCGCGCCAGGGCCTGCCGGCAGCGCGCCGCTCAGCCTGCCGGTCGATCCGGCTGGCTCAGGGAGAGCCCCAGCTGAACCCGCCGGCGCAGCCAGGGGCTGGGCCGGTAGCGGGGCTCGCGGTAGCACTCGTGCATGCCCTCGAGAATCGTCAGGATGCGCGCCGGCAGGTAATGCTCGGCGAATCCCAGCGGACCTTTCGGATAACCGAGGGCGAGCTGAATGGCGCGCTCCAGCGTCTGCGGCGTGGCGATTCCCTTCTGCGCGATCTCGCAGCCGAGGTTGACGATGCTGGCGACCACCCGCTGGCTGACGAAGCCGGGCGAATCGTTGATCACCTCCACCGGCACGCCATCGGCGCCCAGCGCCTGGCAAGCCTGGGCCTCGAGCGCCGGGTCGAGCGCCGGCTGGCGCATCAGCACGCGGCGCTTGTCGAAATCCGAGAACAGGTCATAGGCGAGGGTGCGCCTGGCCGGCAGGCCGAGACGCTCGATCATGTTGCTGGCGTCTTCGCCGAGCGGCGTGATCAGGCAGATCGCCGCATCGGACGGCGCCTGCTCCTGCTCCAGGGTCGCACCGGCCCCAGCGAGTACCGCCGCGAACTGCGCGCGCACCTGCGGCTCGATGCTGTCGAGCCAGAACGGGCGGTCGATCGTCACCGGCTCGGCCACCGGCTCGGGGCTGCGCAGCTGCTGGCCATTCTCGTACCGGTAGTAGCCCTGTCCGGTCTTGCGTCCTAGCAGCCCGGCGGCGACGCGTTGCGCCGCCAGGTAGGACGGCGTGTAGCGCGGGTCCTGGTAGAACTGATCGTGGACCGACTCCATCACCGCGTGGGAAATGTCCAGGCCGGTGAGGTCGAAGAGTTCGAACGGGCCCATCTTGAAGCCGGGGCCGTCGCGCAGGATGCGGTCGATCTGCTCGGCCGTGGCGATCCCTTCGGAGAGCATGCGCTGGGCCTCGGTGCCGTAGGCCCGGCCGGCATGGTTGACGAGAAACCCGGGGGTATCGGGGGTGATCGCCGGAAAGTGCCCGGCGTGTTCGGCCAGCGCCACCAGCCGGTCGATGACAGCCGCCTCGGTACGCTCGCCGCGCACCACCTCGACCAGCTTCATCAGCGTCACGGGATTGAAGAAATGGAACCCGGCCACGCGCTCGGGCCGTCGGCAGGCGGCGGCGATCCGCGTGACCGACAGCGAAGAGGTGTTGGTCGCCAGCACCGCGTCGTCGCCGATCAGCCCTTCGAGTTCGACGAACAGCTGCTGCTTGGCCTCGAGCTTCTCGACGATGGCCTCGATCAGCAGGTCGCATCCGGCCAGCTCCGCCAGGCTTCGGGCCGGCTGCATGCGCTCGAGCGTCGCGGCGAGCGCCTCGGCGGTCATCCGCCCCTTGGCGACGTTGCGCTCGAGCAGTTCGCGGTTGAACGCCAGTGCCTGGTCGACGGCCTCGGCACGAAGGTCATAGAGCAGGACCTGCTGGCCGGCCGTGGCGAACAATTGCGCGATACCGCGCCCCATGGCGCCGGAGCCGATCACGCCGATGCGCTTGAACATGCGAACCTCCTTCTCAGAGCTCTTGTTATTTCGCAGTGCAGAACAACATTTCGTTATATTGACCAGGAGCCTAAAGGCTGCCAGTCTGCGACGCAAGCGCCCAGCACTGTGATCGCCCCATGAACGACACGCCCCCTTCCCACGCCACGCTCGACCAGGTCGGCGCCTCCGTTACCGGCTTCTTCCAGGATCTGGGCTGCGAACTGCTCGAGTATTCGCCCGACCGCGCGGTGGTCGCCCTGACCCTGGCGCCGCGCCACCTGAACAACGCCAGCAACCTGCACGGCGGCGTCACCGCGACGCTGATGGACGTGGCGATGGGCCTGTGCGGCACCTGGGCCGAGCGGCCCGAAGAACGGCGGGTGGCCATCACCCTCTCGATGAGCCTGAACTTCAGCGCGCCGGCCGCCGCCGGCAGCCGCGTACGCGCCGTGGCCCGCTGCCGTTCGGCCGGACACAAGACGTTCATGGCCAGCTGCGACCTGCTGGATGAAGCGGACCGGCTGATCGCCTTCGGCGAGGGCGTGTTCCAGCGCGGTGCGCTGCGCAGCGAGCTGCCGTGAGCCGATGATCGCCCTGCTCCCCCTGGCGCTGGCCTGCGAGCTGCTCGCCCTGGTGACCCACATCGAGGCGCTGAGCGTCGCCAGCGCCGGCGTGCTGGGGCTGTTCTTCCTCTATCACTGGCGCTCCTTGATGCCCTACCCGCGCCGGCTCGGCCTGGTGACCCTGGTCGTGCTCGGCGGCTGGCTGCTGCTGGGCGAGCCGGACTGGCAGAAGGCACAGCGGATGATGAGTTCGGCGGCCTACTACGCGGCCTTCATCGGCGCATTGGGGCTGATGCACTGCCTGGTCAAACGCCTGCCTCAGCTGGGCGAGCTGCATCGGCTGCTGCTGTCGGGGCCCCGCGCCCTGCTCTATCCGGGCTATCTGCTGAGCACCTTCGCGATCAGCTCGATCCTGAGCTTCGGCATGCTCAACCTCATCTGCGGCTCGCTGGACACCCATCTCGCTCGCCGGGCGGGCGACGAGCCGCAGCGCGAAGGACGCCGCGGCGTCATGGTCACGGCGTTGCGCGGTTTCGCCCTGGTGCCGCTGCTGGCGCCGACGAGCGTGGCGGTGGCGATTCTCACCCGCGAGCTGCCCGGCCTGAGCTGGAGCGTGCTGCTGCCTTTCGGCCTGCTGGGTGCCCTGGTGCTGTTGCTGGTCGGCTGGCCGGTGGAAAATCGCCGCCTGCAGTCGCTGCGCCGCGAGCGCGGCGAAAGCCGCGAGCCCGAAGCGCCGGTACGCCTGACCGGCCTGCTGTTCGGCAGCCTGATCGGCATCGGGCTGATCGCCCTGCTGGCGGCGCTGACCTGGCTCTCGGCCACCCAGGCGGCCATGCTGCTGGTGCCCCTGGCAGTCATCGGCCTGCTGCTCTGGCGTGGGCAGGCGGCTGGCGCGGTCTATCTGGAAGTGAGCGACACGCTGGCCGGCATGCGCAACGAGACGTTCATCTTCGCCGCCTCCGCGCTGCTCGGCGCGCTGACCGCCGAACTGGTGCCCATGCACCTGCTGGCCGGCCAGCTCAGCGTCACGCCGGTGGTGCTGTTCATGATCGGTTCGCTGGGCATGCTCGCGATCATCGCCCTGGCGCTGCTCGGCGTCGCGCCGATCATCTCGCTGAGCCTGTGCGCCGCCCTGCTGGCGCAGCTGGCCGAGCATGGCGTGCCACTGATGCAACCGGCGGTGGCGCTGCTGACCGGATTCTCCCTGGCCATGCTGCTGTCGCCCTACGGGCCGTCGGCGCTGCTGCTGGCGCGCTATGCGCAACTGTCGCCGTGGCGCATCGCCTTCGACTGGAACGGCCGCTTCGTGCTCATGGCGATCGGCCCGCTGATGCTGATCCCGCTGCTGGCCTGAGGGCTACATCCAGCCCTGTTCGGCCATCGACAGCGGCTCCCCGTCGCCGACGATGAAATGGTCGAGCACCCGCACGTCCACCAGCGCCAGGGCGTCGGTCAGGCGCCGGGTCAGCTGGCGGTCGGCCTGGCTCGGTTCGGCTACGCCGGAAGGGTGGTTGTGGGTCAGGATCAGCGCCGCCGCGTTGTGCGCCAGGGCGCGCTTGACCACCTGGCGCGGGTAGACGCTGGCGCCGTCGATGGTGCCGTGGAACAGCACCTCGAAGGCCAGCACGCGATGCCGCGAATCGAGAAACAGGCAGGCGAACAGCTCGTGGGGCTCGTGCCGCAGCCGCGCCTTGAGGTAGTCGCGTACCGCCTGCGGGCTCTCCAGCGCCGAGTCGCGACGCATGCGCTCGGCCAGGTGACGGCGGCCCATTTCCAGGACCGCCTGCAACTGGGCATATTTGGCAGGGCCCAGCCCCAGGTGCGCGCCGAATCGCGCGAGGTCCGATTCGAGCAGCGCGCGCAGGCCGCCGAATTCGGCCAGCAGGTGGCGCGACAGGTCCACCGCACTCTTGCCGGCCACGCCGGTACGCAGAAAGATCGCCAGCAGTTCGGCATCCGAAAGGGCCGCTGCGCCCTGTTCGAGGAGCTTTTCCCGGGGTCGCTCGGCCGCCGGCCAGTCACGAATGCTCATGTCATCTCCTTGTGAGCCGCGGCCCCTGTTCCATCAGGGGCGCTGTGCTATCTTAGCGCTCTTTTTCGCACAGCGGCCGCCCGGCAGGTCGCTGAAAATAACGAGAGCATCGGTTGCCCGGCACTAGGTGCCAGGGACCGCCGGGAAGCACGAACCGCCGCAGCGCCGGACCGATCGCGCCCTTCTCGCCCGCCTCCATTTTCAGCACCCGTCTGCGTCGCCCACCCTCTCCGGCAACAAGGCAGGCTTATGCAGCGGCTGTATCGTAAACGCATCGTCCTGGGCGTCGGCGGCGGCATCGCCGCCTACAAGAGCGCCGAACTGGTTCGCCGTCTGCGCGAGCATGGCGCCGAAGTCCGTGTCGTCATGACCCACGGCGGGCGCGAGTTCATCACCCCCCTGACCCTCCAGGCGCTGTCCGGCCATCCGGTTCATCTGGACCTGCTCGATCCCGCCGCCGAAGCCGCGATGGGCCATATCGAGCTGGCACGCTGGGCGGACCTGATCCTGGTCGCGCCCGCCACCGCCGACCTCATGGCACGCCTGGCCCAGGGCGTGGCCAACGACCTGCTGACCACCCTGGTCCTGGCTACCGACGCCCCCGTCGCCCTCGCCCCCGCCATGAACCAGGCGATGTGGCGCGACCCGGCCACCGAGGCCAACGCCGCCCTGCTGGTCGAGCGCGGCATCCGCCTGCTCGGCCCCGGCGCCGGCGTTCAGGCCTGCGGCGATGTCGGCCTCGGGCGGATGCTCGAGCCGGATGATCTGGCCCGCGCCGCGGCCGACTGCTTCGAACGGGACCTGCTCACCGGCCGCCACGTGCTGATCACCGCCGGGCCGACGCAGGAGAACATCGACCCGGTGCGCTACATCACCAACCACAGCTCCGGGAAGATGGGCTTCGCCCTGGCCGAGGCCGCCGCCGAGGCCGGCGCGCGGGTCACCCTGGTGTGCGGCCCGGTGCACCTGCCCACGCCCGACCGGGTCCACCGCATCGATGTGGTCAGCGCCCGCGACATGCTCGCCGCCTGCGAGGCCGCCATGCCCTGCGACCTGTTGATCGCCGCCGCCGCGGTCGCCGACTACCGCCCGGAAGTGGTCGCACCGCACAAGTTGAAAAAAGACCCCGCCAGCGGCGATGGTCTGCTGCTGCAGATGGTGCGCAACCCTGACATTCTGGCCACCCTTGCGGGCCGGGCGGATCGCCCCTTCAGCGTCGGCTTCGCCGCCGAGACCGAGAATCTGCTCGACTACGCCGCACGCAAGCTGCGCGACAAGAACCTCGATCTGATCGTCGCCAACGACGTCGCCAATCCGAGCATCGGCTTCAACAGCGAGGAAAACGCCGTGAGCGTGATCGACCGCAACCAGCAGGAAACCCGCTTTGGCCAGGCCAGCAAGGGGCACATCGCGCGCCAGCTGGTGGCCTTCATCGCCGACCGATTCAACCAGGCCTGACCCTCCATGCAAAAGCTCCAAGCCAAGATCCTCGACCCCCGCCTCGGCCGCGACTTTCCCTTGCCGCACTACGCCACGCCCGGCTCCGCCGGACTGGACCTGCGGGCCATGCTGCCCGCCGACAGCCGGGTCGAGCCCGGCCAGACCCTGTTGATCCCCACGGGCCTGGCGATCCACATCGCCGACCCCGGCCTGGCCGCCCTGGTGCTGCCGCGCTCGGGCCTGGGCCACAAGCACGGCATCGTGCTGGGCAACCTGGTCGGCCTGATCGACTCGGACTACCAGGGCGAGCTGATGGTGTCGTGCTGGAACCGCGGCAGCCAGCCGTTCGACATCGCCGTCGGCGAGCGCATCGCGCAGCTGATGCTGGTGCCGGTCGTGCAGGCCGAGTTCGAACTGGTCGAACGCTTCGACGACAGCGACCGCGGTGCGGGCGGCTTCGGCCATTCAGGCACACGCTGAACCCTTCTTTTCAGGATGAGATGTCGGCAGGAAACATGACAGTCTTCAAGCGCACCGCCAAGGAACCCGGCACGTTGAATCCGGCCGATGCCACCTCCACCCCGCGTCCCGCCGGCCCCGGCCTCGCGGCGATGCTGCCCGGCCTGGTTTCCAGCCTCGTCGGGCTGGCCGCCGCCGCCGCCCTGCTCTGGTTCAGCCTGCAGGCCAGCGAGCAGCGGCAGCTGAGCGAACTGCGCAGCGCCTGGGGGGAAGGCCAATCCGGTGCGATCAACCAGGCCCTGAACCAGATCGCCGCCGACACCCAGTCCGCCGCCAGCGACCCGCGTCTGCTCGAGGCGCTGCTCAGCGAGCAGCCCGAGCGCATCCGCACCGCGGAGCGCAACCTGGGCTACCGGAGCGGGGTCGTCGATGCCTACCTGAACCTTCGCGGCCGCGCCACCCAGAACACCGGGCGCGTGGCACCGGTGAGCTTCGCGGCGCTGGACCTGCTGCAACGCGCCGAGAACGGCCAGACACCGGCGCCCGAGGCCTACAAGGTCGGCAGCCGCTGGATGCTCTACAGCGTCGCCGCGCTTCGGCCCGACCCGCAGCAGCCGGCGGTCGGCACCCTGCTGCTGGTGTTCGAGTTCGACCGCCTGCTGGCCGCGCTGCCGGCGCTGCCCGATGGGGTCGGGCAACTGCGCCTGCAGCAGCAGTTCGGCAGCGCCCCGCCACAGCTGCTCGCCCAGCTCGGCACCCCGGGCCGCGACGACCTGCGCCAGAACCTGCCCAGCGGCAACCCGAACTGGCAGCTCAGCTTCTCTCCCGGCAACCGGCTGGTGCAGCCCTCCGTCTCGCCGGTGGTGCTGATCCTCGCCGCCCTGCTGGCACTGGCCGGCAGCCTGTTCGGCCTGCAACTGGTACTCGGTTCGCAACAACGGCGACTGCGCCAGGATGTCCTGCAGTTGAGTCGCATGGTGCAGGAACTCTCCGCCGGCAAGGCCATCAAACCTCCGACTTTGAGCCTGCCGGCGCTCGACGCGCTGGCCAAGAGCCTGGTCCGCATGCCACGGCGCCCCCCGGCTCCGGCAGCCGGCGCTGCGCCTGTCAGCCCCGCTCCCGCTCCGGTGGCCGCCTCCCGGCAAGCCAAACCCACCGAGTTCGTCGACCCGCTATACCAGGACACCGATATTCTCGACATCGACATCCTCGATGAAGACCAGGACCTGTTTGGCCTCGACACCATGGAGCGAGAATCCGCAATGAGCAGCGCCAAAGCCCCCCGATTGCCCGCAAGTATCTTCCGCGCCTACGACATCCGCGGCGTGGTTGGCGACAGCCTGACGCCCGAAGCGGCCTACTGGATCGGCCGCGCGATCGGCTCCGAAAGCCTGGCCAAGGGCGAACCGAACGTGGCGGTGGGCCGTGACGGGCGCCTGTCCGGGCCACAACTGGTGCAGCAGCTGATTCAGGGCATCGCCGATTGCGGCTGTACCGTCAGCGACATCGGCATGGTGCCGACCCCCGTGCTCTATTACGCCGCCAACGTCCTGGCCGGCAAATCCGGCGTGATGCTCACCGGCAGCCACAACCCACCCGACTACAACGGCTTCAAGATCGTCATAGCCGGCGACACCCTGGCCAACGAGCAGATCCAGGCGCTGCGCCAGCGCATCGAGAACAACGACCTGGCCAGCGGCGTCGGCAGGATCGAGCAGGTCGACGTGCTGGAGCGCTACTTCAAGCAGATCCGCGACGACATCGCCCTGGCCAAGCCGATGCGCGTGGTGGTCGACTGCGGCAACGGCGTGGCGGGCGTGATCGCGCCGCAACTGATCGAAGCGCTCGGTTGCACCGTGATCCCGATGTACTGCGACGTCGACGGCAACTTCCCGAACCACCACCCCGACCCGGGCAAGCTGGAAAACCTGCAGGACCTGATCGCACGCGTGAAGGCCGAGGACGCCGACCTGGGCCTGGCCTTCGACGGCGACGGCGACCGCGTCGGCGTGGTGACCAACACCGGCACCGTGGTCTATCCGGACCGCCTGCTGATGCTCTTCGCCAAGGACGTGGTCTCGCGCAACCCGGGCGCCGACATCATCTTCGACGTCAAATGCACCCGCCGCCTGACCCCGCTGATCAGCGGCTATGGCGGTCGCCCGGTGATGTGGAAGACCGGCCACTCGCTGATCAAGAAGAAGATGAAGGAATCCGGCGCCCTGCTCGCAGGCGAGATGAGCGGCCACATCTTCTTCCAGGAGCGCTGGTTCGGCTTCGACGACGGCATCTACAGTGCCGCCCGCCTGCTGGAAATCCTCAGCCAGGACAAGCGCAACGCCGAAAGCGTCTTCGCCGCCTTCCCCAACGACATCTCGACGCCGGAGATCAACGTCACCGTCACCGAGGAGAGCAAGTTCACCATCATCGAGGCGCTGCAGCGCGACGCCGAATGGGGCGAGGCGAACCTGACCACCCTCGACGGGGTGCGGGTGGATTACCAGAAGGGCTGGGGCCTGGTGCGTGCCTCCAACACCACGCCGGTGCTGGTGCTGCGTTTCGAGGCCGAGTCCGAGGAAGAACTGGCGCGCATCCAGGAAGTCTTCCGCGCCCAGCTCTATACTGTTGCGCCTGATCTTGCCCTGCCGTTCTGACATTCGGAGCCCTGCATGACCCTCAGCCGTGAAGCTGCCACCCAATTCGCCCAGGTACTGTCCGAGGCGCTGCCCTACATCCGACGCTTCGTCGGCAAGACGCTGGTCATCAAGTACGGCGGCAACGCGATGGAAAGCGAGGAGCTCAAGACCGGCTTCGCCCGCGACATCGTGCTGATGAAGGCGGTGGGCATCAACCCGGTGGTGGTTCACGGCGGCGGTCCGCAGATCGCCGAGCTGCTCAAGCGTCTGAACATCGAGAGCCAGTTCATCGACGGCATGCGGGTGACCGACAGCCAGACCATGGACGTGGTCGAGATGGTTCTCGGCGGGCAGGTCAACAAGAGCATCGTCAACCTGATCAACGGGCACGGCGGCAGCGCCATCGGCCTGACCGGCAAGGATGCGCAGCTGATCCGCGCGAAGAAGCTGCACGCCAGCCGCCAGACCCCGGAGATGACCAAGCCGGAGATCATCGACATCGGCCAGGTCGGTGAAGTCACCGGGGTCAACACCGAGCTGCTGGACATGCTGGTGCGCGGCAACTTCATCCCGGTCATCGCGCCCATCGGCGTCGGCCAGGATGGCGAGTCCTACAACATCAACGCCGACCTGGTGGCAGGCAAGGTGGCCGAGGCCCTGAAAGCCGAGAAGCTGATGCTGCTGACCAACATCGCCGGCCTGATGGACAAGGAAGGCAAGGTGCTCACCGGCCTGACCACCGCCCAGGTCGACGCGCTGATCGCCGACGGCACCATCTACGGCGGCATGCTGCCGAAGATCCGCTGCGCACTCGAGGCCGTCCAGGGTGGCGTCCACAGCGCCCATATCATCGACGGCCGGGTGCCCAATGCGGTGCTGCTGGAGATCTTCACCGACGTCGGCGTCGGCACCCTGATCACCAACCGCAAGCATCACTGACACCCGCACCGCCGCGATAGCCAGGCCTGGCTGTGGCGGCGGTCCGCGCCCAAAGCCCTCCGGCGCACGCTGATCCGGGTCGCCCTGACCTCACCACTCCCCCTGAAACCCCTCATCCTGGCCCGGATATGCGTTTTTGCGTGCAGCCGCAGTCGCCAGCGCACGTCCGCTCTCCCGCACCCAGCAGATCGGGCAAGCGTTGGCCTCGGCGCAGCGCGTCAGGCGTGAATTCGGATCGTCATGAGACCGGAGGGCTTGCGGGGGAGATCGCCGCGCTCGGCGGCAGGGAGGTGCCATGCACCTGGTATCGGCATGGCAAGGAGCGGAGATCGGCTTAGCGCTGCAGGCGCCCCAGCAGTTCCTGCAGGCGATCGCGATCGGCGGTGAAACTGGCGTCGGCCTGCTCGCGGACCTGCCTGTAGCGCTCGACGTTGCGCTGCAGACTGGCCTGTTCCTTCTTCAGGTTTTCGATCTGGGCCAGCAGATGCTCGGGCACCTTGCGCCCCGCGCGCTCATGGTCGGCCGCCTGGCTCTGCAGGTTCGCCTGCTGGGTGCGCAGCGACTGCAGGTTGCCCTGGGTCACGCCGATGACGCTTTCCAGCTCCGCCAGCTTGCGCGCCTTGGCGCGCTCGACGTCCTCGACGCTGGTGTAGAGGCGCAGCAGTTGGGCGTCGGAACTGGCACGCGCCTTCTCTTCCAGCAGGCGCTTCATTTCCTCGGGCGAGGGCGCCGGCGGAACGACCCGCACCACACGGCCCTGCTCGTTGAGCACCTCGTAGCCCTTGCCGATATGCTGCGGCGGCACGCCTAGGCGGTCGAGCACCACGACACCCTTGTCATCGACGTAGCGATAGAGTTCGGCGGCGCCAGCAAGCTGCGCCTGCAGCAGACCAAGCATAACGAAGGAGCCAACGGCAGCCGGCTTGAACATGGGTGCTGTACCTTCCTGGGATCAGATTCCGTATTGCGCGCGGTAGGCCTCCACCGCTGGCAAGTGCTGTTTCAGCTGATTATCGCAGGCCAGATATTCCAGAACTTGCGACAAGGACACAATACTGACTACTGGCATATTGAAATCACGCTCGACTTCCTGGATCGCCGACAGCGCGCCTTGACCCCGCTCCTCGCGGTTGAGTGCAATCAGCACGCCCGCCGGCTGCGCCTGGTTGGCCTGGATGATCTGCATCACCTCGCGGATGGCGGTGCCCGCGGTGATCACGTCATCGACGATCATCACCCGCCCGGTCAGCGGCGCACCGACGAGGGTGCCGCCCTCGCCGTGATCCTTGGCCTCCTTGCGATTGAAGCACCAGGGAAGGTCCCGGCCGTGGTGTTCGGCCAGCGCCACGGCGGTGGAGGCCGCCAGGGGAATGCCCTTGTAGGCCGGCCCGAACAGCACGTCGATCTCAAGGCCACTGGCGACCAGTGCCTCGGCATAGAAACGACCCAACTGCGCCAGCGCCGAACCGCTGTTGAAGAGGCCGGCGTTGAAGAAATAAGGACTGGTGCGTCCGGATTTCAGGGTGAACTCACCGAAGCGCAGGACGCCGCGCTCGATGGCAAAACGGATGAATTCGCGCTGGTACGCCTGCATGAAAGAAATTCCCGGAAGCCACGGATTTAGCTAATTGCAAACAGCTCGGTTATCATACACCGACGTGTTTTTAGGGGCCATTTATGCGGATCATCAGTGTCAACGTGAATGGCATTCAAGCGGCAGCACAGCGAGGACTTCTCAGCTGGCTGCAGGCTCAGAATGCCGACGTCATTTGCCTGCAGGATACCCGCGCCTCTGTCCTGGAACTCGAGGACCCTGCCTACCAGCTCGACGGCTACTTTCTCTACGCCAGCGACGCCGAGATTCCCGAACAGGGCGGTGTAGCCCTCTATTCCCGGCTACAACCGAAAGCGGTGATCAGCGGGCTCGGCTTCGAAATGGCCGACCGCTACGGGCGTTATCTGCAGGCCGACTTCGACAAGGTGAGCATCGCCAGCCTGCTGATGCCTTCGGGCCAGAACGGTGATGAGAACCTGAACCAGAAATTCAAGTTCATGGACGACTTCACCCATTACCTGGACAAGCAGCGCCGCAAGCGCCGCGAGTACCTGTATTGCGGCTCGCTGTATGTTGCCCACCAGAAGCTGGACCTGAAGAACTGGCGCGACTGCCAGCAGACCCCGGGCTTCCTGCCGCCGGAGCGCGCGTGGCTGGATGAAGTGTTCGGCAACCTGGGCTACGTCGACGCCCTGCGTGAAGTCACCCGCGAGGGCGACCTGTACAGCTGGTGGCCGGACACCGAGCAGGCCGAGATGCTCAACCTCGGCTGGCGCTTCGACTACCAGGTCCTCACCTCGGGCCTGCGCCGCTTCGTACGCAGCGCGCGCCTGCCGCGCCAGCCGCGCTTCTCCCAGCACGCCCCGCTGATCGTCGACTACGACTGGACGCTGAGCCTCTGACGACCATCGGGCCGGCCACAGGCCCGATGGATGCGATCCCCTACTTGACCAGCCGCCAGCAGAACGGATAGCGATAGGGCTTGCCCTCGTTGGCGCGGATTCCGGCGATCACCACCAGCACCAGCGTCACGATGCTGATCAGCGCCATCAGCGGGAAACCGATCAGAACCCAGGCCAGCAGGCCGCAGATCATCATCAGCACGCTGAAGGTGATCTGGAAGTTAAGCGCCTCCTTGCCCTGCTGGTCGACGAACGGGTCGCTGTCCTTCTTCAGCTGCCAGACGATCAGCGGCCCCAGCACGTTGCCGATCATCGGCACCAGAAACCAGAAGAACGCCGAATAGTGGCAGAACATCGCCCACTGCCTCGCCTCGCGGCTGGGCAGGGGTACCAGATCCTGATCGTTCATCCGCGCCTCCTTCAGTCGCTCAGCGCGGCGCGCTGCAGCGTGAACAGCTCGCGCGTGCCCGCCTGGGCCAGCGCCAGCATGGCGTTGAGCTCCTCGGGCTGGAACGGGGCGCCCTCGGCCGTGCCCTGCACCTCGATGAAGCCACCGCCTTCGGTCATCACCACGTTCAGATCGGTCTCCGCCGCCGAATCCTCGAGGTAGTCCAGATCCAGCACCGGCTCGCCCTGGTAGATGCCGACCGACACGGCGGCGACCATCTGCTTGAGCGGATCGCCGCCCTTGAGCCCACCGCGCTTCTTCAGCACCTTCAGCGCGTCGGCCAGCGCGACCATTGCCCCGGTGATCGAAGCGGTACGGGTGCCGCCATCGGCCTGGATCACGTCGCAGTCGATGTAGAGGGTGTTTTCGCCCAGCTTGGTCATGTCCAGCGAGGCGCGCAGCGAACGGCCGATCAGCCGCTGGATTTCCAGTGTCCGTCCTCCCTGCTTGCCACGGCTGGCCTCGCGCTGGTTACGGTCGCCGGTGGCCCGGGGCAGCATGCCGTATTCGGCGGTGAGCCAGCCCTGGCCCTGCCCCTTGAGGAAACGTGGCACGCCGGACTCGATACTGGCGGTGCAGATCACCTTGGTATCGCCGAACTCGACCAGCACCGAACCCTCGGCATGCTTGGTGTAGTTGCGGGTGATGCGAATCGGGCGCAGCTGATCGGCGGTGCGGCCACTGGGACGTTTCATGAAGTTCTCGCTTAGCAATAGGAGGATCGGCGGCCATTATAGAAGCGTCGACCGGCCTTGCGGGGATCGGCATGGCACCAGCCGACCGCCGCCGCCGAGCCGCCCACCCCGCGAGGGGCTTTTGCTTTACAATCCACCGCCTTTTCGCAGCCCGCACCGAGAGGTATTCCCATGACCCACAGCATGACGGCCTTTGCCCGCACCGAGCAGGCCGGCACCCAGGGCACCCTCAGCTGGGAAATCCGCTCGGTCAACCACCGCTACCTCGAACCCCACCTGCGTCTGCCCGACGCCTTCCGCGAACTCGAAGGCCCGGTGCGCGAGGCGCTGCGCAAGGGGCTGTCGCGCGGCAAGGTCGAATGCACGCTGCGCTTCGTCGAGGAATCGGGCAGCCGCTCGCTGCAGATCGACGAGGACAGGGCCAGGCAGGTCATCGCCGCCGCCGAGCAGCTGTCGCGCCTGATCGCCCAGCCGGCGCCGCTCAATCCGCTGGAGGTCCTCGCCTGGCCAGGCGTGATGGCGGGCGACGCGAGCGATCCGCAGGCGCTCAACCAGAGCGCGCTGCAGTTGTTCCACGCCGCGCTCGACGAGCTGAAGAAGGGCCGCCAGCGCGAAGGCGCCGAGCTGGCCCGCCTGATCGACGAACGCCTGGAGGCGATCCTCGCCGAGGTGGCCACCCTGCGCGAGCAGGTGCCGCAGATGCTCGCCGCCCAGCGCCAGAAGGTGCTCGACCGCTTCGCCGAGATGCAGGCCGAACTCGACCCTCAGCGCCTGGAACAGGAAATGGTGCTGCTGGCGCAGAAGAGTGACGTCGCCGAGGAGCTCGACCGCCTGAACACCCACGTGACCGAGGTGCGCCGTGTGCTCAAGAGCGAGGGTGCCGCCGGTCGCCGGCTCGACTTCCTGATGCAGGAGCTCAACCGCGAGGCCAACACCCTGGGCTCCAAGGCGTTCGACCCGCGCAGCACCCAGGCCGCGGTCAACCTCAAGGTCCTGATCGAGCAGATGCGCGAGCAGGTCCAGAACATCGAATGACGGCGGCACCACGCCGCGCATGACTCCACACCGGATACCTCAGGAAACCATCATGTCCGCCACCGGCACGCTCTACATCGTTTCAGCCCCCTCCGGCGCGGGCAAGACCAGCCTCGTCAAAGCGCTGGTCGACGCCCAGCCGCAGGTCCGTGTGTCGGTGTCGCACACCACCCGGGCGATGCGCCCTGGCGAGGTCGACGGGGTGAACTACCACTTCGTGACCCGCGAGGACTTCCTCGAGCGCCTTGAGCGCAACGAATTCCTCGAACACGCCGAGGTCTTCGGCAACCTCTACGGCACCTCCCAGCGCTGGCTGGAGCAGACCCTGGAGGAAGGCTACGACCTGATCCTGGAAATCGACTGGCAAGGCGCCCAGCAGGTCCGCCGGCTGATGCCCCAGGCCCGCTCGATCTTCATTCTGCCGCCCACCCAGGACGCCCTGCGCCAGCGCCTGACCAACCGCGGCCAGGACAGCGACGAGATCATCGAGCGGCGCATGCGCGAGGCGGTCAGCGAGATGAGTCACTACGTCGAGTACGACTACCTGGTGATCAACGACGACTTCGCCCACGCCCTGGCCGACCTGCAGGCGATCTTCCGCGCCAACCAGCTGCGCCAGGCCACCCAGCAGCAGCGCTACGGAAGCCTGCTCAGCCAGCTGCTGGCCTGAGTTGGCCGCCGCCGGCGATCGATTTACCGCTTCCCTAACAGCTGGTTATTTTTTAAACTAATCCGTCCGCTCGCCCATTCGGGCACGCTCCACCGCTCAAAGATCACGAGGAACACCATGGCTCGCGTTACCGTCGAAGACTGCCTGGACAACGTTGATAACCGCTTCGAGCTCGTCATGCTCGCCACCAAGCGCGCGCGCCAGCTCGCAACCGGCGGCAAGGAGCCGAAGGTAGCCTGGGAAAACGACAAGCCGACCGTGGTCGCCCTGCGCGAAATCGCTTCCGGCCTGGTCGATTACGACGTGATCGCCCAGGACGAGATCGTCACCGACGAGCCGCTGTTCGCGCCCTTCGAGGATGATTCCAACGAGGCCATCTGATTCCATGCCAGGTCGAAGTCGAGCCGCGCGCGCTGCATCTCGCCGGCAGGGAGGCCATCCTTGCCAGCCATAGATTCACTTGCCGATCGCCTGTCGACCTACCTGGACGAAGAACAGGTCAACCTGGTCCGCCGCGCGTACTTCTACGCCGAGCAGGCCCATGACGGGCAGCGCCGCCGCAGCGGCGAAGCCTACGTCACGCATCCGCTGGCGGTAGCCGGCATTCTCGCCGACATGCACATGGACCATCAGAGCCTGATGGCCGCCATGCTGCACGACGTCATCGAAGACACCGGCATCGCCAAGGAAGCGCTCACCGCGCAGTTCGGCGAGACCGTGGCCGAACTGGTCGACGGGGTCAGCAAACTGACCCAGATGAACTTCGAGACCAAGGCCGAGGCGCAGGCCGAGAATTTCCAGAAGATGGCCATGGCCATGGCGCGCGACATCCGCGTGATCCTGGTCAAGCTCGCCGACCGCCTGCACAACATGCGCACCCTCGAAGTGCTCTCAGGCGAGAAGCGCCGGCGCATCGCAAAGGAAACCCTGGAGATCTACGCGCCCATCGCCAACCGCCTCGGCATGCACGCGATGCGCGTCGAGTTCGAAGACCTGGGCTTCAAGGCGATGCACCCGATGCGTTCCGAGCGCATCCGCGCCGCGGTGCGCCGCGCCCGAGGCAACCGCAAGGAAATCGTCAACAAGATCGAGCAGTCGCTGATCCACTGCCTGGAGCGCGAAGGGCTCGAGGGCGAGGTGATCGGGCGCGAGAAACACCTGTTCAGCATCTACCAGAAGATGCGCGGCAAACGTAAGGCGTTCAACGAGATCATGGACGTCTACGCCTTCCGTATCGTGGTCGACAAGGTCGACACCTGTTACCGCATCCTCGGCGCCGTGCACAGTCTTTACAAGCCGCTGCCCGGCCGCTTCAAGGACTACATCGCGATTCCCAAGGCCAACGGCTACCAGTCGCTGCACACCACCCTGTTCGGCATGCACGGCGTGCCCATCGAGATCCAGATCCGCACCCGCGAGATGGAAGAGATGGCCAACAACGGCATCGCCGCCCACTGGTTGTACAAGTCCAGCGACGATGAAGCGCCCAAGGGCACCCATGCCCGCGCCCGCGAGTGGGTCCGCGGCGTACTCGAACTGCAGCAGCGCGCCGGCAATTCGCTGGAATTCATCGAGAGCGTGAAGATCGACCTCTTCCCCGACGAGGTCTACGTCTTTACGCCCAAGGGCAGCATCATGGAGCTGCCCAAGGGGTCCACCGCGGTGGACTTCGCCTACGCGGTGCACACCGACGTCGGCAACACTTGCATCGCCTGCCGCATCAACCGCCGCCTCGCACCGTTGTCGCAGGCGCTGGAAAGCGGCTCGACGGTGGAGATCGTGACCGCTCCCGGCGCCCGGCCCAACCCCGCCTGGCTCAATTTCGTCGTGACCGGCAAGGCACGCACCCACATTCGCCACGCGCTCAAGCTGCAACGCCGCTCGGAATCGATCAACCTCGGCGAGCGGCTGCTCAACAAGGCCCTCAACGGCTTCGATACCAGCCTCGAGAAGATCCCGATGGAGCGGATTCGCCAGGTGGTGGCCGAATACCGCATGGAAGTGCTCGAGGACCTGCTCGAAGACATCGGCCTGGGCAACCGCATGGCCTATGTCATCGCACGCCGGCTGGTGGCCAGCGAGGGCGAACAGGCGCCGAGCGTCGAGGGGCCGCTGGCGATCCGCGGCACCGAAGGCTTGGTGCTCAACTACGCCAAGTGCTGCACGCCCATCCCCGGCGACCCGATCGTCGGCCACTTGTCGGCGGGCAAGGGCATGGTGGTGCACCTGGAGACCTGCCGGAACATCGCCGAAATCCGCCACAACCCGGACAAGTGCATCCAGCTTTCCTGGTCCAAGGACGTCACCGGCGAGTTCAACGTCGAACTGCGCGTCGAGCTCGAGCACCAGCGCGGCCTCATCGCCCTGCTGGCCAGCAGCGTCAACGCGGCCGATGGCAACATCGAGAAGATCGGCATGGACGAGCGCGACGGCCGCATCAGCGTCGTCCAGCTGGTGGTCAGCGTCCACGATCGGGTGCACCTGGCGCGGGTCATCCGCAAACTGCGCACCATCGGCGGCGTCATGCGCATCACACGGGTGCGCGCCTAAGCGAGCTGGAAGCTGGAAGCTGGAAGCTGGAAAAGGTGGTCACATCTGCTCGGCTTGTCTAGCATCCCGCTTTTACTCCCCGCTTCAGGCTTCCCGCTTCAAGCGCTCGAAAGAGGACTTCCCATGCCCCGTACCGTCATCAATACCGACAAAGCCCCTGCCGCCATCGGCACCTATTCCCAGGCGATCAAGACCGGCGATACGGTCTACCTGTCGGGCCAGATCCCCCTGGACCCGGCCAGCATGCAGCTGGTCGAGGGCTTCGACGCCCAGGTCGTACAGGTCTTCGAGAACCTCAAGGCCGTGGCAGAAGCCGCCGGCGGCTCGCTCAAGGACATCGCCAAGCTGAACATCTTCCTCACCGACCTCTCCCACTTCGCCACCGTGAACGAGATCATGAGCCGCTACTTCGAGCAGCCCTACCCCGCGCGGGCGGCCATCGGCGTGGCAGCGCTGCCCAAGGGCGCCCAGGTGGAAATGGACGGCATCATGGTGCTCGGCTAACACCCATCCGGGCCGGCACGCCGGCCCCTTCGCGGCCATCCACCGGCACGGTCCGGGGTGCAGGGAGCGCAACGACCGTGGCGTTTTCAGGTTCCATATCGCTCGGCAGGCTGGCTGCCTTCGGCGGGCTGCTGGCGGCCTGCCTGGTCTACCTGTACGAGCCGGCCGTGGTGCAGACGCTGCGCAACGGCCTGTTCGACCAGTACCAGCGCTGGCAGCCCCGCGCCGCGCCGGCCGGAACGCCCGCCATCCAGATCGTCGACATTGATGAAGCCAGCCTTGCACGGCTCGGCCAGTGGCCCTGGCCGCGCACGCGCATGGCCGAGCTGCTCGACCGGCTGCGCGAGGCCGGCGCCGCGGTCGTGGTATTCGACGTGCTGTTCGCCGAGCCGGACCGCACCTCCCCTGCCCGCGTCGCCACGCAACCCGGCATTCCCGAGGCGCTGTCGCGGCAACTGGCGCAGCTGGCCGACCACGACCAGCAGCTAGCCGTCGCCCTGGCCCGGCAACCGACCGTACTGGGGTTCGCCGCGACCGCCGCGGCCGGCGCAGACTCGCCGCGCAAGCGCTTCGCCGTGCGCAGCGACGATCCGCAGGCCGTCCTCGCCCAGGTACCCGGCTTCGGCGGCAGCGTCGGCGCATTGCCCGAGCTGCAGGAGGTTGCCGCCGGCAACGGCGCGATGACCTTCGTTCCCGACGCCGATGGCGTGGTGCGCCGCGTGCCGCTGCTGATCCGCGCCGGCGAGGAACTGTTGCCCTCGCTGTCGGCCGAGGCGCTACGGGTGTTCCTCGGCCAGCAGGTCTATCGCGTCGCCCTGCAGCCGCTCGGCATCGAGCGCATCGACATCGGCCCGCAGCCGATCGCGACCAACCGCCGTGGCGAGCTCTGGGTGCACTATCGCCCCCTGCCCGCCGACCAGGCGCTGCCGGCCTGGCAGGTGCTGGACGGCCGAGTCGATGCCAGCACGCTGAAAGACAGCCTGGTGCTCGTCGGCAGCTCGGCCCAGGGCCTGCAGGACCTTCGCTTCAGCCCGCTGGGCGGCATCATCCCGGGCGTGCAGGTGCATGCCCAGGCGCTCGAGCAGGTACTGAGCGGCGCGCGTCTGCAGCGGCCGGTCTGGAGCGCCGCCTTCGAAGCCCTCGGCCTGCTGCTCGGCGCAATCCTGCTGTGCGCGGTGGTGATGCACACCGGCGCGCTCTCCGGCGCGCTGCTCGCCATCGGGCTGATCGCCGCGTTCAACCTCGGCGCCTGGTGGGCGTTCTCCGCGCAAGGGTTGCTGCTCGACGCGCTGACGCCCTCGGTGGGCCTGCTGCTCTGCTATTTCGGCGCGAGCCTGGCCCGCCACCGCCACAGCGAGCGCCAGCAACGCTGGATCCGCGATGCCTTCTCGCATTACGTGTCGCCCAACCTCGTCGAGCACCTGGTGCGCCACCCGGCGCAGCTGCAGCTGGGCGGCCGCCGGCAGACCTGCAGCTTCGTGTTCACCGACCTCACCGGGTTCACCCGCCTGATGGAAAGCCAGCCGCCCGAACGGGTGGTCAGTCTGCTCAACGAGTACCTGGACGGCATCATCCAGATTGCCTTCCGCCATGAAGGCACCCTCGATCGCATCGTCGGCGACGCGGTGGCGATCCTGTTCTCCGCGCCCGTCGTCCAGCCGGATCACGCGTCCCGGGCACTGGCCTGCGCGCTGGAGATCCGCCGCTTCGCCGGCGAGCACGCCCGACGCCAGCAGGCCGCCGGCATCGCCCTAGGCGTGACCCGCATCGGCGTCCACAGCGGCGAGGTGGTGGTGGGCAACTTCGGCGGCTCGACACTCTTCGACTACCGGGCGCTGGGCGACGCGGTGAACGTGGCGGCGCGCCTGGAAAGCCTCAACCGCCACCTCGGCACCTCGTTGTGCGTCTCCGAGCCGATTCGCCAGGCCAACGCCCAGCAACCGATGCGGCCCGTCGGCGACGTGGTGCTCATGGGCAAGAACGAACCGGTCAGCCTGTACGAGCCGCTGGAAGCGGCCGATGAGCCGTACGAGAAGGCCTATGCGCTGCTGGCCAACTGTCCGGCGCAGGCCCGGGAGGCCTTCGAACAGCTGGCCATGGCACGGCCCGAGGATGGGCTGGTCGCCTTCCAGCTGGGGAGGTTGCGCCGTGGCGAGCAGGGCATCCGCATCGCCATGGAGCGAAAGTGAGCGGCCCTAGCGGACGATGATCTCGACGCGGCGGTTGCGCGGCTCCGGCGTGTCGTCCGGGGTCTTCACCAGCAGGTTGCGCTCGCCGTGGGACTGCACCTTCAGCTCGATCACCTCCAGCCCGCGCGCCTTGAGCAGGTCGGCGATGGCCTGGGCACGCATCAGCCCGAGCTGCTCGTTCCAGCGCGTGCCGCTGACCGTGTCGGTATGGCCGGTCACCGAGACGGCCGACGGCCCCCGGGCGCGAATGGTTTCGAGCACACGGGGAATCTCGGCTTCCGATTCGGGCGTGAGGTTCGGGCCACCGGTCTGGAAATAGATCAGGAAGGTTTCCGGCAGCGCCGGCTGTGCTGCCAGGGCAGCGGAGAAGTCACGGTCCAGGCGCGCCTGGGGCACGCTGAACTGGCCCCGCCGCAGGCCACCGAGCGTCACGCCCTGCTGCTTGCGCTCGACCCGCGTGGTGCCCATCGCATCGCTGACCTCGATGGCGCCGGTGGTGCCATCCGGGCTTTCCAGCAGCACCACGTAGGATTTCGACGCACAGCCGCCGAGGGCGAGCGTCATCAGCACGAGCGGGTACAACAGAACTCTCATCGATCAGTTATCTACTTTCACCAGGAAATGGGTACCGCGCACGCCGATGGTGCCGGTGGGCGTGTTGATTTCCACCGCCTCGGGCTTGAGCTTGGCGATGACCCCGGAGATGAAGTTCATCGTCCCACGGCTGATGCGGGCGCTCAGGCGCAGCTGCTCCTGGGCGGGGGTGAACAGGTATTCGTCGACCGTCAGCGACGTGTTGGGCCCGAAGGACATCACCGTATTGTCGGTCAGGGTGACGCCCAGGGCGCCGTCGCCGCCGGTGCGCAGTTCCGCCCCAAGCATGACGGCTTGCCCTACACTGGCCGGCAGGGCCTGGCCGCGCGTCACCACGATGGCTTCCCCCTCGACCTTCATGACGTAGCCGATGGGCTCCCCCGGCTCGTCGGCACTGGCATGACCGGTGGTCGCCAGAAGGGTCACGAACGCGCTGAGCAAAATATTTTTGAACCGAAACATAGTAATCTCCGTCCATAAAGGCGATTGGCCATCAAACCACTTCGCGGCCTTAAACCCAAGTCCTTGAGGCCTCGCGTGAAGAGTCGGTCCAGGAATGCTGATGCAGGATGCAGTATGACATCAAAACACCCCTTGCTCCGATACGATGCCTGGTCGCTCGCGCTTTGTCTGTTCTACATCCTGCAACCGACCCTGATGATCGTCCTGATCGGCTTCGGGGTGCTCGAAACCCGCACCGTGCTGCTGGGGGGCCTGGTGCTGATGCTGCTGACCCTGCCGCTGGCGATCGCCGGCTTCGAGAGTATCCGCCGCTCGATCGCGGCCCTGACCGAGGACGCCCAGCGCATCCGCAGCCTCGATTTCAGCGCCACGCACAGGCCGCGGGCGCTGTTTCGCGAGCTCGAAGACCTGCATCACCAGCATCGCGAGATGAAGCGCTCGCTCAAGACCCAGACCCAGACCCTCGGCGAAGCCCAGCGCAAGCTGGCCAGCCTGGTGGAGAACGGCCTGCTGCTGTCCTCCGAACGCGACAAGCACCGGCTGCTGCGCCACATCCTGATGGAAGGCAAGCGCATCTGCCATGCCGACGCCGCCACCCTCTACCTGATGACCGACCACGACAGCCTGCGCTTCACCCTGCGCTCGAAGGCCGATCCGCTGCCGGACTTCGAAATCCCGCTGCACGACCCGCAGACCGGCGAGCCCAACGAGCGGCACGTCTCGACCTACGTGGCCCTGCGCAACGAAACGGTCGCCATCGACGACGTCTACGCGCAGACCCGCTTCGACCTCTCCGGCACGCGCCGCTTCGATAGCGAGTCCGGCTACCGGACCGTGTCGATGCTGTGCGTTCCGCTGACCGCGCACAGCGGCGAAGTGCTCGGCGTGCTGCAGTTCATGAACGCCCTCGACCCGCAGACCGGCGAGGTGATCGGCTTTTCCCGGCAGAGCCTCAACTTCATCGAGGCGCTCGCCTCCCAGGCCGCGGTGGCGCTGGACAACCACAACCTCATCGACTCGCAGAAGGCGCTGATCGACGCGATGATCGAAATGCTCGCCGGCGCCATCGACGCCAAGAGCGCCTACACCGGCGGCCACTGCGCGCGAGTGCCGGAGCTGGCGCTGATGCTCGCCGAGCAGGCCTGCGCCGTCACCGAGGGGCCGCTGGCCTCGTTCGCGTTCCGCAGCGAGGACGAATGGCGCGAGTTCCGCATCGGCGCCTGGCTGCACGACTGCGGCAAGATCACCACGCCCGAGCACATCGTCGACAAGGCGACCAAGCTCGAGATCGTCTACAACCGCATCCACGAGGTACGGATGCGCTTCGAGGTGCTGCTGCGCGACGCGACCATCGCCCGCCTCCAGGCGCTGGCCAACGGCGTGCCGGCCGAGGAAGTCGAGACGACCTACCGCGAGCGGCTGGCCAGCCTGCAGGACGACTTCGCCTTCGTCGCCACCTGCAACATCGGCGGCGAGCTGATGGCGCCGGAGCGCATCGAGCGCCTCAAACGCATCGCCGCGCAGACCTGGGTGCGGCATTTCGACGACCGCCTGGGGCTGTCCCACGAGGAGAGCACCCGCCTCGAAACCATTCCCGCCGCGCCTCTGCCGGCCGTCGAACAGCTGCTGGCCGACAAGGCCGAACACCTGATCCCCCGTGGCGAGGACCGCGCGCTGGACCCCAAGTACGGTTTCAAGGTCACGGTCCCCGAATACCGCTTCAACTACGGGGAGATCTACAACCTCAGCATCAGCCGCGGCACCCTGACCGCCGAAGAGCGCTACAAGGTCAACGACCACATCAACCAGACCATCGTGATGCTCGAGAGCATGCCGTTCCCGAAGAACCTGCGGCGCGTACCGGAATACGCCGGCACCCATCACGAAACGCTGCTGGGCACCGGCTATCCGCGCCAGCTCGACAAGGACAGCCTGTCGATCCCGGCGCGCATCATGGCCATCGCCGACATCTTCGAGGCCCTCACCGCCTCCGACCGCCCCTACAAGAAGGCCAAGACCCTCAGCGAATCCATCGACATCCTCGCCAGCCTGCGTGACCGCGGCCATATCGACGCCGACCTATTCGCGCTCTTCCTCACGTCCGGCCTGCACCTGCAGTACGGCGAGCGGCGGCTCAAGCCCGAGCAACTCGATCAGGTCGACGTCCAGGCCTACCTGCGCGAGCCCGCCTGACCCCAGCCCGCACCCCGGCGCCGGGGTGGCGGGCGTCAGCCATTTCGTGCGCCACCGCTTCGATGGCCTGGACGCTGCGCTGAACGAGCAGCAGGTCCGCGGGCGGCGCGGGAACATCAGCCTCCGGGTGGCCGTCGCAACGGCGGGCCGCCACGACCTGTCACCCGTCGCAAAATGCCCTTCCATTCGTCGCTTCATCCGCCAGGCGGCGACGCTTACCGTATTCTGCGGGCCTGGTCGGATTCCCCACCCGACCGACGGTCTCCTCGCACAGGGATCCCCGCCGATAAACCGGCAGTGCCCAGACCGTGCATGCGCCTCGGGCGCAGCGGGCAAATGCCCGCAAGAACACCCTCGTCCGTCTCCCTGCCGGGACGGTTGTCCGTAGTTGCGTCGGGTTTGCCCCGCCTGGATGTGAAATGAAAAAACCTCGCTTACTGCAAGGCCGCCGCGCGCTGGGCGCCTATGCTCTGGTCGTCCTGCTCGCCACCGCAGCGGCCCTCTGGCAGTTCTACCCAGCGCCACCGGCCAACCCGCCACAGGCCGGCACGGCCGCCGCGATGCTGGCCCAGCTCCAGGAATCCACCGCGCCCTGGCAGGCCAATCGCGAAGACCTCTCCACGCTGATGGGCGACCTGCGCAACCAGGCCATCGCCACCGCGGCCGTGGGCAAGGATGCGCTGTACATCACCACCACCTCGGGCAGCCGCTACTGGGTGCCGGATCAGTCCGGGCGCGTCGCCGATCTGCTGCTGGACCAGTACCGCAGCACCGAAGGCCAGCTGTTCCCGGTGACCCTGTTCGAAACCGACGGCGAGTCGCCCTGGTACAAGCGCGTCCTGCCCTGGTGGCCGGTGGCCCTGCTGCTGGTGGTGGCGATCGTCGCCGGCGCGCTCAAGCTCAAGCCCTACCGGGTCAGCCGCAAGGGCACCGGGATTCGCTTCGCCGATGTGATCGGTGCGGCCGAGGCCAAGCAGGCGCTGCATGACGTCACCGCCTACCTGCGCGACCCGCAGGCCTATGCAGCCCTCGGCGCCCGGCCGCCCAAGGGCGTGCTGCTGACCGGCGAGCCCGGCACCGGCAAGACCCAGCTGGCCAAGGCGCTGGCGACCGAGTCCGACGCGGCCTTCATCCAGGTCACCGGCAGCGACTTCTCCTCGATGTACTTCGGCGTCGGCATCCAGAAGGTCAAGTCGCTGTTCCGCGCCGCCCGCAAGCAGGCGCCGTGCATCATCTTCATCGACGAGATCGACGGCATCGGCAAACGCTCCGAGCAGACCCGCTCGAGCGACGCAGAAAGCAACCGCATCATCAACCAGTTCCTCGCCGAGATGGACGGCTTCGACGCGGCCAGCGGCGTGCTGGTGCTCGGCGCCACCAACTTCCCCAATTCCCTGGACCCGGCGCTGGTGCGCGAAGGCCGTTTCGACCGTTCGATCGCCGTCGGCCTGCCGAGCCTGGACGACCGCGAAGCGCTGTTCCGCCTCTACGCCGGCAAGATCCGCGTCGGCGGCGAGCTGGATTTCCCCCAGCTGGCGCGCAACACCGTCGGCCTGACTCCCGCGGCCATCGCCTACATCGCCAACCATGCCGCCCTGCTGGCCGCCCGTGCGGGTGCCAGCCAGGTCGAGATGGCGCATTTCGTCGATGCCATCGAGACCTGCCGCATCGGCGAGCAGCCCTCGGGCGTCACGCCAATGTCGCCGAGCGACCGCAAGCGCATCGCCGTTCACGAAGCCGGCCATGCCCTGGTCGCCGCCGAGCTCAAGGTAGGCCGCGTGGAAAAGGTCACCATCCTGCCGCGCGGGCAGGCACTCGGGGTCACCCTGGTGACGCCGGTCGAGGACAAGCGCCTGCACATGGAGTCCGAACTGCGCGCCCGCATCCAGATGCTGCTGGCCGGCCGTGGCGCCGAACAGCTGTATTTCCACGAGGTGTCTTCCGGCGCCGGACAGGACCTGCAGGAAGCGTCGCGCATCGCGCTGTCCATGGTGGGCGCGCTGGGCATGGGGCCGACCGGCTCCCTGCTGAGCCTGCAGGCGGTACGCGAAGCCCACATCGAGTTCGACTCGGCCGACTCGATCCGCGCCGCGGACGACCTGCTGCGCCAGCTCGAACGCGAATGCCTGGCACTGCTGCAACGCCTCAGGCCCGCGCTCGACGAGATCGCCCAGCGCCTGCTGGACGAGGAAACCGTGCCGGGCGAGGACGTGCTGGAGGCGATCGCCAGGCTGCCGCACCACGCCCGCGACGGGAGCGTCAGCCCCTTGCTGGCCCCGGCGCTCAGCACCATCGACCGGGTCGCCGCGAGCATGCTCGACAGCGCCGACCATTTCGAGTTGACGCCCGCCAGCAGCCCCGAGGACGACGGCCCGGGCATGGCCTGAGGCACTCGCGCACGGTCCGCCGCGCCGTGGCGCACGACCGTGCGTCGCCTGCCCCCGGGCGGTCCGCGCGACGGGCGCCGCGGGCCCCGTCTGCAAGCCGCGCGCTAGAGGCCCTGTTTCGCTTGCACGGCGAATCCTCGGGCGCGCCGCGGCTACCCGCGAGCATCAATCGAATCGATCAGCTGAACGGCCCGCTGGAGCGCGGGTCGACTGAATGTCGACCCGTTTGCAGGCAAGAACATGAACATTCCCCGATTTTCGCTCCTGCCGCCCCTCCCCTGCCCACGACCACCGGCAGGCGGACCCCGCCCTGCGCAAAGCTGTCCAACTGCCACCAGCGCCAGAAACGATAACGATCGCTATTCTTGTACCGAAGGCGGTGGAACGCCTGATGTGGCGCATGCACACTTGCGTCGCGACATGTTCGGGAGCCTTGGCGCGTAGCGCCAGGTGCCGGGCGAGCCATGGAAAGCCGAGCAGATATCGTGAACGTACACCCGAGCATTCTTCCCCCCGCCTCCAGGCCCGACACTTTGCGCCTGGCGGAGCTGGCCAGCTATCGCATCATCGGCTCGCCAGCGGAGCCCGCTTTCGACGACCTGGCGGCTCTGGCCGCAGAACTCTGCGGGGCCAGGAGCGCCGCGATCGTCTTCTGCGACGAGGGGCAGTGGACCAAGGCCGCCGTCGAACTCGATCGACAGACGCTCGCCCTCGCCGAATCGATCTGCGCCCAAACCCTCCTGCAAGCCGACCTGACGGTCATCCCGGATCTGCGCCAGGATCCCCGCTTTTCCCAGCACCCCGCCGTCGCCGATGCCTCCGGCGTGCATTTCTATGCCGGGGCGACCCTGCGCTCGACCGAAGGCACCCCGCTCGGCATGCTCTGCGTACTCGACGAGGGCACGCACCCGCTGAGCGAACGCCAGGCCGAGCGCCTTCGCGCGCTGGCGCGCCAGGTCATGGCGCTGCTGGAAATGCGCCGGCTCGGTGAAAGCCGCCGCCGTGACCAGCTGATCATCGACAGCGCGGTGGATTACGCGATCTTCTCCACCGACCTCGACGGCTGCATCACCAGCTGGAGCGAGGGCGCCACGCGGGTGCTCGGCTGGAGCGCCGAGGAAATGCTCGGCCAGTCGGCCGAGCGCATCTACACCGAGGAGGATCGCGCCACCCACGAGCGCGAGCGGGAAATGCGCGGGGCTCGCGACTGCGGCTGCGCCACTGACGAGCGCTGGCACCTGCGCAAGGACGGCAGCCGGCTCTGGGGCAGCGGCGAGATGATGCCGCTGCGCGACGAAGCCGGACAGATGACCGGCTTCATCAAGATCCTGCGCGACCGCACCGACCTGCGCCGCGAACAGATGGCGCGGGTCGAGGCCGAGGAACGCTACCGCGCGCTGATCGACCTGAGCCCCCAGGCCCTGCGTCTGGCCGACGCCCGGGGCCGGGTCACCTTCGCCAACGCCTACTGGTGCGACTACACCGGCCTGGGCCCCGAGGCCTCGCTCGGCGACGGCTGGCTGCAGGCGGTCTGCGCCGAGGAGCGCGCGCGGGTCGAACACGACTGGCGCGCGGTCATCGACGCCAGGCAGCCCTACACCCTGGAGCTGCCCCTGACCGGCGCCGACGGCAGCGTGCGCTGGTTTCAGGAGCGCGGTGTGCCTGAGCTCGACGCCGGGGGCGCGGTCACCCGCTGGATGTGCGTGGCCCACGACATCGACGCACGCCGTCGCGCCGATACCGAGCGTCTGGAAAGCGAAGCCTTCACCCGCCTGCTGGTCGACTCGGCCAGCGAGGGGTTCTTTTCCATCGATCGCAACGGGGCGATCACCCTGTGCAACGAGGCCTTCGTCAAGCTGCTCGGCATGAGCGGCAAGGAGCAGGCGCTCGGCAAGCCGATGCAGCAGGTCATTCACCGGCACAACGCCGACGGCTCGCCGGTCGACGAGCGCGACTGTCCGATCCAGCGCACCGCCCGCACCGGCGAGCCGGCGCACATCAACCACGAGCTGTTCTTCCGCCAGGACGGCAGCAGCCTCTCGGTCGAATACCGCGTCGAGCCGATCTGGCGCGAGGGCGAGCTGCAAGGCGCGATCTGCACCTTCACCGACATCAGCGAACGCGCCCGCGGCGAGGCGCTGCAGAGCTACCTGCTGGAACTCAGCGACCGCTTGCAGGACACCCGCGAGCGGGTCGACGTCCCCGCCCTGCTCGGCGAGCGGCTCGGCAAGCTGATGGGTTGCGACCGCCTTGCCTACGGCCACGTCAGCTCGCCCGACTCGCTCACCATCCATTACGAATGGACGCCACCCGGCCGGGGCAGCAGCCTGGGCCAGCACGGCATCGGCCACAGCGCCACCCTGATCGCGTCGCGCCTGCAGCAGGGCGAGCCGGTCGTCATCGACGACCTGGAGGACGGCCATTACGACGAGGCCGCCCTCGCCGTCCCGCAACGCCTGGGCTGCCGCAGCCTGATGTACACGCCGCTGTTCGAGCAGAGCCCGCAGCCGACCTTCCTGCTGCTGGCCTGCGAGCGTCCCCGCCACTGGACGCAGAACGACCTGACCCTGGTGCGCGAGGTGGTGGACCGCATTCGCGCCGCCAACGAACGCGCCCAGGCCAATACCGCGCTGCGCGAAGCCGAGCAGCGGGTCAGCCTGGCCAACGAGATCGCCTCGATCGGCGTCTGGGAATACAACAACACACGCAACACCCTGCACCTGGATGCCCAGCTGAGGGCGATGGCGGGCCTGACCCCGGACCACCCCTCGCTACGCGTGGACGAGCTGCTCGCGCGCCTGCATCCGGATGATCGCAGCCGCTTCTTCGAAGCCCTGCACAACGCCCTCGACGGCGACAACGAGCTGAACCTCGACTACCGGGTGTTCGACCCGCAGACCAACCGCTACCTGTGGCTGGCCAACCGTGGCCGCCGGGTGACCGATGCCAGCGGGGAGGTGCGCATCATCGGCACCGCCCGCGACATCACCGAAGAGCGCAATGCCGCCCAGGAATTGCTGCGCATCAACACCCTGCTGGAAGAGCAGATCGCGGAGCGGCGCCAGGCCGAACGGCGCCAGGCGGCCCTCATCGAACTGGGCGACCTGCTGCGCGAGCAACCCGACAGCGCCACCATCGCCACCGCCGCGGAAAGAGTCCTGAGCAGCACCCTGGGGGTCGCACGGGTCGCGTTCGCCAGCATCGACCCGACCGGGGAATACGCCACGATGCAGCGCAGCTGGATCGACGAAAAGGACGAGGACCCCCGCACCCAGATCCGCTTCGCCGACTTCGGCGACCTGGCCTATGACCTGCGCGCCGGCGAACTGGTGGCTATCGACGACATCCAGCACGACGTGCGCACCGCCACCAGCGCCGACGCCTACGAACGGCGGAACATCCGCAGCCTGGTGTGCGTGCCACTGCTGGAAAACGCCCGGCTCAGCGCCGCCCTGGTCATCCTCGACGCCCTGCCTCGCCACTGGGCCGACGACGACATCTCCTTCATCCGCGACGTGGCCGACCGTGCCTGGACGGCGGACGAGCGCATCCGCGCCGAGCGCGCCCTGCGCGAAAGCGAGGAGCAGTTCCGCACGCTCGCCGACAACATGAGCCAGTTCGCCTGGACCGCCGACCCCAGCGGCCGGATCTACTGGTACAACAAGCGCTGGTACGACTACACCGGCACCACGTTCGAGGCCATGCGCGCGCTGGGCTGGCGCTCGGTGCATCATCCCGAGCACATGGAGCGCGTCTCGGCCTCGATGAAGCGCGCCTTCGCCATCGGCTCGATCTGGGAAGACACCTTCCCGCTGCGCGGCAAGGACGGCAAATACCGCTGGTTCCTGTCGCGCGCCCTGCCGATCCGCAACGAGCTGGGCCAGGTCACCCACTGGCTGGGCACCAACACCGACATCACCGCCCAGGTCGCCGCCGAGGAGGCGCTGCGCGAGCTCAACGACAACCTCGAGCGCCGGGTCGCCGAGCGTACCCGGGAGCTGGCCGAGATCAACCACCGCCTGCACCGGGAAATGAGCGAACGCGAACGCGCCGAGGAAGCCCTGCGCCACGCACAGAAGATGGAAGCCATCGGCCAGCTCACCGGCGGCCTGGCCCACGACTTCAACAACATGCTGACCGGCGTGCTCGGCGCGCTGGACCTGATCCAGCGGCGGGTCACCGCCGGGCGGACGGGCGAACTCGATCGCTACATCGACGCCGCCGTGACCTCGGCCAACCGCGCCGCGGCCCTCACCCACCGCCTGCTGGCGTTCGCCCGCCGCCAGTCGCTCGACCCCAAGCCGGTGGACGTCGACGCCCTGGTCGGCTCGATGGAGGACATGCTGCGACGCACCATGGGCGAACGGATCCGCCTGCAGACGCACCTGACCGCCGAACCCTGGCTGGCCTATACCGATGCCCCCCAGTTGGAAAACGCCCTGCTCAACCTGGTCATCAACGCACGCGATGCGATGCCCGAGGGCGGCGAACTGAACATCGAGACCCGCTGCGTCAGCCTCGCCAGCCATCAGCCCGACGGGCCGGAAGCCGGCGACTACGTGGTGCTGTGCGTCAGCGACAGCGGCCTGGGCATGCCGGCCGAGATCATCGCCAAGGCTTTCGACCCCTTCTTCACGACCAAGCCGATCGGCCAGGGGACCGGGCTCGGACTGTCGATGGTCTATGGGTTCGCCAAGCAGACCGGCGGGCACGTGCGCATCGACAGCCAGGTCGGCGTCGGCACCCGCATCACGCTCTATCTGCCGCGCAACCAGGAGCCCGTCGATGCCCAAGGCGAACCGCGCACCGCCAACAGCGACATTCCGCGCGCCCAGCTGGGCGAGACGGTGCTGGTGGTCGAGGACGAGGCCGCGGTGCGCCTGCTGGTCATCGAGGTGCTCAAGGAGCTCGGCTATCGGGCCCTCGAGGCGGTGGACGGGCCTTCGGCGCTGCCGTACCTGCAGGGCGACCAGCGCATCGACCTGCTGGTCACCGACGTCGGCCTGCCCGGCATGAACGGTCGCCAGCTGGCGGAAATCGCCCGCCAGCACCGCAAGGACCTCAAGGTATTGTTCATCACCGGTTATGCGCCCAATGCCGAAGTGCGCGGCGAGTTCCTCGGCCCGGGCATGGACATGCTGGCCAAGCCGTTCAACATCGACGCGCTCGCCGGACGCATCCGCCAGATGATCGAAGGCTGAGCCGAGCCAGGCGCCGCCGGGGCGGAACTCGCTCCGCGTCGCCGGACTCCTACCTGTAACAACAGAAGGAGGCGTCCACCATGCGCACTAAAGCTCTGATCGCTGTTCTAGCCCTCTCCGCCGCCCCGCTGGGCAGCGCCATGGCCGATTCCTGGTTCCGCAACCTGTTCACCACGGGTGCGACCATCGGCTCGACCTACGCGACCACCCACGACAACAAGCTGGTGCTCGGCGCGCGTGAAGACGCCGGCAGCTTCGTCGCCAGCAACGGCGAAATCCGCGGGCCTTACCTGGAAGCCGCGCTGCAGCGCGTTCGCGCCGAGCAGCCGGACCTGGCCGCCAGCGACATGGAGCTGGCCACTGCGATCCTGATGAGCGAAGACGCCCCGCGCTGACGTTCGAGCAGGCATGAAAAAGCCGCCCGAGGGCGGCTTTTTCATGTCCGGGGCCTTACTCGCGGTAGTCGTCCACCGGCACGCAGGCACAGAACAGGTTGCGGTCACCGTAGACGTTGTCGACCCGGTTCACCGTCGGCCAGTACTTGTGCGCCTGGGTATGGGCCGTCGGCGTGACCGCCTCGACCACGCCGTAGGCGCGATCCCAGCCGCCGAGCACGTCGGCCAGGGTATGGGGCGCGCGGGCCAGCGGGTTGTCCTCGGCCGGCCACTGGCCGGACTGGACCTTGTCGATCTCGGCGCGGATCTGCAGCATCGCCTCGACGAAGCGGTCCAGCTCGGCCTTCGACTCGCTCTCGGTCGGCTCGATCATCAGCGTACCGGGCACCGGGAAGGACATGGTCGGCGCGTGGAAGCCGTAGTCCATCAGGCGCTTGGCCACGTCTTCCTCGGTGACCCCGGTCTGCGCCTTGAGCGGACGCAGGTCGAGGATGCACTCGTGGGCGACGCGCCCGTTGCGCCCGGTGTAGAGCACCGGGAAGGCGTCACCCAGGCGATGGGCCAGGTAGTTGGCGTTGAGGATGGCGACCTCGGTGGCGTCCTTGAGCTGCGGCCCCATCATGGCGATGTACATCCAGCTGATTGGCAGGATGCTGGCGCTGCCCCAGGGCGCGGCGCTGACCGCGCCGTTCTGCGGGTTCGGCCCTTCCAGCTCGACCACCGGGTGGTTGGCGACGAAAGGCGCCAGGTGCGCCTTGACGCCGATCGGGCCCATGCCCGGGCCGCCGCCGCCGTGGGGAATGCAGAAGGTCTTGTGCAGGTTCATGTGCGAGACGTCGGCACCCATGTCCGCCGGCCGCGCCAGGCCGACCTGGGCGTTGAGGTTGGCGCCGTCCATGTAGACCTGCCCGCCCTGGGCGTGGACCACCTCGCAGATCTCGCGGATGCCTTCCTCGTAGACGCCGTGGGTCGACGGGTAGGTGACCATCAGGCAGGACAGCTCGGCGCCGGCCTCGGCGGCCTTGCGCTTGAGGTCCTCCAGGTCGACGTTGCCGGCCTTGTCGCACTCGACGATCACCACCCGCATGCTCGCCATCTGCGCCGAGGCCGGGTTGGTGCCGTGGGCCGAGGACGGAATCAGGCAGATGTTGCGCTGCCCTTCGCCACGGCTCTCGTGGTACTTGCGGATCGCCAGCAGGCCCGCGTACTCGCCCTGGGCGCCGGAGTTGGGCTGCATGCTGATCGCATCGAAACCGGTGATCGCGCAGAGCCAGGCTTCCAGCTCGTCGATCATCAACCGGTAGCCCTGGGCCTGCTCGCGCGGGGCGAAGGGGTGCAGGTTGGCGAATTCCGGCCAGGTGATCGGGATCATCTCGCTGGTGGCGTTGAGCTTCATGGTGCAGGAGCCGAGCGGAATCATCGCCTGGTTCAGCGCCAGGTCCTTGTTCTCCAGCTGCTTGAGGTAGCGCAGCATCTCGGTCTCGCTGTGGTGCGCGCTGAACACCGGGTGGCCGAGGAAGGCCGACTGGCGGACCAGCTCGGCGGGAATCCCGGACGGCACGTCGCCGGCATCGAGGGTGGCGACATCCAGGCCGTGGTCGGCGCCCAGGAAGATCGCCAGCAGCTGCTCGAGGGTCTCCACGGTGCTGGTCTCGTCCAGGCTCACGCCCAGCTTGCCGCGGCCGAGGATGCGCAGGTTGATGCGCGCCGCCTGGGCGCTCTCGACGATGGCGGTCTGGCTGCCACCGACGTCCAGCGTCAGGGTGTCGAAGAAATGCTGGTTGACCCGCTTGATGCCACGCTGCTCCAGCGCCATCGCCAGGATGGCGGTCAGCCGGTGCACGCGCTGGGCGATGCGCTTGAGGCCTTCGGGGCCGTGGTAGACGGCGTAGAAACCGGCGATGTTGGCCAGCAGCACCTGGGCGGTGCAGATGTTGGAGTTGGCCTTCTCGCGGCGGATGTGCTGCTCGCGGGTCTGCAGCGCCATGCGCAGCGCGGTGTTGCCGCGCGCGTCCTTGGACACGCCGATGATGCGCCCGGGCATGGCGCGCTTGTATTCGTCGCGGGTGGCGAAGTAGGCCGCGTGCGGGCCGCCGTAGCCCATCGGCACGCCGAAGCGCTGGGTCGAACCGAGCACCACGTCGGCACCCAGCTCACCCGGCGGGGTGAGCAGCACCAGGCTGAGCAGGTCGGCGGCGACGCAGGCGATGGCCTGCTGGCTGTGCAGCGCCTCGATCAGCGGACGCAGGTCCTGGATCTCGCCATGGGTGTCGGGATACTGCAGCAGCGCGCCGAATACCGGCTCCTGGCCGAGGCTCCCGGGCGCACCGACCACCAGCTCGAAGCCGAACGCCTCGGCGCGGGTCTGCACCACCGAGAGCGTCTGCGGGTGGCAGTTCTCGTCGACGAAGAAGCGGTTGCTCTTGTTCTTGGCCATGCGCTTGGCCAGCGCCATGGCCTCGGCGGCCGCGGTGGCCTCATCGAGCAGCGAGGCGTTGGCCAGGTCCAGACCGGTCAGGTCGATGGTCATCTGCTGGAAATTGAGCAGCGCCTCGAGTCGGCCCTGGGCGATTTCCGGCTGATAGGGCGTGTAGGCGGTGTACCAGCCCGGGTTTTCCAGCACGTTGCGCAGGATCACCGGCGGGGTGATGGTGCCGTGGTAGCCCATGCCGATCAGGCTGGTCCACAGCTGGTTCTGCTCGGCATGCCCGCGCAGCCGCGCCAGCGCCTGCTGCTCGTCGAGGGCGACCGGCAACTGCAGCGGACCCTGCAGACGGATGCTCGGCGGCACCGTCTGGTCGATCAGCTGTTCGCGCCGCTCCAGGCCGAGCGCCTCGAGCATCGCCTGCTGCTCGGCGGCATCCGGGCCCAGGTGGCGGCGCAGAAACGCATCGGGCTGATGAAGCTGGGAAAGACTGGGAGTCTGGGACATGACGGTTTCTCTCGGAGTAACGGGCCGACGCGTGTCGTCGCGCGAATCGCGGGGCAGTGCCGGCATCTGACCACCGGCATGGGCTGCCAGCGGCGGGCTTATATGAGAAAGCCCCGCATCGCGGGGCTTTGGCAGAACGCGGATCAGGCGTCGCTGTCGCAGGAGGCCTTGTAGCCGTCGGCGTCGAGCAGTTTGTCGAGTTCGCCCTTGTCGCTCGGCTGCAGGCGGAAGAACCAGCTGCCGTAGGGGTCGCCGTTGACCTGCTCGGGCGAGTCGGCCAGCGCGCTGTTGACCTCCAGCACCTCGCCCGAAACGGGCGCATAGATGTCGGATGCGGCCTTGACCGACTCGACCACACCGGCTTCCTGGCCAGCGGTCAGCTGCTGGCCGACTTCCGGCAGTTCGACGAAAACCACGTCACCCAGGGCTTCCTGGGCGTGGTCGGAAATGCCCACGGTCACGCTGCCGTCGGCTTCCAGGCGCGCCCACTCGTGGCTGGCGGCGTAACGCAGATCGCTGGGGATGTCGCTCATGTTATGTCCTCGAGGGCTGTTGGCGCTGCAGTCGCCGGATTCAGATCAGAACCTTGCCGTGGCGCACGAAGTTCGGCTGCACCACGCGCACGGGATACCACTTGCCGCGGATTTCCACTTCCGCGCGTTCCCCGGTGGCGGCTGGAACCCGCGCCAGGGCGATCGATTTGCCAAGGGTAGGCGAAAAACTGCCACTGGTGATCTCGCCATCGCCGACGCCGCCGACGCGAACCACCTGATGCGCGCGCAACACGCCGCGCTCTTCGAGCACCAGGCCTACCAGCTTCTGAGATTCGCCGTGGCGGCGCTCGCTTTCCAGCGCCGCACGTCCGACGAAGTCACGCTCGCTCGGCTCCCAGGCGATGGTCCAGCCCATGTTGGCCGCCAGCGGCGAGACGTTCTCGTCCATGTCCTGGCCATAGAGATTGAGCCCGGCCTCCAGGCGCAGCGTGTCGCGCGCGCCCAGCCCGATCGGGGCGATGCCCGCGCCGACCAGCTCGCAGAAGAAGTCCGAGGCCTCGGCAGCGGGCAGGATGATCTCCAGGCCGTCTTCGCCGGTGTAGCCGGTGCGCCCGATGAACCAGTCGCCCTCGGCGAGTCCCTGGAAGGGCTTGAGTTCGTGGATCAGCGCCGCGCGCGGCTGGCTGACCAGCTCGGCGACCTTGGCGCGCGCCTGCGGCCCCTGGATGGCGAGCATGGCCACGTCCGGCCGCTCCTGCACGCTGACCTCGAAGCCTTCGGCCTGGGCCTGCATCCAGGCCAGGTCCTTGTCGCGGGTGCTGGCGTTGACCACCACGCGGTAGCCATCCTCGACGAGGTAGACGATGAGGTCGTCGACCACGCCGCCCCGCTCGTTGAGCATGCCGCTGTAGAGCGCCTTGCCCAGGGTGGTGAGGCGGGCGACGTCATTGGCCAGCAGGCGCTGCAGATATGCCTTGGCATCGCGCCCGGCGACGTCGACCACCGTCATGTGGGAAACGTCGAAAACGCCGCATTCGCGCCGCACCTGGTGGTGTTCTTCGACCTGGGAGCCGTAATGCAGCGGCATGTCCCAGCCGCCGAAATCGACCATCTTGGCACCGAGAGCCAGGTGCTGTTCGTAGAGGGGAGTACGCTGACCCATGGGTTTTCTCCTTCCGGGCAGGACACTGGAGCCGCACCGACTCGGTGCTCGGACCCGCTCCGGGAGGGCGGGCTGCTTCGAATGGCGCGCATTGTAGCGGCAAGGTCGGGGAAGGTCACGGCATGCCGACCGAGGGGGTGGCGCTCAGCCGATGCGCCTGGCCGAGCGACGGATCAGCAGGATCACCGGCAGCAGCCCCACCAGCACGAGGGTCAGCGCCGGCAGGGAGGCACGCGCCCATTCACCCTCGCTGGTCATCTCGAAAATCCGCACCGCCAGCGTGTCCCAGCCGAACGGACGCATCAGCAGGGTGGCCGGCATTTCCTTGAGCACGTCGACGAACACCAGCAATGCCGCGCTCAGCGCACCGGGCACCAGCAGCGGCAGGTAGATCCGCAGGAACAGCGCCGGCCCGCCCACCCCGAGACTGCGCGAGGCCTGCGGCAGGGACGGCCGGATGCGCGCCAGGCTGCTCTCCAGCGGGCCGAAGGCCACCGCCATGAAGCGGATCAGGTAGGCCAGGAGCAAGGCGCCGAGGCTGCCCAGCAGGATCGGCTTGCCAGCGCCGCCGAGCCAACCGGACAGCGGCACCACCAGTTCGCGGTCCAGGTAGCTGAAGGCGAGCATGATCGAGACCGCCAGCACCGAGCCCGGCAGCGCGTACCCCAGGTTCGCCAGCCCGACCGCGCCGCGCACCGCGCGTACCGGCGCCTGACGGCGGGCGAAGGCGAGCAGCAAGGCCACCGCCACGGTGATCAGCGCGGCCAGTGTCCCCAGCGAGAGGCTGCGCACGATCAGGCCGACGTAACGCTCGTCGAGGTCGAAGCGACCGCGTTGCCAGAGCCAGGCCAGCAGCTGCAGCACGGGAATCACGAAGGCACAGGCGAACACCAGGCCACACCAGAAGGTCGCGGCGAACGCCTTCACCCCGCGCAGCCGATAGAGCGCCCCGGCGCGGGCGCGCTCGCTGGCCGGGCGCGCCGCGCCGCGCGCACGGCGCTCGCCATAGAGCACCAGCATCACCGCCAGCAGCAGCAGGCTGGCGAGCTGGGCGGCGCTGCCGAGGCTGAAGAAGCCGTACCAGGTCTTGTAGATGGCGGTGGTGAAGGTGTCGAAGTTGAACACCGAGACCGCGCCGAAGTCGGCTAGGGTTTCCATCAGCGCCAGCGCCAGCCCGGCGCCGATCGCAGGCCGGGCCATCGGCAGCGCGACGCGCCAGAACGCCTGCCAAGGCGACTGCCCGAGCACCCGCGCGGCCTCCATCAGCCCCCGGCCCTGGGCCAGGAAGGCCGAACGGGCGAGCAGGTACACGTAGGGGTAGAAGACCAGCACCAGCACCAGGATCACCCCGCCGGTGGAGCGCACCCGCGGGAAGCGAATGCCGCTGCCGAACCATTCCCGGGCCAGGGTCTGCACCGGGCCGGAGAAGTCCAGCAGGCCGATGAAGACGAACGCCAGGACGTAGGCCGGGACGGCGAAAGGCAGCATCAGCGCCCAGTCCAGCCAGCGCCGCCCGGGAAACTCGCACAGCGCGGTCAGCCAGGCGAGGCTGACGCCCAGCAGCGTCACCCCGAACCCCACCCCCAGTACCAGCGTCAGGGTGTTGCCCAGCAAACGGGGCATCTGGGTGGACCACAGGTGCGACCAGATTTCCAGATCCACCTCGTGCCAGCTGAAGGCGAGGATGCTCAGCGGCAGCAGCACCAGCGACGCGACGGCGAAGGTGATCGGATACCAGCGGCGCTGCACGGGAAAGGACAAGAAAAAGCTCCTGGCGGATACAAGACGCCCCGGGCTCAGCCGGGGCGCGAGAGTATAACGGCGGTCTGCCGGTACCGGTTGGGCGTCAGTTCCAGCCCACCCGGTCCATCATGCGGATGGCCTCGGCCTGACGCTTGCCGGCCACCTCCACCGCGATGGTGTCGGCCTTGAAGCTGCCCCAGGCGGCGACCTCGTCGGACGGCGCCACTTTCGGATTGGCCGGAAACTCCTGGTTGACGCCGGCGAACAGGCTCTGGGCCTCGTCGCTGGTCATCCACTCCACCAGCTTCTGTGCGGCTTCCGGATGCGGGGCGTGCTGAGTCAGGCCGATGCCGGAGAGGTTCACGTGCACGCCACGGTCGCCCTGGTTCGGCCAGAACAGCCTGGCTTTCAGCCCCGGGTTCTGCTTGTGCAGGCGCCCATAGTAGTAAGTGTTGACGATACCGACGTCGCACTGCCCGGCGTCGACGGCCTGGATCACCGAGTTGTCGTCGGCGAAGACGTCGGTCGCCAGGTTGTTCACCCAGCCCTTGAGGATCTGCTCGGTCTTCTCGGCGCCGTGGGTTTCGATCAGGGTGGCGGTCAGCGACTGGTTGTAGACCTTCTTGCTGGTGCGCAGGCACAGGCGGCCTTCCCAGTTCTGGTCGGCGAGCGCCTCGTAGGTGGACAGCTCGCCTTCGCTGACCCGCTCGGGCGAATAGACGATGGTCCGGGCACGCAGTGACAGGCCGGTCCAGGCGCCGCTGGAAGCGCGGTACTGCGGGGGAATGTTCTGCTCGATGATGTCCGACTTCATCGGCTTGAGAATGCCCATCTGCTCGGCCTGCCAGAGGTTGCCGGCATCGACGGTGAGCAGCAGGTCGGCCGGCGTGTTGGCGCCTTCGGCCTTGATCCGCGCCATCAGCGGCGCTTCCTTGTCGGTGATGAACTTGACCGTGACCCCGGTCTTGGCGGTGTAGGCGTCGAATACCGGCTTGATCAGCTCATCGATGCGCGATGAATAGACCACCACTTCGTCGGCGGCCTGGCTGATTCCGGCCAGGCCGGTCAAGGCCATGATGGCCAGTAGTCCTTTGCGTGCGCGCATGATCCTGCCTCGTTGCGTCGTTTTTCAAGAGGCCAGATAGTAGTGAATCTTATTTAGCTTCTCAACGCGAACGTCCCGGACAGCGGTTACAAGCCGTATCCGGGGCGCTCAGGCACGCGCCAGTTCGGGCAGATCGCCGGACAAGCCCAGCGCCTGGCGAACGAACATCGCCTTGGCGCCCGGCAGCGTTTCCACCAGCTTCAGGCCACTGTTGCGCAGCCAGCGCAGCGGCAACGGGTCGGCCTGGAACAGCCGCTCGAAGCCCTCCATCGCCGCCATCATCGACAGGTTGTGCGGCATGCGCCGCCGCTCGAAACGGCTGAGCACCCGCAGATCGCCCGGCTGTTCGCCGCGGCGCAGCGCCGCCTGCAGCACCTCGGCCAGGACCGCGGCGTCCAGCAGGCCCAGGTTGACGCCCTGCCCCGCCAGCGGATGGATGGTGTGCGCGGCATCGCCGATCAGGGCCAGCCCCTGCTGCACGTAGCGCTTGGCATGGCGCTGGCGCAACGGGATGCACAGGCGCGGATCGGCGTGTTCCACTTCGCCCAAACGCGTCTCGAAGGCGCGCCCGAGCGCCTGGCAGAAGGCCGCGTCGTCCAGCGCCATGAGCCGTTCGGCCTCGCGCTCGGGCACCGACCAGACGATCGAGCACCCGTGCGTGTCGCCGTCCCGGGTCAGCGGCAGGAAGGCCAGCGGGCCGTCGTCGGTGAAGCGCTGCCAGGCGGTCAGGCGATGGGACTCTCGGCACCGCACGCTGGTGACGATGGCGTGGTGCAGGTAATCCCACTCGCGGGTTTCGCAGCCACTCAGGCGTCGGACCGCGGAATTGGCGCCATCGGCGGCCACCAGCAGCGGCGTGCGGATCTGTTGGCCGTCCTCCAGGGTCAGCAGCCATTCGTCGCCGGAACGACGCAGCTGCTCGAGGCGCGCATCGGCGAGCAGCCGGACGCGGCCCCGCTCGCGCAGGCGCTCGACCAGCGCATCCTGGACCACGCGGTTCTCGACGATGTGGCCCAGCACCGGGGCATGCACGGATGCGGCGCAAAAATGGACCTGCCCGGTCCCCGAGCCGTCCCAGACCTGCATGTCGGTGTAGGGACTGGCGCGCCGGGCGGCGATCCCGGACCAGGCCCCGACACGCTCGAGGATTCGCTGGCTCGCCGCCGAAAGCGCGCTGACGCGGGGCTCGAAGGGCGCCTGGGCGTCGAAGGGCGACACCTCGAGAGGGCCGCCGTCGACCACCACGATATCCAGGCCGGTGCCTTCGAGCGCCAGCGCCAGCGTGCTGCCGACCATGCCGGCACCGACGATGATCAGGTCCGCGTGCATCCTGTTTCCTCCGCTTGCCGTCGCTGCGGCGTGAGTGTGCGAGCGCATGCGCCCCTCATCGGCTGGCGAAACCCATCGCCTGCCGGGCGAACCAGTGCTTGGCGGCGGGCAGCAGATCGAGCCCGACCAGGCCGAGGTTGCGCCCGATGATCGACAACGGCGCGCTGTCGCCGAACAGGCGCGTCACCTGGTCGGAAAACCCGACGGTCAGTTTCTGATCCAGGCGCTGCCGTTGCAGATAGCCCTGGAGGGTGGCCAGGTCGCCCAGCGCGGCGGGGCTTTCCAGCAGCGCCGTGCCCAGCACATCGGCATCACGCAGGGACAGGTTGTAGCCCTGCCCGGCGATCGGATGCAGGCTGTGCGCCGCGTTGCCGAGCACCACCAGTCCGGCGCGCACCTGCTCGGCCGCCTCGACGAGCGAGAGCGGGTAGAGATGGCGGGCGCCGACCTGGGCGAAAGCACCGAGCCGGTAGCCGAAGGCCTCCTGCAGCTCGGCCAGGAAGGCCGCTTCGCCGAGCGCCGCCAGCCGCGCCGCATCCGCCTCGGGACGCGTCCACACCAGTGCGCAGCGCTTTTCCTGAAGGGGCAGCAGCGCCATCGGCCCGTCGTCGGTGAAACGTTCGAAGGCCTGGCCGCCGTGGGGCTTGCCCGGCGTCACGTTGGCGATCAGCGCGGTCTGCCCGTAGGGCGTACGGCGCACCTCGATCCCCAGCTGCTCGCGCAGGCCGGAGCGGCCGCCATCGGCCAGCACGGTCAGGGCGCAGTCGAAGGACTGGCCATCGGTCAGGGTCAGGCGGTAGCCGCCTTCGACCGCCTGCAGGCGATCGACCTCGGCGGGGCAGCGGCGCGTCACGACCTCATCGTCCAGCGCCTGCCACAGGCAGTGGCCGATCCAGGCGTTCTCGACGACGTAGCCCAGCGCCGGGACCCGCTCCTCCTGCGCGCTCAGGCGGGCCGCGCCGAAGCGCCCCCGGTCGGAGACGTGAATGTCGAGGATCGCTTCGGCGCGCGCGGCGATGGCGTCCCACACGCCGAGTCGGTCGTAGATCAACCGGGTGCCGTAGGACAGCGCGGTGGAACGGGCGTCGTAGCTCGGCTGGTATTCCTCGCCGGGGGCGAACGGCTCGATCAGCTCGATGCGCCAGCCCCGTGCCCGTGCGCCCTGCTGCAGGGCCAACGCCAGGCTGGCACCGACCAGCCCGCCACCGATGATCGCCAGGCGCCCGTTCATTCAGGCGACCTGTTCGCGGGAGGCGGCCATCAACGCCTCGATCTCGGCGATTTCCTTGGGTACGCCGCCGGTGAGAATCTCGCAGCCGTCGCGGGTGACCACCACGTCGTCCTCGATGCGCACGCCGATACCCCGCCACTTCCTGGCGACCTTTTCGTTGTCGGCGGCGATGTAAATCCCGGGCTCGACGGTCATGCACATTCCCGGCTCGAGCACCCGCCATTCGCCGCCGACCTTGTAGTCGCCCACGTCATGCACGTCCATGCCCAGCCAGTGGCCGGCGCGGTGCATGTAGAACGCCTTGTAGGCCTCGGCCGCGATCAGCTCGTCCACCTCGCCTTCGAGCAGCCCCAGCCTGACCAACCCGGCGGTGATGACCCGGACCGTCGCCTCGTGGGCCTCGTTCCAGTGCTTGCCCGGCGCGATGTGCTTGAAGGCTTCCAGGTTGGCGTCCAGCACGATCTGGTAGATCGCCTTCTGTTCGGCGGAGAACCGGCCATTGACCGGAAAGGTGCGGGTGATGTCGCTGGCGTAGCAGTCGATCTCGCAACCGGCGTCGATCAGCACCACGTCGCCGTCCTTGAGCGGCGCGTCGTTTTCCCGGTAATGCAGGATGCAGGCGTTGCGCCCGGCCGCGACGATCGAGCCGTATGCCGGCATCCTCGCCCCGCCCTTGCGGAATTCGTAATCCAGCTCGGCCTCCAGGTGGTATTCGAACAGCCCGGGACGACTGGCCTGCATCGCGCGGACATGGGCCTGCGCGGAGATCTCGGCCGCGGCGCGCATCACCTTCACCTCGTTGGCCGACTTGTACAGGCGCATGTCGTGCAGCAGGTGGTCGAGGGCGACGAACTCGCTCGGCGGCTGGGCGCCGAGGCGCGCCTTGGAGCGGATGGTGTTTATCCACTCCATCAGCTGGTGATCGAATTCGGGGTTGCTGCCGATCGCGTAGTAGACCCGCGAGCGCCCTTCGATCAGCCCCGGCAGGATGTCGTCGATATCGCCGATGGGAAAGGCGTCGTCCGCGCCGTATTCCCGGATCGCGCCGTCCTGGCCCGCGCGCAGGCCGTCCCAGAGCTCGCGCTCGGGGTCCCGCTCGCGGCAGAACAGCACGTACTCGCCATGCTCGCGGCCGGGGATCAGCGCGATCACCGCTTCGGGCTCGGGAAAGCCGGACAGGTACTGGAAGTCGCTGTCCTGGCGGTAGACGTGCTCGACATCCCGGTTGCGCAGATGCACCGGCGCGGCCGGAAGGATGGCGATGCTGTTGGGCTCCATCTGATCCATCAGGGCTTTGCGGCGGCGGGCGAATTCCGATTTCGGGATGCGGGTCATGGGCGAACTTCTCGTTAATGCAGGGAAGGTTTGGACACCGGAGCGACCGGCTTGGCGCACTCGGTGAACAATAGCAGGGGCGCCACGCGCAGATATTCCATCACTTCCATGTAATCGTTCTCGCCGTCTTCGGACTCCTCCAGCCCGCCCTGCACCTGGGCGATGGCCGCCAGGTCCTGCAGCACCTCGGTGGCTTCGGCGCCCAGCGCGCGGTCGCCCAGGGTCAGGCCGAAACCGGCCAGGAAGCCCTGGCACCACTGACCGAGGGCGGCGGTGCGCTCGGCCAGCGGCGCCTCGTCGCTCGGCAGCAGCAGGACGAGGGCGATGTCCTCGCCGGCCAGTTCGCCCTTGACCATTTCCTGCAGGCCCAGGAGGGCCTGGCGGACCGGGTCCTCGGGCTCGCCGCCGAGCAGCTCGGCGGCGTAGGACAGCCAGGCGTCGGCCTCGAAGCCGGCGCCGGCGCAGCTGCGGCCCAGCAGGTGACCGTGCAGTTCGGCGGGAGAAACGGGTTGAGCGCTGCCGGCCAGCAGTGCGGAGAAGGCAGCGTAGGGGGAATTCGGGATCGACATGGTGGCTAGGCGCATAGGAGCGCAATGACTAGAATGAAGGCCTCGTATCCTAGCACCGGGGTGCGAGCCAAGACCAACGCGCGGGCGCCGCCTCCTGCGGCCCATCTCCCATCCGTCGCCACGTAGAGATCCCATGGAAGACGCCGATCTGCATCTGCTAACCGCCAAGCTGGAGCTGCTGATCCAGCGCATCGAACAGCTCACGGCGCAGAACAAGACCCTGCGCGCGAGCGAGCAGGCGTGGCGCGAAGAGCGCGCTCATCTGATTGAAAAGAACGAAATGGCGCGGTTGAAGGTCGAATCGATGATTTCACGCCTGAAAGCCCTGGAGCAGGACTCATGAGCCAGCCGAACACCGTCAACGTGCGTATTCTCGACAAGGAATACTGCATCGCCTGTCCACCCGAAGAGCGCAGCAAGCTCGAAGGTGCCGCCCGCTACCTCGACGGCAAGATGCGCGACATCCGCAACAGCGGAAAAGTCATAGGCGCCGACCGGATCGCGGTGATGGCCGCCCTGAACATCACCCACGAGCTGCTCGACAAGCAGAAGAGCCTCGACGAGGAGGCCGGCAACACCCGCGAGCACGTACGCTCGCTGCTCGAGCGGGTCGACAATGCCCTGGCCACTGATCCGAACGGCACGGGTAACTGATGGATGGTGCCCGGATTGGGTTATACTGCCGGCAACTCCCTGGCATGTGCGCCAGTCGGCGATGACCCTCTCCCGATACGCAAAACCATGGAGGCTGCACGTTTGACCGGTGTGCATGTCCGCCCGACGGAAAGCCTGATGGTCTTCGGCAGTCGCCACCTTGAACTTTCGGGTTCAAGGGCCTACGCCGGCAGCGGCATGCTGGGGAGCCTTTCTTGACCGTCGCAGCCGAGAGCCTTTCCAGGCCCGCACTGCGTCGTCACCTGCGCCAGCTACGGCGCGATCTCAGTCCCGCCCAGCAACGCCAGGCCTCCCTACGACTCTACCGCCAGCTGGCACAGCATCCGCTGTTTCGCCGGGCACGCCACATTGCCCTGTACCTGCCCAACGACGGCGAGATCGATCCGCGTCCGCTGCTGCGCGAAGCACAGCGCCGTGGCAAGGCGACCTACCTGCCGGTACTCGATCCCTGGCCGCGTACGCGCATGGTGTTTCAGCGCATCGCCCCGGGCGAGCGGCTGCGCTGCAACCGCTTCCGCATCCTCGAGCCCCATCGAGCCCCGGCCAGGCAACGCCCGCTGTGGACACTCGATCTGGTGATGATGCCCCTGGTGGGCTTCGACGAACGTGGCGGCCGCCTGGGCATGGGCGGTGGCTTCTACGACCGCAGCCTGGCGTACCGGCGGCTGCGCAAAAATTGTCACAAACCGACTCTGCTGGGCCTGGCCCACGAGTGCCAGAAGGTGGATCGCCTGCCCCTGGCCAGCTGGGACGTGCCCATGACGGCGACGGTGACTGACCAGGGTTGGTACCGCGGTACCTGAGTGCGTCGCCGGAACGGCCGGCGACGGGCCTTCAGCGTGGCGTCTGGATTACCGGGGGCGCGTCACTCTGGCGCTCCCAAAGGCTCTGGGTGTAGCCCGTGGTGACCACACCGAGGCCAAAAATCACCACCAATACCCACAAAATATCTGGCTTGCGTCTCATAAGTTCGCCTCCCCCTGTCAGGCGAATATCCGTCGAAGCTTCTTTTCTGGTTCTGTGCCGGCGACGGTCGATTTCGAAAGCGAGGCATTTTCCGTGAAGGGTGGGCGTCCCGCAAACCGGTGCTGACACCAGTTGTCGGTTAACCTTGCCGTCATTCGGCTGCCTGCGGTAATTCACGGAGCAAACTTCATGCCCTATTGGTTGATGAAATCGGAACCTGACGAATTTTCCATCCAGCACCTGAAGGAAAAGGGCAACGCCCGCTGGGACGGCGTGCGCAACTACCAGGCGCGCAATTATTTGCGCGAGATGCGCGAGGGTGACCGCTTCTTCTTCTATCACTCTAGCTGCCCGGAGCCGGGCGTGGCGGGGATTGGCGAAATCCTTCGCGTCGCCTACCCCGACCCTGCCGCCCTCGACGACCAGAGCCCCTACTTCGACCCCAAGGCCAGCGCCGACAAGAATCCCTGGAGCGCGGTCGACGTACGCTTCGTCGAGGCCTTCGACATGGTGCTGCCGCTGGCGCGACTGAAGGCCGCGCCGGCCCTCGCGGACCTCGCACTGGTTCGCAAGGGCAGCCGCCTCTCGGTGATGCCGGTGTCGCCCGACGAATGGGACGCGATCCTGGCGCTACGCTGAACCGGGCGCGGCCAGTCGGTCATTGGATGATCAGGTTATTGAACAGCAGATCGTCCACCAGAGGCTGGCCGGTTTCCTGGCTCAGCACGTCCTGCACCTGCTTGAGCGCTTCCTGGCGCAGGGTCTCCTTGGCGTCCAGGCTCCCCAGGCTTTCGTCGGTCTGCTGCGAGAAGAGCATGACCAGCTGATTGCGGATGAGCGGCTCGTGATGCTTCACGCGGTTTTCCGCATCGATATTGGCGACCCGCAGGGCCACGTCGGCCTTGTAGTACTTCAGCCGCTCACCGCTGCCGTAGTTGCCGACCAGCGCAGGCGTCAGGGTGTAGTAGAGGGTCTTGTTGACCGTTGCTTCAGGCGCCGAGCTGGCCATGGCCTGGCAGCACAGCCCCAGCGTCAGGGCCAGCAGGGCAGCGAACGACTTCATCGGGCTTCTCCTCGAAAACGGCGATTCTGCCTGTCCCTGCGCACGGCGTCAGTACCGGGGCGCAGGCGGCGTCGATTGTTCCCGATGAATCGGCCAGCGGCGGCCTATCTTGAGCCGCCCTTCTTCAACCGACGTAGCTGAGCAGCATCTGGCCCGTGCGCTGGACGTCCACCGCCATCATCAGGCTCAGGGCGGTGATGATATAGATGGAGAAGAAGAACAGCTTGCGCGCCCACAGCCGATCGTCCATCGCCTGGTAACCGGTCCAGGCCAGGTACAGCCAGTAGGAACCCATCGCGGCCGCGACCACCAGATAGCTGACGCCCGCATAGCCCCAGAACGCGAGCATCAGCGTGGCGAGCAGGAACGCCAGGATATAAAGAAGGATATGCCGCTTGGCCACCGCGATGCCCCGCTCCACCGGCAACACGGGGATCGATGCCGCCAGGTAATCCTTGTAGCGAAAGATCGCGATCGCATAGGAGTGCGGCACCTGCCAGAGGCTGAAGATGACCAGCAACGTCAGCGCGGCCAGGTCGAACGAGCCGCTCGCCGCGCAGTAGCCGATCACCGGCGGCATGGCGCCGGAGATGCTGCCGACCAGCGTGCCATGCACCGACCTGCGCTTGAGGTACAGGCTGTAGAAGCCCACGTAGATGACGAAGCCGAGCACCGCGAACAGCGCGGACAGCGGGCTCGCCCCCCGATACAGCAGGGACACGCCGGCCAGCCCCAGCACCGTGGCGTAAGCCAGCACCACCCGGCCCGGCAGCAGCCCCTGCACCAGCACGCGGTTGCGGGTGCGCTCCATCATCACATCGATGTCGCGGTCGATGTAGTTGTTGAAAGCGCAGCCGGAAGCCACCACCAGGGCGGTGCCGACCAGCGTCACCAGCAGCAGCCAGAGGTCGACAGCCCCCCGCGCGGCGAGGAGGTACCCCCCCGCCACCGAGATCGCGTTGCCGAAGATGATCCCCGGCTTGGTGACCTGTAAGAAATGCCCCAGCGCATCGCGCGGCTTCATCATCAGTGCGCCAGCATGTAGTGGTGAACGCTGAACATGATCCACAGCGACAGGAACACCAGCAGAAAGATGATCAGCGCCGAGAAGCCCAGCGCCACCAGGTTCCAGCGCTGCTCCGAAGAGCCGTTCATGTGCAGGAAGAACACCAGGTGCACCAGCACCTGGGCTACCGCGAAGCCAACCACCAGCCAGAGCGTGGTGCTCTGGGAGAAGGTGGGGAACATCACCAGCGCAAAGGGTATGACGGTGAGGATGACCGACAGCACGAAGCCGAGGAGGTAGGAACCCGCGGTGCCGTGATCGGCGCCGGTGGCGTCCGTGAAGGTGTTGCTCATCGCAGAACTCCCATCAGGTAAACGACGGTAAACACGCAGATCCACACCACGTCGAGGAAGTGCCAGAACAGGCTCAGGCAACGCAGGCGGGTCTGGTTGGTCTCGGTCAGCCCCCTGGCGCGCACCTGGAACATCAGCACGGCCATCCACAGCAGCCCGCTGATCACGTGCAGCCCGTGGGTGCCGACCAGGGTGAAGAAGCCGGAGAGGAATGCGCTGCGGTTGGGGCCGTAGCCCTCGCTGATCAGCTTGTGGAACTCGTTGATCTCGAGCCCGATGAATGCCAGGCCCAGCAGGAAGGTGGCCCCCAGCCAGCCCAGCAGCTTCTGCTTGTCGCCCCGGTGCATCGCCAGCATGGCGAAGCCATAGGTGATGCTGGAAAACAGCAGGCAGAAGGTTTCCACCAGCACGTAGGGCAGCTCGAAGATCTCGGCGCCGGACGGGCCGCCCGCCACGCTGTCGACCAGGACCGCATAGGTCGCGAAGAGGGTCGCGAACAGGATGCAGTCGGTCATCAGGTAGATCCAGAAGCCGAACACCGTCACCGAGCCGACATGCTCCGGACCGTGCTCCTCGGCGGCGTGCTCTGTTGCATGAAGTACATGTTGCATATCGTCAAGCCTTCGCCAGTGATTCGAGTCGTGCGCTCTCGATCCGCGCCACCTCTTCGGCCGGCACGTAATAATCGATGTCGTCGTCGTTGCTGCGGATGATGAAAGCGACCACCGAGCCCACCAGGCCGGCGATGGCCATCCACCAGATGTGCCAGACCAGGGCGAAGCCGATCACCAGGCTGAAGCCGGCGAGGACCAGGCCTGCGCTGGTATTGCGCGGCATGTGGATCTTCTTGTAGTCGCTGCGTATGGCCGTGCTGACCCCGCGCTCCTTCATGCCCCAGTAGGCGTCCAGGTCGTCCACCTCGGGCTGTTCGGCGAAGTTGTAGAACGGCGGCGGCGAGGAGGTCGACCATTCCAGGGTGCGGCCATTCCAGGGGTCGCCCGTCACATCGCGCAGCGTCTCGCGGTTGCGGTAGCTCACCACGAGTTGCGCCGCCTGGGCGCAGACACCGATCAGGATCAGGGCCACGCCCACCAGTTCCAGCATCAGGAAAGGCCGCCACTCGGGCACGTCGAAACTGCTCAGGCGCCGGGTCATGCCCATGAAGCCCAGGAAATAGGACGGAACGAAGGCGAAGAAGAAGCCCACCAGCCAGCACCAGAAGGCAACCTGTCCGAGGCGGTTGTGCAGGCGGTAACCGAACGCTTTGGGGAACCAGTACGTCAGCCCCGCCAGGTAGCCGAACACCGCGCCGCCGATGATCACGTTATGGAAGTGCGCGATCAGGAACAGGCTGTTGTGCAGCAGGAAGTCGGCACCGGGTACGGCCAGCAGCACACCGGTCATGCCCCCGATGGTGAAGGTGATGATGAAGCCGATGGTCCACATGATCGGCGTCTCGAACACGATCCGCCCGCGGAACATGGTGAACAGCCAGGTGAAGATCTTCACCCCCGTCGGTACCGCGATGATCATCGTCATGATGCCGAAGAAGGCGTTGACGTTCGCCCCGGCGCCCATGGTGAAGAAGTGATGCACCCACACCACGAACGACAGCACCGTGATCGCGATGGTCGCCCACACCAGCGAGGCGTAGCCGAACAACCGCTTGCGGGCGAAGGTCGAGGTCACTTCGGAGAAGATGCCGAACGCCGGCAGGATCAGGATGTACACCTCAGGATGGCCCCAGGCCCAGATGAGGTTGACGTACATCATCGGGTTGCCGCCCAGCTCATTGGTGAAGAAATGCATGTCCAGGTAGCGATCCAGGGTCAGCAGGCCGAGGGTCGCGGTCAGGATCGGGAAGGCGGCGAGGATCAGGATCGCGGTGCAGAAGCAGGTCCAGGTGAAGATCGGCATCTTCATCAGGTCCATGCCCCTGGTGCGCATCTTGAGGATGGTCACGAAGAAGTTCAGGCCCGTCAGCAGCGTCCCGATACCCGATATCTGCAACGACCAGATGTAGTAGTCCATCCCCACGCCCGGGCTGTAGCCGAGCTCCGACAGCGGCGGATACGCCACCCAGCCGGTGCGGGCGAATTCGCCGACGCCGAGCGAGATGTTCACCAGCACCGCGCCGACCACGAACAGCCAGAAGCTCAGCGAGTTGAGGAAGGGGAACGCGACGTCGCGGGCACCGATCTGCAGCGGCACGACGATGTTCATCAGGCCGATCATGAAGGGCATGGCCATGAAGAAGATCATGATCACGCCGTGGGCGGTGAAGATCTGGTCGTAGTGTTCCGGCGGCAGGTAGCCGGCCGAACCGGCGGCGGCCATCGCCTGCTGGGTGCGCATCATGATCGCGTCGGAGAAGCCACGCAGCAGCATGATCAGCGCCACGACGATGTACATCACGCCGATCTTCTTGTGGTCCACCGAGGTCAGCCAGTCACGCCACAGCGGTCCCCAGCCCTTGGCACGGGTGATCAGGGCGAGAACGGCAACCCCGATGACCCCGACGACGGCCAGCGTGTACATGATGATGGGCTCGTGCCACGGGATGGCATCAAGGGTCAACTTACCGAACATGCTCAATTTCCTCTGCCTTCATTCGAATGCATCTGTGTCTGCCTCGGCTCAATGGCTATCCATGGTCATGTCGGGCATGTCATCCATCTTTCCGTGGGCGGGTGCGCCCCTGTTCATGCCCTCGTACTTGTCCACCACGTGCTGGAACAGGCCCGGCTGCACCGAAGCGAAATGCTGGACGGGATGCTCGATGCTGGGCTTGGCCAGCACCTCGTAGTCGGCCATCGAGGCCAGCCGTGCCGAGTCGCCACGCACCTGTGCGACCCAGGCCTGGAAGTCGGCGGGACTCATGGCCCGGGCGGCGAAACCCATCTTGGAAAAGCCTTCGCCGTTGTAGTTGGCGGCGAATCCGCGGTACTCGCCGATCTCGTTGGCGATCAGGTGCAGCTGCGTCTGCATGCCGGCCATCGCGTAGATCTGCCCGCCGAGCGCCGGGATGAAGAACGAAGTCATCGCCCCGTCCGAGGTGATGCGGAAGTTGATGGGCGTGTTGTCGGGAATCGCCAGCTCGTTGACCGATGCCACGCCGAGCTCCGGGTAGATGAACAGCCACTTCCAGTCCATGGCGATGACCTGGACGGTCACCGGCGGCACGTCCGACTCGAGCGGCTTGTAGGGGTCCAGGGCGTGGGTGCTTTTCCAGGTGAGGATGCCGAGGGCGATGATGATCAGCGCCGGAACGCCCCAGACCACGGCCTCGATGCGGACCGAATGCGCCCAATTGGGCTGGTAGTTCGCCTGGGTGTTGCTGGCGCGGTATTTCCAGGCGAACACGGCGGTCATGATGAATACCGGGATCACCACGATCAGCATCAGCAGCGTCGCGGCGATGATCAGGTTCCGCTCATCCAGCCCCACCTGCCCCTTGGGATTGAACAGGACCATGTCACACCCGCCGAGCAGCAGCATGGTCAGAAACGGCAGGACGCTCAGAAATCTCGGGTATCGCTTGTTGCTCATTCTCGGCCTCGAACTGTGTGCCTGAAGGCATCGACCATTGGCTGCCATTCAGTCCTTGGGAATCGATAGGTCGCAGGTGCCCGTACCTTCGAAGCGGCTCGAAGGCAGGCAGAGGAGCGCGAAGGCTCGTCTGTCGGCGCGGTGCGTTATTGCCGGATAACGGCGACTGGCGTTGCGCCAGCGGATCCGTGGCCCAAATTGTTGTGTTCTGGTGGGCGGAGGGGGCGGTGCAGGCGCATCCATGGCCGGTGCCATGAATCGCCCCATGGCAGGGACGGACAGCAGCGCGATGGCGAGCTAGCCAGCGGCTCTGGATCAACCAGAGCAACGCATCCGTGTCCTAGGTAACAAATCAAGTGTGAAGCAAAGTTTTAATTGTTTCAAGACAATACAAACTTTTGCAATTTGTGTCAGCGCCTCGACCCGCCCACACCAGGCAAGGCAGCGCTCGGACCGCACTTATGCGACGCCATCAGGGAGGGCCATGCTCGTTGCGCCCCGGCCTCGCGGACCTAGACTGCCTGCAACTGCGGCCCGACAACTCCAACAAGGACCCTCCCGATGAAAGCCATCCTGTGCAAAGCCTTCGGCCCCGCCGACACCCTGGTGCTGGAAGAGACCGCCAGCCCCGAGATCAAGAAGAACGAGATCCTGCTCGACGTGCACGCCGCCGGGGTCAACTTTCCAGACACGCTGATCATCGAGGGCAAGTACCAGTTCAAGCCGCCGTTTCCCTTCTCCCCCGGCGGCGAGGCGGCCGGCGTGGTGGCGGCGGTGGGCGAGAAGGTCACCCACCTGAAGGTCGGCGACCGGGTGATGGGCCTGACCGGCTGGAGCGCGTTCGCCGAGCAGACCGCGGTCCCGGCCTACAACGTCCTGCCCATTCCTGACAGCATGGATTTCGAAACGGCCGCGGCCTTCAGCATGACCTACGGCACGTCCATGCACGCGCTGCGTCAGCGCGGCAACCTGCAGCCGGGCGAGACCCTGCTGGTACTCGGCGCCTCGGGCGGCGTGGGGCTGGCGGCGGTGGAAATCGGCAAGGCGATGGGCGCCCGGGTGATCGCGGCGGCCTCGACGACCGAGAAGCTCGAAGTGGCGCGCAAGGCCGGCGCCGACGAGCTGATCAACTACAGCGAAGGCGGTATCAAGGACCGGCTCAAGGAGCTGACCGGCGGCCAGGGCGTCGACGTGATCTACGATCCGGTCGGCGGCTCGCTGTTCGAGGAGGCATTCCGCAGCATCGCCTGGAACGGCCGCATGCTGGTGGTCGGCTTCGCCGCCGGGGACGGCATTCCTGCGCTGCCGGCCAACCTGCCGCTGCTCAAGGGCGCATCCCTGGTCGGCGTGTTCTGGGGCGCCTTCGCCCAGCGCCAGCCCCAGGACAACGCCGCCAACTTCCAGCAGCTGTTCGCCTGGCATGCCGAGGGCAAGCTCAAGCCGCTGGTGTCCCAGACCTTCCCGCTGGCGCAAGCCTCCGAGGCGATCGATACCCTGGCCCAGCGCCGCGCCGTCGGTAAGGTCGTGGTCAAGGTTCGCTGAGACGAGACCTCGGGCGCCAGAACGACGAAGGGCCCGCCATCAGGCGAGCCCTTCGTATCCGGCGCGTGATGCCGCAGACGCGGCGCGGCCTCAGTGCTGAGCGGTGCTCGGCGCCTGGCCCGCCTGCTGCATGCGGGCCATTTCCTGCGCGTAGAGCGCATCGAAGTTCACCGGGGAAAGCATCAGCGCCGGGAACGAGCCGCGGGTGACCAGGTTGTCCAGGGCTTCGCGGGCATAAGGGAACAGGATGTTCGGGCAGAACGCACCGAGGGTGTGGCTCATGGACGGCGCATCCAGCCCCTTGATCAGGAAGATGCCGGCCTGCTGCACTTCGGCGATGAACGCCACTTCTTCGTTGGTCTTGACCGTGACCGACAGGGTCAGCACCACTTCGTGGAAGTCGCCTTCGAGCGCCTTCTGCTTGGTGTTCAGATCCAAAGCGACGCTCGGATTCCACTCCTGGCGGAAGATTTCCGGGCTCTTGGGCGCCTCGAACGACAGATCGCGGACGTAGATGCGCTGCAGGGAGAACTGCGCGCCTTGCTCGCCGTTCTGGGAAGCGGCGCCGTTGGTTTCTTGTTCAGCCATTTTCGAAGCCTTCTCGTTGTGCGTTTGATAAGGGTTGTCGGCGACCGTCCGCTGCGGCCCGAGCCGTCAGGATGCGAGCAGCGGGTCGAGACGGCCGGCGCGATCGAGGGCGAAAAGATCGTCGCAACCACCGATGTGCTGCTCGCCGATCCAGATCTGCGGCACCGACGTGCGCCCCGCCTTGCGAGCCATCTCGGCGCGCAGGTCGGACCGGCCGTCGACCGGGATTTCCTCATAGTCGACGCCCTTCTTGTCCAGCAGGCTCTTGGCCCGCAGACAGTAGGGGCACCAGGCGGTGGTGTAGATCACGACATGGGACATATCACTTGACCAGGGGAAGGTTGTCGCCGCGCCAGCTGGAAATCCCTCCGCCCAGCTTGGCGGCCGTGTGGCCTGCCTTCTGCAACTCCCGACAAACCGTACCGGCGTGCTGGCCGAGGGCGTCGACGACGATCAGCGTCTTGCCCTTGTACTTTTCCAGCTCCGCCATTCGGCTGACCAGTTTGTCGTGCGGAATGTTCAACGCGTCGACGATATGGCCGGCGGCGAACTCCTTCTTCGCCCGCACGTCCAACACCACGCCTTCACCACTGTTGACCAGGGCGGTCAGCTCGCGATTGCTCAGGCTCTTGCCGCCCTTGCGAGTCTCGGTGATGACCAGAAGGATCAGCAGCACGACGAACAGGCTGCTCAATACATAGTGGTTGGAGACAAATTCAATCAGGTTAGCGACCATCAATAGGGTACCCGGGGGATAAAATGCGGGCCAGTATACACAGCCCCCCCAGCCGGCTGAACCCTGATACTCGTGACCCTGGCCCGGCCCGCCAGTAGACTGGCCGCCCTTTCAAGTCCCCGCGCAAGGAGCCCGAACATGCCTGCTGCACCCAAACCCCTGGTACTCGTCATCCTCGACGGCTTCGGGCATAGCGAAAGCCCCGAGTTCAACGCCATCCATGCGGCCAACACACCGGTCTACGACCGCCTGCTGAGCACCCAGCCGCACGGGCTCATTTCCGGCAGCGGCATGGATGTGGGCTTGCCCGACGGGCAGATGGGCAACTCCGAGGTGGGCCACATGAACCTCGGCGCCGGCCGCGTGGTGTACCAGGACTTCACCCGGGTGACCAAATCCATCCGCGACGGCGACTTCTTCGAGAACCCGACCCTCTGCGCCGCGGTGGACAAGGCGGTCGGCGCCGGCAAGGCCGTACACATTCTCGGCCTGCTGTCCGACGGCGGTGTGCACAGCCATCAGGACCACCTGGTCGCCATGGCCGAGCTGGCCGCCAAGCGCGGCGCCGAGAAGATCTACCTGCACGCCTTCCTCGACGGCCGCGACACGCCGCCCAAGAGCGCCCAGGGCTCCATCGAACTGATGCAGGCCACCTTCGGCCGCCTCGGCAAGGGCAAGGTGGCCAGCCTGATCGGCCGCTACTTCGCGATGGACCGCGACAACCGCTGGGACCGCGTGCAGCAGGCCTTCGAGCTGATCGTCGACGGCAAGGCCGAGTACCACGCCGACTACGCGGTGGACGGCCTGATCGCCGCCTACGAGCGCGGCGAGAGCGACGAGTTCGTCAAGGCCACCACCATCGGCGAGCCGGTGAAGGTCGAGGACGGCGATGCCGTGGTGTTCATGAACTTCCGCGCCGACCGCGCCCGCGAGCTGTCCCGCGCCTTCGTCGAGGACGACTTCGACGGCTTCGCCCGTGCCCGCCGCCCGCAGCTGGCCGGTTTCGTCATGCTCACCCAGTATTCGGCCAGCATCCCGGCGCCCAGCGCCTTCGCCCAGGAGTCGCTGAGCAACGTGCTAGGCGAGTACCTGGCCAAGAACGGCAAGACCCAGCTGCGTATCGCCGAAACCGAGAAGTACGCCCATGTCACCTTCTTCTTTTCCGGCGGGCGCGAGGAACCCTTCGAAGGCGAGGAGCGCATCCTGATCCCGTCGCCCAAGGTCGCGACCTACGACATGCAGCCGGAAATGAGCGCCCCGGAGGTGACCGACCGGATCGTCGACGCCATCGAGAACCAGCGCTATGACGTCATCGTGGTCAACTACGCCAACGGCGACATGGTCGGCCACACCGGCGTATTCGAGGCGGCGGTCAAGGCGGTCGAATGCCTGGATCATTGCGTCGGCCGGATCGTCGCGGCCCTGGACAAGGTCGGCGGCGAGGCGCTGATCACGGCCGACCACGGCAACGTCGAGCAGATGGAAGATGCCATGACCGGCCAGGCGCACACGGCGCATACCTGCGAGCCGGTGCCCTTCATCTATGTCGGCAAGCGCAGCCTGAAGATCCGCGAAGGCGGCGTGCTCGCCGATGTGGCGCCCACCATGCTGACCCTCCTGGGCCTGCCGCAGCCAGCCGAAATGACCGGCCGCAGCATCGTCGAACTCGACTGAAGCGGCCAGCGGCGGGGCTGACGCCCGCCGCTCATCGGGCCGCGCGGCGCCGTTCACAACGCCGCGCGGCTTTTATTCGGCGTGCAGCCTCAGGCTGCATTTTTTAGGCATACTAGCCCGGTCTCGTACCCTGGTATCGCGCCACTCATGCTCCGCCTTCTCCCTCCCCTGTTACTCGCGCTCGTCGTTGGCACCGCCGTGGCGGACGATCGCGCCGCCGCCCGTGCGCAGATCGAGGCCGCCCGCAAGGATGTCGCCGAGCTGCAGAAACTGCTCAAGCAGATCGAGCAGGAGAAGAGCAGCGTGCAGAAGCAGCTGCAGACCACCGAAAAGGAAATGGGCACGCTGGAAAGGCAGGTCGACACCCTGCAGCAGGAGATCGACCGCAGCCAGTCGGAGCTGCAGCGCCTGGAGGAGGAGAAGACCACCCTCGAAGGCGCCCGGATCGAACAGCAGCGGTTGATTGGCATCCAGGCCCGGGCCGCGTACCAGAGCGGCCGGCAGGAATACCTCAAGCTGCTGCTCAACCAGCAGAATCCGGAAAAATTCAGCCGCACGCTGACCTATTACGACTACCTGAACAAGGCCCGCTTCGAACAGCTCGACGCCTTCAACGAAACCCTGCGCCAGCTGGCCAACGTCGAGGCCGGCATCGCCGCCGAGCAGAGCCGCCTGGCCGACCAGCGCAACGGCCTGCAGGCGCGCCGCAGCGAGCTTGCCGAGGTGCGCAAGGAGCGCCAGCAGGTGCTGGCCAAGCTCAACCAGGACCAGTCCAGCCGCGGCCGGGCGCTCAAGGCCAGGCAGCAGGAGCAGGCCGAGTTCGAAGGGGTGCTCAGAACCATCGAACAGACCCTCGCCCGCCAGGCGCGCGAGGCCGAAGAAGCCCGCCAGCGGGCCCTCGCCGAGGCGCGCGAAGCCCAGGAGCGCCAGCGCCAGGCCAACGCCGCCGCGCCGGCCGCCGCGCCCGGTACCGCACCGCAGCAGATCGTTTCCAGCGCCGGCGCCAGTTACGGCGGCCCGTTCGACAAGGCCAAGGGCAAGCTGCCGTGGCCGGTCGACGGCCAATTGATCGCGCGCTACGGCACTCCGCGCGGCGGCGACGCTCGAACCAAGTGGGACGGTGTCCTGATCGGCGCCAGCGCCGGCACCCAGGTACGCGCCGTGCACGGCGGCCGGGTGGTGTTCGCCGACTGGCTGCGCGGTGCCGGGTTGCTGGTGATCCTCGACCATGGCAACGGCTACCTGAGCCTGTACGGCCACAACCAGAGCCTGCTGCGCGACGCCGGCGACATCGTCAAGGCGGGAGACCCCATCGCCACGGTAGGCACCAGTGGCGGGCAGGAAGCTGCCGCATTGTATTTCGCCATTCGCCAACAGGGTCGTCCAAGCGACCCGGCGCAATGGTGCCGCGCGCAAGGATAAGCGCGCCCTCAAACTCGGAGTTCGACATGCTGTACCTGCGCCGCTTTGCCCGACCTTCAACGCTCGCCCTGGCCGTCACGCTGGGAGCCTACGGCAACGCCTGGGCGCAGCAGCCCGCGGAGCTGGTACCGCCGCCCGTGATCGACGCGCCGGCCAACAAGTCGCCGCTGCCGCTGGACGAACTGCGCACCTTCGCCGAGGTGCTGGACCGCATCAAGGCCGCCTACGTCGAGCCGGTGGACGACAAGACGCTGCTGGAGAACGCGATCAAGGGGATGCTCAGCAACCTCGATCCTCATTCGGCCTACCTCGAGCCCGAGGCCTTCGCCGAACTGCAGGAAAGCACCAGCGGCGAATTCGGCGGCCTGGGCATCGAGGTCGGTCTCGAGGATGGCTTCATCAAGGTGGTATCGCCCATCGACGACACGCCGGCCTCCAAGGCGGGCATCGAGGCCGGCGACCTGATCGTCAAGATCGACGGCCAGCCCACCAAGGGCCTGTCGATGATGGAAGCCGTGGAAAAGATGCGCGGCAAGCCGGGCAGCGAGATCACCCTGAGCATCGTGCGCGACGGCGGCAGCCCGCGGGACATCAAGCTCACCCGCGCGGTGATCAAGGTGCGCAGCGTGCGCAGCCAGATCCTCGAACCGGGCTACGGCTACCTGCGGATCACCCAGTTCCAGGTCAACACCGGCGACGAGGTGGGCAAGGCCCTGGAGCGCCTGAAGAAGGAAAACCAGGGCAACAAGCTCAACGGCCTGGTGCTCGACCTTCGCAACAACCCCGGCGGCGTGCTGCAGGCCGCGGTCGAAGTGGCCGACCACTTCCTCACCGGCGGCCTCGTGGTGTACACCAAGGGCCGCATCGCCAACTCCGAACTGCGCTTCAACGCCGATCCGGCCGACCCCAGCGAAGGGGTGCCGCTGGTGGTGCTGATCAACGGCGGCAGCGCATCGGCCTCGGAAATCGTCGCCGGCGCCCTGCAGGACCACAAGCGCGGCGTGCTGATGGGGACCGACAGCTTCGGCAAGGGCTCGGTGCAGACCGTGCTGCCGCTCAACAACGACCGCGCCCTGAAACTGACCACGGCGCTGTACTACACGCCCAACGGCCGCTCGATCCAGGCCCAGGGCATCGTCCCGGACATCCAGGTCGAGCGCGCCAAGCTCACCCGCGAGCAGGCGGCCGAGGGCTTCCGCGAAGCGGACCTGCAAGGGCACCTGGGCAATGGCAACGGCGGCCCGGACCGCCCGAGCAGCACCCAGGTGGTCAGCGACTCGCCGCGTCCGCAGGACGACGATTTCCAGCTCGGCCAGGCGCTGAACCTGCTCAAAGGGTTGAACCTCACCCGCGGAAAATGACCGGAGTGCGGTTTCTCGCTCCGCTGCTGCTGGCCCTGCTGAGCAGTGCTCTGGCCGCTCAGCCCGCCGCGCCGGCAGCGGGCGAACCCACCGACCGGCACGCGCAGGCAAGCACCGCGCCTGCCCGCCTGACCCTCATCATCGACGACCTCGGCCAGACGCCCAGCCGCGACCGCCGGGTGCTCGCCCTGCCCGGCCCGGTGGCGCTGGCGATCCTTCCCGACACGCCCCACGCCACGCGGCTGGCCGAGGAGGCCCACCGCAACGGCAAGACGGTCATGCTGCATCTGCCGATGGACCCCGCCGGAGGCCGCTATGCCTGGCACCCCGGGCTTCCCGTCGACGAACTGGAGAAGCGGCTCGACGCGGCATTCGACGCCGTGCCCCATGCCCACGGGGTCAACAACCACATGGGCAGCCGCATGACGGCCGACGCCACGGCCATGAGCTGGCTGATGGGCGAACTGCAACGACGCCATCGGTTCTTCATCGACAGCCGCACCAGCACAGCCACGGTCGCCGGCGCCACCGCCCAGCGCGTTGGCCTGGCGAGCCTGTCCCGCGACGTCTTCCTGGATAACGAGCCCACGGCCGAGGCGGTCGCCGCGCAACTCGAAAAGGCCGTGGAGCTTGCGCGCAAGCAGGGCTCGGTGGTGGTGATCGGCCACCCCTATCCCGCCACGCTCGACGTGCTCGAACGCGAACTGCCACGGCTGGCGGCACGCGGTATCGACTGGATAGGGGTGGAGCAGATGATCGCCGTGCGCGGCAACCGGGCGATGGCCGCGCACGGGAAAGGCGGTATCTACCGCTGAGGCGTGTTACAGGTAGCGGCGACGGATCTCGTCGATGGTGCCGTCTGCGCGCATCTGGTTGAGCGCGTTCTGCAGACGCTTGACGACTTCGTCCGGCGTGTCCTTGTTCAGCGCCAGAAACTGCTCGGCATCGTTGAAGCGCAGCGCGGTGACCAGTCCGGCCACGCCCTCCTGCTTGGCCCAGTAGGGGCCGACGGGGTCGGTGGTCGCCCACATGTCGATTTCGCCCCTGAGCAGCTTGGCGACGTTGTCCTGGTCCTTGAGCGCGTTGATCGGCTCCAGCCCCTTGTCTTCCAGATGCTGGCTCACCGAGCCGTTCTTGTAGGCGCCGATCCGGTACTGCCGGGCCTGCTCGAGGGAGGTCAGGCGGATATCGCTGCCGGGGGCGGCGAGCAGCACCCAGCCGGTGTTCGAGAGCGGGCCGACCCATTTGAACAGCGGCTCACGGGCCGGCGTATAGGTGGTGGAGAAGATCGCCTGGTTCGGCTGGCTCAGGACCTGGCTGTAGATGCGGTCCCAGGGAAAGCGCAGCGTCAGGTTGTAGTTGATCTTCGCCCGCTTGAACATCTCACGCACGATGTCCGAGTTGATGCCGGTGATGTTCGCCTCCTGGGCGAAGTTCTTGTTGTCGACCGACATGTTGAACGGCGGGAAATTTTCCGTCAGCACGACAACTTGATAATCGGCCGGCAGTTCGGCCTTGGCAGCGGTGGCGATGAGCGCCAGCAGCAGAATGGACTGGATTCGCTTGAACATAGTGATCCCCATGGTTTCCATGTGCAGTGCACAAAAATTGTCTTTGTTATGTCGACGCCTTGGCGCCGGGCTATTGTCGCACTGGTTAAAGCAAGTTCTACACCAGAACAAACTGTGCCGGCTTCCACGTTTCGGCGCCGATGGCATAGTGCCAGATGGCCGCAGGCAGAGGCGAGAGAGAAAGGTAAACGAGAAATTTGAAGGACAGTTTTCAGCCGCCCGTCACGCATCAAGACCATGCGCCCGAATGCAGTCACGACGCGCACGCCCCATTGCAGGGCGTGCGCGTCCAAAACCGGTCATGACGCTCGCGCCATGAGGGCAGCCGCTCAGAGGTAGCGGTCGCTCACGGCGTCGACGAAGCCCTCGGCGCGCATCCGCTCGAGCGCCTTTTGCAGCCGCTCGACCACGGTGTCCGGCACGTCGCGATTGAGCGCCAGGAAGAGTTCGGCCCGATTGAACCGCAGCACCGTCTTGAGCCCGGTGATCTGCTGCTGGCGCGCCAGGTAGCGGCCTGCCGGATCGCCCGTGGCCCAGAGGTCGATCTCGCCGGCCGCCAGTTTCGTCGCGTTTTCCTGATCACGCAGCGCCAGCACCGGCTCCAGGCCCTGCTGGATCAGATGCTCGGCGATCGCGTCGCCCCGGTAGGCTCCCACGTCGAATGCTCCGGCCTGCGCCAGGGTGCTCAGGCTGATGCGGCTGTCGCCACGCGCCAGCAGCACCCAATCGTCCGGGCCGATCGGCCCTACCCACTTGAACAGCGCCTCGCGCTCGGGCAGGCGCGCCGTCACGAAGATGCCGTAGCCAGGCGTCTCCAGCGCCGTTGCGTACAGGCGCTCCCAGGGAAAACGCAGCGTCAGGGTGTAATCGATGCCGGCACGCTGGAACATCTCCCGCACGATGTCCGCCGCGATGCCGGACACGGCATCGCCCTGGGCGAAATTCTTCCCGTTGGGCGCCATGTTGTACGGAGGGAAGTTCTCGGTCAGCAGGTCGACCTTGTAGTTGGCGGGGACTTCGGCCTGGGCGACCGAGACGAAAAGCAGGGCGCCGATCAGGCCGATCAGCAGACGACGGGGCATTGCCAGGTTCCTCTTTAATGCGCGCCCGGCCAGCAGGCGCATCCTTTTGATGAAAAAAGCTTCCCTGCGCCGCGCCTGAACGCGGCTGCATCGGTAACAGGAAGGGAGCGGCCGCGGCCTCAGCGCATCACGATGCCGCAGCTCGCCAGGTAGGCCTTGGCCTCGGGGACAGTGTATTCACCGAAGTGGAAGATGCTCGCGGCCAGCACCGCATCGGCCTTGCCCTGGAGGATGCCGTCGGCCAGGTGCTGGAGGTTGCCGACGCCCCCCGAGGCGATCACCGGGATGCGAACCGCCTCGCTGATGGCGCGGGTCACGCCCAGGTCGAAGCCGCTCTTCATGCCATCCTGATCCATGCTGGTCAGCAGGATCTCGCCGGCGCCGAGGGCCTCCATCTTCTGTGCCCAGGCCACCGCGTCGAGCCCGGTGGGCTTGCGTCCGCCGTGGGTGAAGATTTCCCAGCGCGGCGTCTCGCCTTCGGCGGACACCTTCTTGGCGTCGATGGCCACGACGATGCACTGCGAACCGAAGCGCTGCGCGGCCTCGCCGACGAACTCGGGGTTGAACACCGCGGCGGTATTGATCGAGACCTTGTCGGCACCCGCGTTGAGCAGGTTGCGGATGTCCTGCACGCTGCGCACCCCGCCGCCCACGGTCAGCGGGATGAACACCTGGCTGGCCATGCGCTCCACGGTGTGCAGGGTGGTGTCACGGTTGTCGACGCTGGCGGTGATGTCCAGGAAGGTGATCTCGTCGGCGCCCTGCTCGTCGTAGCGGCGGGCGATCTCCACCGGATCGCCGGCATCGCGGATGTTCTCGAACTTGACGCCCTTGACCACGCGGCCGTTGTCCACGTCGAGGCAGGGAATGATGCGTTTGGCCAGGGCCATGGCTTTCTCCGAAGGCAGCTCCAAGCCCGCAGGCTTCAAGCTGCACGTAGCACGTGTAGGTGGATCGCGCTTCACCGATCCACCGCAGGTTCAGCGAATCACTCGTCCTTGTACTTCAGGTCGCAGATCGCCTGCGCTTCGGCGACGTCCAGCGTGCCTTCGTAGATCGCACGACCGGTGATGGCGCCGATGATGCCGGGGTTATCGGTATCCAGCAGTTTCTGGATGTCGCCGATGTTGTGGATGCCGCCGGAGGCGATCACCGGGATGCGGCTGGCGTTGGCCAGGGCCACCGTGGCCTCGACGTTGCAGCCCTGCATCATGCCGTCCTTGGCGATGTCGGTGTAGACGATCGCCGCGACCCCGTCGGCCTCGAAGCGGCGCGCCAGGTCGGTCGCCTGTACGCTGCTGACCTCGGCCCAGCCGTCGGTGGCGACGAACCCATCCTTGGCGTCCAGGCCCACGATCACCCGGCCGGGGAAGGCACGGCAGGCCTCGGCGACGAATTCCGGCTCCTTCACCGCCTTGGTGCCGATGATCACGTAGCTCACGCCGGCCTTGACGTAATGCTCGATGGTCTCGAGCGAGCGGATGCCGCCACCGATCTGAATCGGCAATTGCGGGAAGCGCCTGGCGATCGCCGTGACCACTTCACCGTTGACCGGCTGGCCCTCGAAGGCGCCATTGAGGTCGACCAGGTGCAGGCGACGGCAGCCGGCTTCCACCCACTTGGCCGCCATGCTCACCGGATCGTCGGAAAATACCGTCGAATCGTCCATACGGCCCTGACGCAGGCGCACGCAGGCACCGTCTTTGAGATCGATTGCGGGGATGATCAGCATGTCTTTTTCCTTCGGAAAAGAGCCTGAAGCCTGAAGCCCGAAGCCTGAAGCGCATTGGCTTTCCGGCTTTCCGGCTTTCCGCTTCCAGCTCAGGTATTTACCAGCGCCCATCCCAGGCGGCGAAGTTCTGCAGCAGCTGCAGGCCGTGGGTGTGGCTCTTCTCGGGATGGAACTGCACGGCAAAGCGCGAGCCGTCGGCCAGTGCGGCGGCGAAATCCTTGCCGTAGTGTCCGCGCCCGACGACCTGGCGCGGGTTGCCGGCATCGATGTAGTAGCTGTGAACGAAATAGAAGCGGCCATCGTCGGGAATGCTGTGCCACAGCGGATGGTCGACGGCCTGCTTGACTTCGTTCCAGCCCATGTGGGGGACCTTCAGCGCCTCGCCCTCTTCTTGCAGATCCTTGCCGAAGAAGCGCACCTGGCCGGGGAACAGGCCGATGCAGTCGACGCCGCCGTTCTCTTCGCTGCGCTCCATCAGGGCCTGCATGCCGACGCAGATGCCGAGGAAGGGACGGTCGACGCTGACCTCGCGCACCAGCTCGTCGAAGCCCAGGCGGCGGATCTCGGCCATGCAGTCGCGGATCGCACCGACGCCGGGGAACACCACCCGGTCGGCCTCGCGAATCACCCGGGCATCGCTGGTCACCTGCACGCGGCCGGCGCCGACGTGCTCGAGCGCCTTGGCTACCGAATGCAGGTTGCCCATGCCGTAGTCGATGACGGCTACCGTCTGCATTACAGGCATCCCTTGGTGGACGGCATCTGCCCGGCCATGCGCTCGTCGAGCGTCACCGCCATGCGCAGGGCACGGCCGAACGCCTTGAATACCGTCTCGATCTGGTGATGGGTATTGGTGCCGCGCAGGTTGTCGATGTGCAGCGTGACCTGGGCGTGATTGACGAAGCCCTGGAAGAATTCCTGGAACAGGTCGACATCGAAGCGACCGACCACCGCGCGGGTGTAGGGCACGTTCATGTGCAGGCCCGGGCGGCCGGAGAAATCGATCACGACGCGCGACAGCGCCTCGTCGAGCGGTACGTAGGAGTGGCCGTAGCGGACGATGCCCTTCTTGTCGCCGATGGCCTTGGCGAACGCCTGGCCGAGGGTGATGCCCACGTCCTCGACGGTGTGATGGTCGTCGATTTCCAGGTCGCCCTTGCACTCGATGTCCAGGTCGATCAGCCCGTGACGGGCGATCTGGTCGAGCATGTGCTCGAGAAAGGGCACACCGATGGCGAAACGCGCCTTGCCGGTACCATCCAGATTGATCGAGGCCTTGATCTGGGTTTCCAGGGTGTTGCGCTCGACGAATGCCGTACGTTCGGCCATCACCTGCTCCACAAAAGCGATCGGGAAAAGGCTGCCATTATAGGCGTGCGCCGCCTCCCCCGGCTACCGCCGTGCTGGGGCTGGGGTACACTGGCATCCCCGCTCCGGAGCCTGTCATGCCTGTACTCGTCGAAGCCGTCGGCACCCCGTCCGCCCAGGACCGCATCGATCTGGCGAAGATCTACGCCGATGCGCCAGCCTGGTTGCTCGCCCCCTACGACACTGCCGAAGCGCTCATCGAGGCGGGCCTGGCCAGCGGCCGGCTGATCGCCGGGCGCTTCAACGATCGACTGCTGGGCGCGGCCCTGCTGCAACCCGGCGAACAGGCCTGGCAACTGTCGCACCTGTGCGTACGCCGGGTCACCCGCCGCCGTGGGGTCGGCCGGCGCCTGCTGGAAGAGGCCGAGCGCCTGACCGGCGAAGCCGGCAAGACCCTGCGCCTGGCCGCGCCGACCGATCACCTCGAAGCCCAGGCGCTGGCGGCGCGCGCGCATCTGCCGCTGCAGCCTCTGCAACCCTAGTCCCAGGCGCGGAACCGGCGCCCGGCCGGGCGCTCCAAACCTGCCGCGCCTACCGCCGTCACGGGGCAGCGTTATACTCGCCACTTTTGCCACACCTCACAAAGGGACTCTCCATGAAAGCGCTGGGCAAGATCCTGGGTCTGGTCATTCTCGGATTGCTGCTGATACTGGTGGCGCTGGGCTTCGCACTGACCCACCTGTTCGATCCCAACGACTACAAGGACGAGATCCAGCAACTGGCGCGCGAGCGGGCCGGGCTGGAGCTGACCATCAACGGCGACATCGGCTGGAGCCTGTTCCCCTGGCTGGGCCTCGAACTGCACGAGACCACCCTGGCCAGCGCCCAGACGCCGGAGCAGCCCTTCGCCGACCTGCGCATGCTCGGCCTCTCGGTACGCGTGATGCCCTTGCTGCGCCGCGAAGTGCAGATGAGCGACATCACCGTCAACGGCCTGAACCTGACCCTGGTGCGCGACGAGAACGGCCACGGCAACTGGGAAGGCGTCGGCCAGCCAGCGGGCCAGGCGAGCGCCGAAACGCCGCCCGCCGCGCCAGAGGCCGAGCAACCCGCGCCGACCGAAGCCGAGCCGGCACGGCGCAAACCGCTCAAGCTGGACATCGACAGCCTGGCCATCAGCGATGCACGGGTCACCTACCATGACGCGCGCAGCGGCCAGCAGCTCAGCGCCGAAAGCATCGAGCTGAGCACCGGCGCCATCCGCGAAGGCGCGACCATTCCCCTGAAGCTCAGCGCCTTCTTCGGCAGCAACCAGCCGGTCATGCGCGCGCGCACCGAACTGCAGGGCAACCTGCGCTTCGACAACCAGCTGCTGCGCTACTCCCTCGAAGACCTGCGCCTGTCCGGCGAAGCCTCTGGCGAGCCGCTGAACGGCAAGACCCTCGCCTTCAGCGCCCAGGGCCAGCTGCTGGTCGACCGCGCCGCGCAGATCGCCGAATGGAACGGCCTCAAGTTCTCCGCCAACCAGTTGCGCGGCCTGGGCGAATTCAAGGTGCGCGAACTGGAAAGCGAACCGAAGATCGCCGGTGCGCTGTCCATCGCCCCGTTCAACCTGCGCGAATTCCTCGACGGCGTCGGCCAGCAGCTGCCGCCCATGGCCGACGGCAAGACTCTGGAAAAGGCCGAACTGGTCACCCGCCTCAACGGCACGGCCAACAGCCTGATGCTCGAAGATGCCACCCTGAAGCTCGACGACAGCACCTTCACCGGCCAGCTCGGCGTCGCCAACTTCAGCACCCAGGCACTGCGCGTCACGCTCAAGGGCGACCGCCTCAACCTCGACCGCTACCTGCCGCCGGACAGCGAGCAGAGCAAGGCCGCCACCGCCGCCCGCCAGGATCAGGTGCGCAGCACCGAAGCGGCCGCGGTCGGCAATGGCACCACCCCGCTGCCGGACAAGCCCAGCCAGCACGCCTGGAGCGAAGCCGACGTGCTGCCGATCACCACCCTGCGCGCGCTCGACAGCCGCATCAACCTGGTCGTCGACAGCCTCGCGGTGAAGAAGCTGCCCCTCGAAGCGTTCAGCCTCAAGGCCAACAGCCGCGGCGGCCTGATCACCCTCGAAGAACTGCGCGGCAATCTCTACAACGGCCGATTCGAAGCCAACGCGACCGTCGACGTACGCCCGCAGATACCGGTACTGACCGCCACCAAGCGCATCAGCCGGGTGCCGGTCGAGCGCCTGCTGGAAAGCCAGGGCCAGCAGCCGACGGTGCGGGGCCTGCTCGACCTCAACGCCGACCTGCGCACCCAGGGCAACAGCGAGCGGGCCTGGATCGACGGGCTCAACGGCACCCTCGGCTTCACCGTGAACAACGGCGTGCTGGTCGACGCCAACCTCGAACAGCAGCTGTGCCGGGCGATCGCCACCCTCAATCGCAAGAGCCTCTCCAGCGAACCGCGCAGTCAGGACACCCCGTTCCGCGCCCTGCAAGGCAACCTGCTGCTGCGCAACGGCGTGGCGACCAACCCTGACCTCAAGGCGAGCATCCCGGGGATGACCGTCAACGGCAACGGCGACCTGGACCTGCGCGTGCTGGGCCTGGACTACCGCATCGGCATCGTCATCGAAGGCGACAAGGGCGAGATGCCGGACCCGGCCTGCGAGGTCAACCAGCGCTACGCCGGCATCGAGTGGCCGCTGCGCTGCCGCGGCCCGCTGGAAATCGGCGCCAAGGCCTGCCGCCTCGACCAGGACGGGCTGGGCAAGGTCGCGGCCAAGCTCGCCGGCGACAAGCTCAACGAGAAGATCGAAGAGAAGCTCGGCGACAAGGTCTCGCCAGACCTCAAGGACGCCCTCAGAGGCCTGTTCAACCGATGACCCCCGAAGCGTTCGGCGAGGCGGTCCTCGACTGGTACGACCGCCACGGCCGCAAGGATCTGCCCTGGCAGATCGGCATCACGCCCTATCGGGTATGGGTCTCGGAAATCATGCTGCAGCAGACCCAGGCCAGCACCGTGCTCGGCTATTTCGACCGCTTCATGGAAGCGCTGCCCACGGTTCAGGCCCTGGCCGAAGCCGATGAGGACGAAGTGCTGCACCTGTGGACCGGCCTCGGCTACTACAGCCGCGCCCGCAACCTGCACAAGACCGCCAGGCTGATCGTCGCCGAGCACGGCGGCGAGTTCCCGCGCGACGTCGAGCAACTGGCCGAGCTGCCCGGCATCGGCCGTTCCACCGCCGGCGCCATCGCCAGCCTGAGCATGGGGCTGCGCGCGGCGATCCTCGACGGCAACGTCAAGCGCGTGCTGGCACGCTTCAGCGCCCAGAGCGGCTATCCCGGCGAACCGAAGGTCGCGCGCGAGCTCTGGCTGACGGCCGAGCGCATGACGCCGCACCAGCGCGTCAACCACTACACCCAGGCGATGATGGACCTGGGCGCGACGCTGTGCACCCGCAGCCGCCCGAGCTGCCTGCTGTGCCCGCTGCGCAGCGGCTGCCAGGCCCACCTGCTGGGCCGCGAAACCGACTACCCGGCGCCCAAGCCGCGCAAGGCGCTGCCGCAAAAGCGCACCCTGATGCCGCTGCTGGCCAACGCGGATGGCGAGATCCTGCTCTACCGCAGACCGGCCAGCGGACTCTGGGGCGGGCTCTGGAGCCTGCCCGAACTCGACGATCTGAACGCGCTGGCCCCGCTCGCCCAGCGCCATGCCCTGGACCTCGGCGAGCCCCGCCCGCTGCCCGGGCTGACCCATACCTTCAGCCATTTCCAGCTCGCCATCGAACCCTGGCTGGTGCAGGTACGCAGCGCCGCACCCGCCGTGACCGAAGCGGACTGGCTCTGGTATAACCTCGCCGCCCCGCAGCGCCTGGGCCTCGCCGCCCCGGTGAAGAAACTGCTCAAGCGCGCCGCCACCGAACTGAACGCAGGAGTGACGTCATGACCCGCACCGTGAACTGCCGTAAATACAAGGAAGCGCTTCCGGGCCTGGACCGGCCGCCCTACCCTGGCGCCAAAGGCGAGGACATCTACAACAACGTCTCGAAGAAGGCCTGGGAAGACTGGCAGAAGCACCAGACGATGCTGATCAACGAGCGTCGCCTGAACATGATGAACGCCGAGGACCGCAAGTTCCTCCAGGAGGAAATGGACAAATTCCTCTCCGGCGAAGAGTACGCCCAGGCCGAAGGCTACGTACCGCCCAGCGAGTGAGCGCCGCCTCGACCGCACAGCGGCCCGCGATACCGGCGAGCCGCTGGAAGACACCTAAGCGCCCGCCGTAGCTAAATATTTTCCCGGCCTTGCTTGACAGAGCAAAGCCAAATCCGTTTAATGGCGCCCCGTTGCCCAGGTAGCTCAGTTGGTAGAGCAGGGGATTGAAAATCCCCGTGTCGGCGGTTCGATTCCGTCCCTGGGCACCACTGATTTCTCGAGTGGTGCAAGCCACCCGAAACAGAAACCGGCCTAGAGCCGGTTTTTTGTTGCCCGCGTGTTCGCGGCGCCAGCCTTTCGGCCGGGGCAGAGCAGCCCCACCGTCCTCACGCCTAGCTCGGTAATCGAGCCCTCAGGCAACCCGCAGCATCAAGAGCCGCGAAAATACCGGTGAGTATTTGCAGGCAATTGGCCGTCTACCCTTGCACACGCTGCATTTTTATCTCGGAGCCTGTCGCCTCGCCGTTACCGAACTCCGACGAGAAAACCGGACGCCCCAATGGACACGAACAAGAAACTACCCCGCGCCGTCATCCTGCTTCCCGTCTTCATCCCCTCCGTCGTCATCACCTTCCTGCTGGTGGTCGGCACCATCAGCAACCCGGAACTGGCCGGGGAGCTGTTCGACTCGGTGCTGGCCTACATCACCCGCACCTTCGGCTGGTTCTACATGCTGTCGGTGGCGTTCTTCCTGGTGTTCATCGTCGGGATCGCGCTGACCAAGTGGGGCAACATCAAGCTCGGGCCGGATCATTCGGAGCCGCAGTACAGCTTCCCGGCCTGGTTCGCCATGCTTTTTTCCGCAGGCTATGGCATCGCGCTGCTGTTCTTCGGCGTCGCCGAGCCGGTGCTGCACTATTCGACGCCTCCGACCGGCGCACCGGAAACCGTGGATGCCGCCAAGCAGGCGATGCAGATCGCCTTCTTCCACTGGGGCTTCCACATCTGGGGCATCTTCGGGATCGTGGGCCTGGCGCTGGCCTACTTTTCCTTCCGCCACGGCCTGCCGCTGTCGCTGCGCTCGGCGCTCTACCCACTGATCGGCGAACGCATCCACGGCCCGATCGGCCATGTGGTCGACGTGCTGGTCATCCTCGGCACGCTGTTCGGCATCGCGACCACCCTGGGTCTCTCGGTCACCCAGATCAACGCCGGGATCAACTACCTGTGGGACGTGCCGGTGAGCATCACCGTGCAGGTGATAGCCATTGCGGTCATCACCGGCATGGCGATCTGCTCGGTCGTCGCGGGCCTGGACAAGGGCGTGAAGAACCTGTCGCTGCTCAATATCGTCCTGGCCACGATCCTGATGCTGTTCGTGCTGGCGGTGGGCCCGACGATCTTCATTCTGGAAACCTTCCTGCAGAACACCGGCAGCTACCTGAACAACATCATCGAGCGCACCTTCAACCTGCAGGCCTACAGCCGCAGCGACTGGATCGGCAACTGGACGCTGTTCATCTTCGGCTGGACGATTTCCTGGTCGCCCTTCGTCGGGCTGTTCATCGCCAAGATCAGCCGGGGCCGCACCATTCGCCAGTTCGTCTTCGGCGTCATGATCGTCCCCACGCTGTTCACCTTCTTCTGGTTCTCGGTGTTCGGCGATACCGCGCTGCACCTGATCATGGTCGAGGGTTACACCAGCCTGATCAACGACGTGCAGGCCGACCACGCCATCGCGCTGTTCAAGCTGTTCGAGCACCTGCCGCTGACCTCGCTCGCCTCGATGCTGGCGGTGCTGCTGATAGTCACCTTCTTCGTCACGTCCTCGGACTCCGGCTCGCTGGTGATCGACTCGATCGCCGCCGGCGGCGCAAGCCACACGCCCACCTGGCAGCGCGTCTTCTGGGCGACCACCGCAGGCGTCGTCGCCTCGACACTGCTGCTCGCCGGCGGACTCAGCGCGCTGCAGACCATGGCCATCGCGGCGGGCCTGCCCTTCTGCATCCTGATGATGCTGACCGCGCTGGGCATGTGGCGCGCGCTGGTGATCGAAGGGCACCAGCTGAGCCTGCAGAACCAGATGCAGGGCAGCCGGACCTCCGTCGGTGCCGCGCCGGGGGTATGGAAGAAACGGCTGGCCGGGCTGGTCAACTTCCCGGCCCGCGAACCGGTGGAGGCATTCATGTCCACCACCGTGCTCAAGGCGATGCGCCGCGTGCAGCGCGGGCTGCAGGAGCAGGGCTGGCCGGCGCAGGTACACGTCGACGAGCCCAATTCGCGGCTGTATCTGGAGGTGGTCAGGGAGGATCAGCTGGATTTCGTCTACGAGATCCGCCTGATGAGCTATGCGATGCCGGCGTTCGCGCATCCGGAAAGCCCCGACGGCGACGAGCACTACTACCGGGCCGAGGTATTCCTGCGGCGCGGCGGGCAGTCATACGACATCTATGGCTACGACCAGCAGGAAATCATTGGTGACATTCTCGACCAGTTCGAGAAATACCTGCACTTCCTGCACATCTCGCCGGGAAGCCTGCCCTGGAAGATGGAGGAACACGACGAGATGCTCGGCGACACGCTGACCGAGGCCAAGCAGCCTGGGCACTGAGGCCGGTCACAGGCCCGCCGGGTTGCGCCGGATGCCGCTGGGGTCGCCATAGCTGATGCCCGGCGGCGGCTCGTTGTCGGGCATCAGGTCGCTACCGGGCGCGGGGGCGTCGGAAATGTTCGGCCCTCGCACTTCGTAGACCGTCTGCGATGCCGGGCCGAGCAGCTGCTCGATCTGCTGGGCCGATGGCAGCTCGTTGGTCACCTTGGGCTCGAAAAGACGGGTCTCCTCGCCCTGAACACCGCAGGGTCGGTCGGAGAACGTGACATGGCCGTCGCCGCCCACGCATTTGAAGACGGTCGCCGAATGCGCCCAGCCGGGCAGCGCAAGCAGCAAAACCAGAAGAATGCGCATGTCGATAACTCCCATAGCCGTTTGCTGGCGATCCTGACGGACCCGGTGTTTTACCCGCCCGCCCGCTACACTGGCGTGACTGAACGCACAGCGTTCCGACTATAGCCGCGAAAGCCGACAAAGCGTCGTTCGCCATGGTGCCAATTGCAGGCCGCGATCCAGACGGCTCGCACCGCGAACATGCCTGCAACCGAGCCGTACGAGCGCGAAACCGGCTGCACCCGCGCTTGGCTCTAGGCCGCATGCATGCTAGCTTTGCGCCCTCGCCAGGAGGGCGAGCCCTAGGCCGGAGCGCAATCAATCGAACAGCCCGTGAAATATCGTTCTTGGGGTCTGATTAAGAGGTAGGTAGATCAATGGCCGAGGCCATACCCGCACTGGAAATTCGCAATCTGCACAAGCGCTACGGCGATCTGGAAGTTCTCAAGGGCATTTCGCTGACCGCGCACGATGGCGACGTGATTTCCATCCTGGGCTCCTCAGGCTCCGGCAAGTCGACGTTTCTGCGCTGCATCAACCTGCTGGAAAACCCCAACGAAGGGGAAATCCTGGTGGCCGGCGAACAGATGAAGCTCAAGACCGCCAAGGGCGGCGAGCTGGTGGCGGCCGACGCCAGGCAGATCAACCGCCTGCGCAGCGAAATCGGCTTCGTGTTCCAGAATTTCAACCTCTGGCCGCACATGACCGTGCTCGACAACATCATCGAAGCCCCGCGCCGTGTCCTCGGCAAGAGCCGTGCCGAGGCGACCGAAACGGCCGAGGCCCTGCTGGCCAAGGTCGGCATCGCCGACAAGCGCCACGTCTATCCCGCACAGCTGTCCGGTGGACAGCAGCAGCGCGCCGCGATCGCCCGCACACTGGCGATGCAGCCGAAGGTGATCCTGTTCGACGAGCCCACCTCGGCGCTGGACCCGGAAATGGTACAAGAAGTGCTTAATGTCATCCGTTCGCTCGCCGAAGAGGGACGGACCATGCTGCTGGTCACCCACGAGATGAACTTCGCCCGGCAGGTGTCCAGCGAAGTCGTCTTCCTTCATCAGGGGCTGGTGGAGGAACAGGGAACACCCGAGCAGGTCTTCGAACGCCCGGAGTCGGCGCGCTGTAAACAATTCATGTCTAGCCATCGCTAAAACTGGAGCAACAACAATGAAGAGCTTCCACAAGATCCTCCTCGCCGCGGCCGTCACCCTGGCCTGCGGCAGTTCGTTCGCGGCGGAGAAGCTGCGCATCGGCACCGAAGGCGCCTACCCTCCCTTCAACCTCATCGACGCCAGCGGCCAGGTCGTAGGCTTCGATCTGGACATCGGCCACGCCCTCTGTGCCAAGATGAAGACCGAGTGCGAAGTGGTCACCTCCGACTGGGACGGCATCATCCCAGCCCTGAACGCCCGCAAGTTCGACTTCATCATCGCCTCCATGTCGGTGACCGAAGAGCGCAAGCAGGCGGTGGACTTCACCAACCCCTACTACACCAACAAGCTGCAGTTCATCGCGCCGAAATCCAAGGATTTCAAGACCGATGAAGCCAGCCTCAAGGGCAAGGTGATCGGCGCCCAGCGCGCCACCATCGCCGGCACCTGGCTGGAAGACAACCTGGGCCGGACCGTCGACGTGAAACTGTACGACACCCAGGAAAACGCCTACCTGGACCTGGCCTCCGGTCGCGTCGACGGCATCCTCGCCGACACCTTCGTGCAGTGGGAATGGCTCAAGAGCGACGCCGGCAAGAACTTCGAATTCAAGGGCGAGCCGGTCTTCGACGACGACAAGATCGCCATTGCCGTACGCAAGGGCAACGATGAGCTGCGTGAGAAGCTGAACAAGGCGCTGGAAGAAATCCTCGCCGACGGCACCTACAAGCAGATCAACGACAAGTATTTCCCCTTCAGCATTTACTGACCCGCCTGACCGCTGCCCGGCCCCTTTCCGGGCAGCGGTGCTTTTCGAGTACACATGATTCCTGACCTTCACGGATTCGGTCCGGCACTGATTGCCGGGACCTGGATGACCATTCAGCTGGCGCTGGCATCGCTGGCCCTGGGCCTGGTGCTCGGGCTGCTCGGTGCGCTGGCCAAGACTTCGCCCTACGCCTTTTTCCGTTGGCTCGGCGGCACCTACTCCACCATCGTGCGCGGCGTACCCGAGCTGCTCTGGGTACTGCTGATCTATTTCGGCACCATCAATCTGGTTCGCGGCCTGGGCGAACTGGTCGGCATCCAGGACCTGGCGCTCAGCCCGTTCGCGGCCGGCACCATCGCCCTCGGCCTGTGCTTCGGCGCCTACGCGACCGAAGTGTTTCGCGGCGCGCTGCTGGCCATCCCCAAGGGCCATCGTGAAGCCGGCCTGGCACTGGGCCTGGGCAAGCGGCGGATCTTCTGGCGGCTGATCCTGCCGCAGATGTGGCGCCTGGCCCTGCCGGGCCTGGGCAACCTGTTCATGATCCTGATGAAGGACACCGCGCTGGTCTCGGTGATCGGCCTCGAGGAAATCATGCGCCGCTCGCAGATCGCCGTCACCGCGAGCAAGGAGCCGTTCACCTTCTTCCTCGTCGCCGCCTTCATCTACCTGGGCCTGACCGTCCTCGCGATGATCGCCATGTACTTTCTCGAAAAACGCGCCGGACGCGGTTTCGTCAGGAGCGCCGCATGACCTGGGAAATCTTCATCCGCTGGCTGCCGAGCTTTCTCGAAGGCGCCTGGCTGACCCTGCAGCTGGTGGGGCTCTCGGTGATTGCCGGACTCATCCTTGCACTGCCATTGGGCATCGCCCGCTCGTCACGCGTCCTCGCGGTGCGTGCCCTGCCCTACGGATACATCTTCTTCTTCCGCGGCACGCCACTGCTGGTGCAGCTGTTCCTCGTCTACTACGGCCTGGCGCAGTTCGAAGCCGTGCGTGAAAGCGTGCTCTGGCCCTATCTGCGCGACCCGTACTGGTGCGCGGTCATCACCATGACCATGCACACTGCCGCCTACATCGCCGAGATCCTGCGTGGCGCCATCCAGAACGTACCGGCCGGCGAAGTCGAAGCGGCGCGGGCGCTGGGCATGTCCCGCAGCCAGGCGCTGCTGCACATCATCCTGCCGCGTGCCGCGCGCATCGGCCTGCCGGCCTACAGCAACGAAGTGATCCTGATGCTCAAGGCCAGTGCCCTGGCCAGCACCATCACCCTGCTGGAACTGACCGGCATGGCGCGCAAGATCGCCGCCCGCACCTACATGCACGAAGAGATGTTCCTCACCGCCGGCCTGATCTACCTGGTCATCGCCTTCGTCCTCATGCAGGGCTTCAAACTGCTCGAGCGCTGGCTGCGGGTCGATGCCTGCCAGGGCCGCTGACCGCCCGCTGCGCTTGCCGCGGCGGGGTGTCGTCGGGCGCCGCTGAACAACGTGGCGCCGTCAACCGGGACATTGGCGCGGTTCGGCGAGCTGGACGCCTTCCTGCTCGCCCATCAGGCACTTTGGCGCCCGCGCCCCTTCACCTGCCTCCGCCTGCCGTGGGAAGCCGACCACCCGGACTGGTCGGCCTGGCTACGCGCCCGCTCGCTGGACGATGCCGAACGGATCGCCCTGCAGGGCCTGCCCGGTGACGCGCCGCCGAACCTCGGCCAACTCGCCACCCGCGCCGCCGAGCTTTCACGGCTCGACGAACTGCCCGCGAGCACGCGAACGACAGGCGCGCCACGCCAGTCGGTAGACGTGCCCGGCCGCAAATGGGAACAGATACAGGCCTTCGCCGGGCGCCTCGGGTTCACCGAACCGCCACGGCACTGGCTCGACTGGTGCGCCGGCAAAGGCCACCTGGGCCGCCTGGTGGCCTATCCCGACATGCCCCTGACCTGCCTGGAATGGGACGCGGCGCTGGTCGCCGAAGGCGAGCGACTGAGTCGCCGCCTGAACATCGCGGCCAGCCATCGCCAGCAGGACGTGATGGCCGAGAACGCAGCCACCTGCCTCGAGCCAGGCCACACCCCCATCGCCCTGCACGCCTGCGGCGACCTGCACGTCAGGCTGATGGAGCTCGCCATGAGCCGCGGCTGCCGCCAGCTGGCCATCGCCCCCTGCTGCTACAACCGCATCGAAGGCGATCGCTACCAGCCGTTGTCCCAGGCCGCTCGCCGGTCTGCGCTGACCCTGAGCCGCGACGATCTCGGCCTGCCGCTCAGCGAAACCGTCACGGCCGGCGCCCGCGAGCGACGCCAACGCGACCAGTCGATGGCCTGGCGCCTCGGCTTCGACCTGCTGCAACGCCGGCTGCGTGGCACCGACAGCTACCTGCCGACGCCGTCGCTCCCCAGCGCCTGGCTGCGCAAGCCCTTCGCCCAATACTGCCGCGACCTCGCCTCGCTCAAGAACCTGGGCAACGTCGACGAACAGGACTGGAACGCACTGGAAGACGCCGGTTGGCAGCGCCTGGCCCAGGTGCGCAACCTCGAAACGGTCCGCAACCTGTTCCGCCGTCCGCTCGAACTCTGGCTGCTGCTCGACCGCGCGCTGCGTCTCGAAGAAAGCGGCTACCGCGTGCGCCTCGGCACCTTCTGCCCGACCAGCCTGACCCCTCGCAATCTGCTACTGCTCGCCGAGCGCCCCTGAACACCGATTCGACGCGTTGCGAAGAAAGCCAGCAAATCCCCAGCAATCAACGGTTTACTAGCCCCGTGCAATGGATATAATGGCGACCCTTCATGCCGGTATAGCTCAGCTGGTAGAGCAACTGACTTGTAATCAGTAGGTCCCGGGTTCGACTCCTGGTGCCGGCACCACGAATTCACGAAAAGGCTCACCGCAAGGTGGGCCTTTTTCGTTTCCGGGCTTTTGGGTCTAGAGGATTGTCGATGCTCGGTACCCGCCGCATGGCGCGTCAGCCGAGCAACGCGTCGCGCTGCTCGGCCCATTTCAACAGGGCGTCCAGCGCCGGGCACAGCGCCTGTCCCCAGGCCGTCAGGCGGTACTCGACTTTCGGCGGGACTTGGGGGTAGACGGTGCGCGAGACGATGCCGTCGGCTTCCAGCTGGCGCAGTTGTTGCGCCAGCATCTTCTGGGAAATGCCGGGAATCAGCCTTTCCAGGTCGGAGAAGCGTTGCACCTTGCCGTCGAACAGGTGGAACAGGATGATCAGTTTCCACCGACCCTCCAGTAGCTTCAGGATGTTTTCGACACCGCTTGCGGCCGTGTCCGGCGTGTAGATGGTCATGGGGTAGTTACTTACTTTTAGGTGCGTTCTTGTCGATAGGTTAGTGGATGGCGACACTGTAAAGCCACCCCCTGACAAGGTGAATCTGACATGACCGAGCCGCTGCCTTCGCCAATCGCAACCTTCTTCGCCCTCAGTAACGGACCAGCACAGCCACCGTTGCACCCGTGCTTTTCCACCGATGCGGTCGTTGTCGACGAGCGACGTACCCACGTCGGCCACGACGCCATCAGCGCATGGCTGGACGAAGCGCGGCGCCTCTATCGCTTCCAGGCCGAGCCGTTGGAACAGCGGGAACAGGACGGCAAGGTCACCGTGATGGCCCGTGTATCCGGCACCTTTCCGGGCTCCCCGGCACGGTTGCGCTACGTCTTCCACCTGAACGGCGATCGGATCGATCGCCTGGAGATCGACTGATGAGCATGAACCTGGAGCTTGCCGGCAAACGCGTGCTGGTGACCGGTGCCAGCCGTGGAATCGGTGCGGCCGTGATGCAGCGCTTCGTCGAGCAAGGCGCGCAGGTCCTGGCCGTTGCCAGGCACGCGTCGACATCGGTAATCGGTGCCACCTTCATCGAAACCGACCTGACCAGCGCCGACGGCTGCGCGGACGTGGTGGACAGGGTGCAGCGCCTCGGCGGCGTCGACATCGTCGCTCACGTACTGGGAGGCTCATCCGCACCAGGCGGTGGCTTTGCCGCCTTGTCCGACGAGGAATGGGAGCGGGAATTAGCCCTGAATCTCTTCCCGGCGGTGCGCCTGGATCGGGCGCTGGTTCCGGACATGGTGGCCCGGGGAGCCGGCGTGGTGATTCACGTGGCCTCCATCCAGGCACGAATGCCTCTGCCTGAATCGACGACCGCCTATGCGGCCGCCAAGGCAGCCCTGAGCGCCTACAGCAAGAGCCTGTCCAAGGAAGTGACGCCCAAGGGCGTTCGGGTGCTGCGGGTGTCCCCCGGCTGGGTCGAGACCGAGTCGGCCGTGGCTCTGGCCGAACGCCTGGCCGAGCAAAGCGGCACCGACTACGAGGGTGGCAAACGGATCATCATGGACGCGCTCGGCGGTATCCCCTTGGGGAGGCCGGCCAGGCCAGAGGAAGTGGCCGACCTGATCGCCTTCCTGGCATCACCCAGAGCAGCGGCGATCAGTGGAACGGACATCACCATCGATGGCGGCACGGTCCCGACGGTCTGAGGTCGAACCGACCGCTGATGCCCGATCGGCCGGCGCCGCAGGGGAAGGCTCATTCGGCCGCCTCGGGCCGGGCGGCCACCACCTGCATAACCGCATCGCCACCCCGCAGCCGGGTGGAGACCTTGACGGAGGCGTCCGTGACCAGAGCGGTCACGATCGTTGCCGTCGTGAAATACGCCCTCTCGGTGGCGATGCGCTGCCCAGCGGGATAACCGACGTCGAAGCTCATCGCCGCCTCGCCGCCCGTTTTGAACGTCCGGCTGGCGCCCGGCGGGATAACGCCCAGCGCTTTGCTTGCCCGGTTCCATCGCGCCGTGACGTCGACTTCGACGCTCGCCTGGTTCTTCACCACCACTGTCGGCGTCGCCAGATAGGCTGCGGTGGCAACCACCGCCCCGGCGGCGAGCACCAGGCCCATAACCACAACGATGAATTGCTTCAGCATCGTTCGCGCCTCTGTTCACACAGGCGCAAGCAAAGGCGTATAGCTCCGCCTGTACAGCCTGTTGCCGAGCAACCTGAGGACGCCATTGCGCGCCGGCGTGGGCAGGGTGCGCATCCTGTCCCGCGCCACGCATTGTCGCTGCACCCAGTCGACCCGCGGGCGGCGTCTGGCCGTGTAGGCGGCAAGCGCGGCGTCGGGACTGCCGGACGCCGCGAGGACCTCGGCCAGCACCAGCGCATCCTCGATCGCCATCCCGGCGCCCTCGGCCATGCTGGGCGAGGAAGCGTGCGCGGCGTCGCCGATGAGCACGACGCGGCCGCGGGTCCAGTCGTCCAGCACCACCTGCCTGATCCTGCCGAAATGGACCGGCGTGTCCGGTGGCACATCGGCAATCAGCGGAAACAGCGGCGCCGCGAAACCCTCGAACAGCCCCGCCAGGGAGGTGTGGGCGAGCGATTCCTGGATATCGGCCTCCGCTATCGCCAGGTCGGCATACAGGTAGACCTGCTCCGCGCTCACGGGAATCGCCAGCAGGGTGCGTCCAGCGCCCAGCATGGCCGTCCAGCCTTCGATGCCCGTGGTGTTGCGCGCCATCAGGCGCCAGCAGACGTTCCCGACATAGGCGGGCTGCACGCCCGGGACCATCAGTCCACGCACGGTCGAATCGATGCCGTCCGCGCCGATGACCAGGTCGTAGCTGGCCGTCGTGCCGTCGGAAAACGCCACCTCGCACCCCTGGCCCGACGGCGTCAGTCCTTCCAGCGAGACGCCGAAGCGAACGCTCGTGCTGCTCAGCGAGTCGCGCAGAAGGGCATGCAAGGCCGCGCGCGGAAGCGAAAGGCATGGACCACAAGACGCCCAGACATCCTGCGTCCGGGTGAGGGTCAACGGCCGGCCACGGCTGTCCAGTATGCGCTGCGAGGCGATCACGACAGCCGCCTCGCGAACCGCCTCGTGCAGGCCGAGCTGACCCAGCGCCCGGGCAACGTTGCCCGGCAGATAAAGCCCGGTGCCGCCCGAGAGTTCATCGGGACGGCGCTCGACCAGCTCGGGTCGATAGCCCTTGAGCTCGAGCGCCCGGGCCATGGAAAAGCCGGCGATGCCGCCGCCCACCACCAATATCCTCATCGTCCGCATCCTTTCATCGTCGGTTATTGACCCAAAGAGACCGCTTCACGCGTGGCAGGCCGCTCGGCAACGCGCCTAGAGCCCATGGTCGGCGCGGATCATGTCGGCGGCGCGCTCGCCGATGACCACGCAGGGCGCCATGGTGTTGCCGATCGTGATCCGCGGCATGATCGAAGCATCGGCGATGCGCAGGTTGTCGATGCCGTACACCCGCAGCCGATGATCGACGACCGAGTCGGCGTCCCGCCCCATCTTCGCTGTGCAGGACTGGTGCCAATAGGTGACCGCCGAGTCACGAACGAACTGCTCCATGGCGCGACGGTCCCGCTGGCCGGGCACGACCTCCCGCTTCACCAGCCGCCCGAATGCCGGGTGGTTGCCCAGCTCGCGGCACAACTCGACGGTCGACAGTGCGGCCGCCATGTCCTCCGGCTCGCTCAGCGCGTTCGATTCGATGAGCATCCTGTCCAGCGGGCCGGCCCCTGACAGGCGCAGACGTCCCCGGCTCCTGGGGCGGGCCAGGCCGGCAAACATGGTCCAGCCGTGTTCGGGAGCGGCGATGCCGACCTCGGCCGGGGACGGCACGGCGAACTCGAGCTGGAAGTGCAGAAGATCCGGAGCGTCGAGGCGCGAATCGCTTTTCCAGTACAGCTTGGCTTCGCATCCGCCGCCGCCGACTTCCTGCGGCTGCAGGTACTCCCAGGTACAGCCGAAGGCCACATGGTCCTGATGATTCCGGCCGACGCCCGGCAGGTGCTGTACCACGTCGATGCCGTGCGCCCCGAGTTCCTCCTCCGGGCCGATGCCCGATTGCATGAGCACCTTGGGCGTGTTGATCGCCCCCAGGCACAGGATCACCTCGCTGCGCGCCTCGATCGTCCTGGGCGCTCCGTCCACCAGCACCTCGACGCCGGTCACCTTGCGGCCTTGCAGCCGCAGGCGGGAAACGAGCGCATGGGGCAGTACCTTCAGGTTCGGCCGATGCGGACGCTGGAGAATGTAGGCCTGATACATCGACTGCCGCTTGCCGTCGCGAATGCTCAGGTCGGCGATCGCGGCACCGCCCGGCCCCTCCATCATCGCCCCGTTGGAGCTGTCGAACCGCGGAATGCCCAGCAGGCCGGCGGCCTCGACCGTGACCTGGGCCAGTGGCTGCGGCGCAACGGGAGGCGCCACGTGCACGGGCCCGCCCGAGCCGCGACGCTGCGGGTCAGCGGCGCCCTGCCAGTCTTCGATTCGCCGGTAGTAGCCGAGTACCGACGCGTAGCCCCAGGCAGGATCGCCCGATTGCGAAGCGAAATACTCCCAGTCGGACTCATGGCCTCGCGCCCAGACCATGACGTTGATGCTCGAGCCGCCGCCCAGCCCCTTGCCCATGTTCAGGGGCAGACGGCGGCCGTTCAGGTGTGGCCCCGGCTCGCTTTCGAAAGCCCAGTCGCGCTCGGTGCCGAGGTTCAACGGCCAGCTGCCGGGCTCTGTCGTCGCCGGGCAGACGCCATCGCCGCCCGCCTCTATCAGCAGGACCCGGACTTCGGGTCGCTCGGCCAGCCGCGCCGCGACCACGCATCCAGCGGAGCCCGCTCCGCAGACGATGAAGTCATAACGTGAATCGAGATCGGCCGCATCGGCCTTCAATGGCCGATGCGGATTGACGGAATCGCTACCCATGGAATGTCGTCCTCAAAGAGAGTATCTGGAACCTGGCTTCGCCCAGGTCATTCGCCTTTTTCAGGGGGTCCATCGCCGGCCAGGGACGGGCGGCCCACGGCTGGCCGCCCTGCCCCGCCGGCGCGGGCTCGACGGCGGTCCGTCAGCGGGAGGCGCCCCGCGCGGCACGATCGACGGCATCGGCGACCGCCTTGGGCTGGGTGAGGAACGGCACGTGGCTCGCGTCCACCTCCTCGACCTGGGCGCCGATGCGTTTGGCGGTATGACGCAACAATGCCGGGTCGATCGCCTTGTCCTGCGTGGCGACGACCGCCCAGCTCGGCTTGCTCTTCCAGGCGGCCCGGGTGACCGGGGTGTCGAAGATCGCCATGTTGATCGGGACCTGCGAGTCGCGCAGGAAGGCGGCGTCCGCCTCGCTGGTGTCACCCGCGAAGCCGACCCGAAACTGCTCGAGATCGATGAATCCGAAGCCATCTTCCTGAGTCTCGATGATGAATTCCGGCGGAGCCGGTATGTCCTTGAACTGCGAGCCCGTCGATTCCCCGACGTCCGGCGCCAGGGCCGAGACGTAAACCAGCCCGGCAACCTTCGGGTCCACGCCGGCCTCGGTGATCACCGTGCCGCCGTAGGAATGGCCGACCAGCAGCGTTGGCCCGTCCTGGCGATCGAGAATCCGTTTCGTCGCGGCGACATCGTCGGCAAGCGAGGTGAGTGGGTTCTGGACGATCGTGACCCGGTATCCGCGCCCGGTCAGCTCGTCGTACACGCCGCGCCACCCCGAGCCGTCAGCGAAAGCGCCATGCACCAGCACCACGTTTCTGACGGCCTGAGCGTCGGGAATCCGCTCGGCCGAATGCGCGAAGCCGGCCGAGCTGATTACGATAGTCGCGATTACGCACAACAGTTTTTTTATCTTCATCATTCTGGTCCTCTCGCCATGTTTCGCGATAACAGTTATCGCGATAACCATAAGCTGCGACAGGGCTCATCGATTGTCAAGCGATAACATTTATCGCAATATCAGTTACCGGCAGTTCCCGACGAGCACCTCATGACCCGCAAGAAAGCCAACCCTGCTCCCGCCATGGGCGACCAGCTGTGCTACGCCATCTATTCGGCGAGCATTGCGATCCAGCGCATCTACAAACCCTTGCTCGACGAGATGGGCCTGACCTATCCGCAGTACCTCGTGCTCAACGTCCTGTGGCGAGAGGACGAGCAGACGGTTAGCGGGATCGCGGAGAAGCTGGCGCTCGAATCGAGCACCCTCACGCCGCTGCTGAAGCGGCTGGAAGCCGCAGGCCTGGTGCGCCGCACCCGAAACCCGCAAAACGAGCGCCAGGTCGTCGTTGCCCTGACCGAGCAGGGTCGCGCGCTCCAGTCCGATGCGGGCTGCCTGGGGGATTCGCTGCTGCAGGCCTCCGGCCAGTCGCCGACGGAACTGGCGGAGCTGAACAGGCACATCAGGCAGCTTCGCGATGCCATCTATTCCGGAATGGACGGCTGGAACCCGCCGCTCTGAGCATCGCACCATGAAAAAGGCCCACCGGGTGGTGGGCCTTTCGTTTCTGCTCGTCGGTTGCCGATCGCCGGCATCCGGTATCTACGGGATCGGCTCAGAGCGCCTTGAGTACCAGCTGGACGTTCAGGTAGACGTCGTCCTGGTCATTGCGGACGTTTCTGAGCGGAACGCCCATCGACACCTCGGTGGCGAGGCGGCGGTTCACTTGCCAGTTGAACCCGGCCCCGACGCTGTCGAGGGTTTCGGGCTGGCGGAACGAGGAGTCGATCTTGCCGAAGTCGTAGAAACCGAAGCCGGTGAGCGCCTGGGTGACGCGATAGTTGGCCTGGAAGTTGGCGTAGGCGCCGCCGTCGCCGGCCAGTTCGCCCTGGCGGTAGCCGCGCACGGTCGAAGCACCGCCGATCTGGAACAGCTGGCTGGACGGCACGCCTTCCTTGCGCGAGTACTGCCAGGCGCCGGCGCCGTTCAGGTACCAGTCGGCGCCGAGCGCCTGGTAGAGCTGCCAGTAGCCGGACCAGAGGTCGAAGGTTTCGCGCTCCGGGGTACCCTCCAGCTCGCTGCGGGCTTCCTGGTACCCCAGGCCGAGGCGTGCCGAGCGGCCGGGCACCAGATACAGCGCGGTCAGGTCGCCCTGGGTCGACTTGACCCGGGTTTCGTTGAGGAACACGCCGGCCACGCGGTTCTCGGTACGCTGCTCGCCGACGGTCAGCTGACCCGTGAGCAGCCAGTCGCGGTTGCTCCACAGCGGATGACTGAGGAACACCGAGCCGTTTTCCGAATCGCTCCTGGAATCGAGATCGCGGAACGGGCCGTAAACGACCCGCGCCGAACTCTTGCCCAGGCGCGCGCCGATGCGTCCGCCATAGGCGTTGAAGGGCGCGTCGTAGGACAGGCTGCCGACGCCCGAGCCCCGCGAGCCGGCGCCGAAGAAGGAGAACACGTCGTCGGCACCCAGCGCGCCATAGTGGCGGTACATGACCCCGCCGGTTTCCTCGCCGGTGGATTCGTAGCCGTGGTTGTTGACGAACAGGTCGAGGCTGTTGCGCGGCGGCTCGGTGACGTTGAGGTAGACATCGGTGAGGCCATAGCCCTTGCCCGGCTGCAGCGAGGCGGACAGCGCGCCGGCGCTCAGGCGGTTGAAGCGCGACAGTTCCTCTTCCAGGCGGCGCGGTTCGATCAGCTCGCCGGACTCGATGCCCACCCGCTGGCGGATGTACTCGGGCTTCATGTAGGTGGCGCCTTCGAGCACCAGCTCGCCGACGCGTCCCTCGACCAGCTGCACCCGCACGCGACCGCCTTCGATGCGCTGCGGCGGCAGGATCGCCCGGGCGGTGACGTAGCCCTTGTCGTCATAGAGCCGGTTGACCGCGACGATGACCTGCTGCAGCTCGGCGAAGCCGACGGTGCGCGCCAGGTAGGGCTGCACCACGGCATCGAGCTCTTCGCGCGAGAGGATGGCCGTCTCGCTGAACACCACCGATTCGAGGGTGAAGGCCACGCCGGGGTTGTCCGGCAGCTGCTGGTCGCCCACCAGCGGCACGTCCAGCACCGGCGCCTCGCCCTGCGGCAGGGCTTCCATGCGCTCGATGCGCTGCGGCTGGCGCAGCAGCTCGGAGCTGATCGCACCGGGCTGCGCGCCCGGTGGAACCGCCTGGGCCAGAGATACGGACGGCAATGCGGCCGCGCCCAGCAGCAGCGGGAGACAGGCGCTGGCGACCCGCAGGTCGCCGGCGTTGAGACGCTTACAGAGTTTCATCATCGATCTCGGTGTTCACGGCGATGGCCGCGTTGGAAAGGGTGCCCGGCAGCTGCAGCGCAGGGATGACCGGGTAGGCGGCCGCGAAGGCCTGCAGCAGGCCATTCCTGCCGGTGGACCGGTAGTCCTGGCTGAACTGCGGACGGGCCAGGTCGAAGGTCGCGTGGCCGCTGGTGACCATGTTGCGGGTGAACACGCCGCGCGACACGTCGAACCACATCGGCGCGCGCGAGCCGGTGGCGCCGCGGGCCTCGAGATCCAGGCTGAAGTCCTTCTTCGGGATGTAGTACTGGAAGTCGTGGCCGTAACGCAGGGCCGGCGTGGTGTTGTCCATCAGCGCACTGACGTGGCGGGTGGTCAGGTTCATTTCCTCGCCGATGTGGCCGCTCACCACGTTGGCGCGATGGGCGTCGGTGCGGACGTCCGCCAGGCGCGCGGCGAGTCGCTCGACGCGCACGTGCGGCGCGGCGGCGACCTGCAGCTCGACCCGGTCGGCGACCGCGCCGCCCTGGTCGGTGGCCCAGACACGCAGCGGGGTGTCCTGCAGGGTCTGGGTGACCTTGGCGCGCAGGGTCTGCGCACGCAGGTCCAGGTCCTTCGCCACCCGCACGTCGGCCAGGTCCAGGTCGGTGCTGGCGAGCACGCCGTCACCGTCGCCGACGAGGTAGGCCGAGCCGGTCAGCGCGTGCACGCGCTCGGCGCTGGCTTCGCGGTGCAGGTGCAGGCGCACGTCGCCGACCGGCGTCTGCGCGTTGAAGCGACCGGTGTCCAGGCGGACCGCGCCCTCGGTTTCGCCGATGCCGGTGGCGGCGACCAGATTCACCTGGCCCAGCGCCTCGTCGGTGGTGCGGATCACCGCACTGGGGCTGTCCATGCGGATGACGCCCTGCGCGGACGTCAGGCCGACACGGCCGTCGAGCACGCTGCCCGCCATCACCAGGTCGTTCTGCATGGCCACCACGTTGGCGCCGAGGCCGTACAGGCCGAGCGCGCCACGCTTCTGCACCACCTTGAACGGGTTGGCGTCGGTGCCGATGTAACCGGAGGTCTTGTCGTCGCCGTCCACCGCACGCAGGTTGACCAGGCCACCGTCGAAGGTGGCGTGGTCGCCCAGCGAGTGGAAGTTGCCGGCGTTGGCCACCAGGTTGGTCTCGCCCTGGACGTCGATCTTGCCGATCACCACGTCGCCGTTGATCACCACCACGTTGGCGGTGCCCGGTGCCACCAGGCGGTACACGGTCACCGGGTTGGTGCCGTCGTTGGTGACCTGGATCGGGTTGTCCGGCGAGCCGATGTTGCGACCGGCGTCGATGTACAGCCCGCCGGTGACCGCACCGGCCACGCCAGCGGCGGTCTGGTTGATCACGTCGCGCCCGGCATAGACGTACAGGGTGCCGCCCACGGTGATGTCCTTGAGGATCACGTCCTTCGAGGTGCCCACGTGGTAGTCGCCCTTGGCGTTGATGACCACCGGCTCCGCCGCCTCCACCGCCAGGTCGTAGCGCGGCTTGAGCGTGATGCGCACAGTGTTGCCGTCGACCTGCTGGGCCTCCATGGTCCCCGGCTTGGCCTGGGACAGGAAGGCCAGCAGCTGGCTCGCCGAGTAGCTGTTGCCCTCCGACGAGGACAGCTGGGTCACCGTCGGCTGGAAGGTGCCGTTGGCCTGCAGGGTGAACACCAGCATCTCCGACTCCGGCAGCGCCTGGTTCGGGTCGTTGTTCAGGCGGATCGCGCCCTGGGTGGCCGAGACGTTGGCCAGCGCGCCGGTGGACGGCCGTTCGCCCGCTGCGGCGCCGGCGTTGATCACCGTGCCGAGCATGCTCTTGTCCCAGACCGCGCCATGGGTCATCTGCGCGTACTGCTCCGAGCCGGTATCCAGGCTGTACTGGAAGCCGTCGCTGTAGGTGGTCAGCAGGCCCTGGTCGACGCCCGGGGCGCTGACCAGGAAGGCCCTGGCCTCCAGGTAGCGCGCCTTGACCGCGGCGTTGACTTCCGCATTGGTCGGCGCGCGGCCCAGGCTGGCGGCCACCTGATCGCGGAAGCGGTCCATCCCGGTGGCGGTGAGGCTGAAGCTGCCGTCGGGGTTGTTGGCCAGCTCGCGGATGGTCCAGTAGTCGCCGTAGTAGCGCTCCACCAGGTTCTCGTAGCCGTTGATGGTGCTGTCGGCATGGTTGGCGTCGGTGACGCCCATGTCCTGCCAGGTGGCGATCTTGTCCTGCAGCTGGGCGTCGTAGTCTTCCGCCTTCGGTGCCGCGCCGAGAATCTGGCCGCCGGGGGTGTTCAGTTCGACGCTGCCCAGGGTCGACTCGATGTAGCCGACGTTCATGTTGCCGACCGCCTGGGTCAGGGTGACGTTGCCGGGCGCCGAGGCGTTGATCTCGTTGCTCTGGGTGATCAGCGGCGCGTTCACGCCGCCGATCGAGCTGCCGGAGCCCGAGTGCAGGTTGAGCACGTCGCCGGAGATCGACGCACCCGCCGCATCGGCGTGCTGGTAGATGCCACCCTTGGCCCTGACGGTGACGTCGCCCGAGGCCTGGATCGCCTTGGCGTAGAAGTCGCCGCTGCTGGCCAGGAAGATGTCGCCCTGGCTGCTGGCGCTCACCGAGGCTCCCGTCACGCGCGAGTCGATGATGTTCAGCGCCTGGTCGGCACTGCCGATGCCGGACGTGGCGTTGAGCTGCAGGTCCAGGCCCTGCAGCGAGCCGCCGGCCTGCAGCAATGCGCCGCCATTGACGTCGAAGCGGCTGGTGCCGACATCGTTGCGGATGTCGCCGCCGATCAGCACGTCGGCGTTCGAATCGACCTTCAGGCGCGACTCGCTGTTGCCGACGAAGCGGATCGGGATGGCGTGGTCGGCCTTGACGCTGTTGGTGACGGTCAGCTTGATGTCGGTGGCCAGGTTGAACTGGGTGCTGTTGTCGAAACCGCCCCAGCCATTGCTGATCGCACCGTTCGAATAGACCGTGGTGTAGTCGATGTCGGCATCGGCCCACTGCATGAAGGCCTGGCCGTTGCCGGTCGGCGCACGGACCACCACGGTGCCGTCGCTCACCCGGTAGGCGTTGCCGTCCGCGGTGGCGATTTCCGAGGTCCAGGGACCGGGCTCGACGGGACCGTCGCCGCGCACGGTGGTGGCACCGGCGTAATCACGGGTGATGTGGTAGTCGTGGGTCCACTCGTAGCGTGCGCCGGTCTGCGGGTTGTAGCTGAACTCGCGACCGATGACGCTGCTCAGGCCGGCGCTGGCCAGGCCGGTGGCGCCGTTGGCGTCGTTGTACACCGAGACGCTGTCCTGGCCGGCCTGGTTGACGTACCACCAGGTCTGCGCGCGACCGTCGCCCCACGACTTGAGGGTGTCGGTGATGCGCACCACGCTCTGCCCACCGTTGCCCAGGTCGATGTCCGACAGCTGCATGCCATGGCCGGTGCTGTTGTTGATCTGGACGTCGCCGTAACCGGAGTTGACGGTGATGTTGCCCAGGGTGTTGGTGTTGATGATGTTGCCGGTCAGCGACACCGAGCCGCCGCCGGAGGCCTTGATGCGCTGCACCTGGATGCGCTGGTTGTCGACGTCCCAGTAGACCTGCGGCACGTCGTCCAGACCGTTGCCGTCGGCGATGGCATTCAGGTTGTTCAGACGTACGAGGCCGCTGGTGGCGCCGATCCCGGCGATTTCCGCGGCAGTGGCGCTGCCCAGATCCAGCGACCAGTCGGTCCGGCTGCCCACTTCGATGCCGGCGTTGACGTTGATGTTGCGGGCGTTGATCGCCAGGGCGCCGCCGACACGCAGCGCGCTCCGGGCCGAACCGGAGGTATCGGCCTGGGACAGCGCCGCACTGTTGGCGGTGTTGTAGGCGTTGAGCGCGGTATAGGACCACTGACGGGCACCGGTCTTGCCCGACCAGAAGTCATGGTCGTTGGCCGACACGTTGGCCGTGTAGATGTAATTGCCCCCGTTCAGGAACGCCCGGTTGGCCGTGTAATCGTCGGACGTTTCCCAATACTGGTCGATCGCGTTGCCGACGATGATGTGCTGGTCATGTCCGTTGCCCCGGCCGTACTGGCGGATCAGGTAGTCGTTCAGGCCGAAGCGGTCGTACTGCCCGTTGGCGTTGTAGACCACGTTGGCGGCGAACTCGGCAATCGAGTTGGGCACGCTGCGACCGCTGAGGGACGAGGGGCTCAGGCCGTCGATGACGTTCGCCCATTCGGCCTGCACCGAGGCCAGGCTCCAGTTGCGTCCCGGCAGGTTCACGAACAGGTCGCCATTGGGCACGTTCATGCTCAGCTGGTAGCTCTCGATGGTGGCGAACTGCGAGACGTTGCCCGAGACGTTGCTCAGCGAGGTGCTGCCCTTGAGGTTCTCGATGTCGCCCAGCACCAGGATGCCCGGCGCCTTGCCGGTGTTACCCGGCAGGCTGGTGTCGTAGCTGTTCTCGATGACGATCGAGGGCACGTCCGGGCGCTGGTTGGCATCGTAGTAGTCCGACTGCGAACGGCCGACCTCGGTCAGGCTGGCGCCGCTGTTGGCCACCTTGGCCGCACCACTGGAGAGGATTCTGCCGCTGCCGGCGGCCGACACCAGGATGCCGTTGGTGACCAGGTAGTCGTCCGAACTGTTGTGGATGATCACCGTCGGCGCGCCATAGGCGGCCAGCCTGGCGCCGGACTGCTGGATGCGCTCGGCGTTGACGTTGATGTCGCCGGCGCCGGCGACGATGTCGCTGATCACCAGGGTATCCACGCTGGTGCTGCCGTTGGCGCCGGCGCCCAGGGCCTGGGCGGTGCTGGCGCGCATCTGGGTGTACAGGTCGATCTGCTCGCCGAGGCGGGCGTAATCGGCCGACGCCGGGTTCAGCGTGGCGCGCTGCTGGTTCAGCGCGGCCAGGGTGGCGTCGATCTCGGCCAGCGGGCGGAACGCGTCGGTGCTGCCGGCGGCCTTGTACTGCGCGCCGATGTCGCCCAGGGCCGAGACGGTACGCAGCGTGGTGCCGTCCCAGTAGAGTTCCTGGCGGTTGGAGACGCCGGCGACCAGGTGGGTATTGGCCAGGTTCAGCGTGGCCGAGCGGTCGATCCGGCTGGAGCGGGTGGTCTGCTCGCTGGAGAACAGCGACAGGTACGGGTTCTTGCCCACGCCGCCGCCGTCGGCGGTGACGCTGCCGTTGGTGGCGACCAGGTCGATGCTGCGCACCGAGCGGACCCGGTTGTTGCTGCCGAACAGCAGGTCGTTGGTGGTGCTGGCGATGGCGTCGGCGTCGAGCACCGCGGTCACCGGGATCAGCGTGTTGTTCATCACCAGGGTGTTGGCCACGGCACGGATGTCGTTGCTCAGGTTGCCGTCGGCGCTCTGCCCGGCGCGCAGGCCGATGTTGCCGTAGGCGAGCAGGTCGGCGTTGGCGCCGAAGCGCACCAGCTGGTTGGCGACCAGGTCGATCTTCGACGAACCGCCGCCGGCGCCGACCAGGCCGTAGACGTCCACGCGGGCCTGGGTGGTGGCCCGGGTATCGCTGTAGGCGCCGACCTGCAGCAGGCCGCTGCTGCTGAGCGAGACGTCGTTGCCGAACACCACCTGGTTGGTCACGTCGACGTCCATCTCGGTGCCCGCGTAGGGCGCGGCGATGGCGCCGCCGGCGGACAGCCGGCCGGTGTCGGAGGCGCGCAGGGTGTTGTGCGCGGTCATCCGCAGGTGGCCCTTGTCGGTCACCAGCGGGCTGCCGACGGTGGCCAGGTTCACGCCGTTGCCGACCAGGATGCGGCTGTCGTCGCGGATGCTGTTATCGACCAGCACGGCACTGCCGTTGAGCACGCCGCCGGAGCCGGAATAGGCCAGCGCGCTGCCCTGGGTGATGCTGTGCGCCTCGACGTCCAGCCCCTCGACCGCCGCCAGGCTGGCGCCGTCGCGGATCAGCACGCGGGTATCGGCCGCCAGGTCGAGGTCGATGAAGGTGCCCGAGGCGCCGACCATCGCCGCCTGCAGCGAGTTGCTGTCGGCCGAATAGTCGAGGCGGTGCTCGGCGAGCACGGTGGTACGGCCGCTGAGCACGTCGGTGCTGCCCAGCACGTCCACGGTGGTGGCACTGCGGGCGTCGAGATTCAGGACCGAGGCACTGCCGGCGATCACGCCGCCGCTGCCTGCCACCGCCTCGCCGGCGATGCCGTTGCTGCCGGTCGCCGAGAGGTCGAGGGTGCCGCCCACCAGGCCGGTGGCGCCGAAGCGCACCAGCTGGCTGGCGTTGATGTCGGCGTTGCCGACGTTGGCGCCGATGGCCAGGGCACCGCCCACGGCCAGGCCGGTGGCGTCGGTCTTGATCCGGGTGGCGTCGCTGGCCCTGACACTGGCGTCGCCGCCGATCGCCAGTCGGGTGCCCTGGCCGAGCTCGGCCTGCACCAGGGTGTCGAGGTCGGCGCTGGCCACGGTGGCGTTAACGCCCAGCAGCGCACCGCCGGCGGCGCCGATGGCGCGGGCCTCGGCGCTCTGCGCGCGGCTGCGCTCGGCGCTGGCGTCCACTTCCAGCGAAGCACCGGCGAGGTTCACCGCACCGGCACCGGCCTGCACCTGGTTGTTCACCGCGGCCACCGCGACGCTGGCGCCGATGGCGGCCTTGCCCACCGCCGCGCCGATGGCGAAGGCGCGGGCCATCGGGTCGGTGCTGGCGCGGATGCCGATGGCGTTCTGCGCCAGCAGCAGGCTGCCGTCGCCGACCCAGGCGCGGGCCCGGGTGTCGTCCACCGCGGTGGCGACCACCGCGTTGCCGGCCAGCAGGATGCCGCCGCTGACGCCGACGGCGTCCACGTTGTTGCTGGAACGGGCATTGGCGTCGACGGCGATGTTGCCGGCACGCACCTGCACGTTCCGGCCCATCAGGGCCTCGGCCTGTCCGGTGGTGCTGGCGGTGGCGATGGAGGCGCCGATCGCCAGCCCGCCGAGGCTGGTGCCGACCGTCTGCGCCTTGAGCGCATGGTCGAGATTGGCCGCGACCTCGAGGGTGCCGCCGGCGGTGACCGAAGCACCGTCGAGCAGCCGCGCGGTGACCTGACTGGACTTCTGGCTGACCGCGACCGCGGCGCCGAGGCCCAGCGCCCCGCCGCCACCGGCCTGCGCATGGGCCTGGGTGACGCCGTTCTGGCCGTCGTCGGCGCTGATCGAGACGTTGCCGCCGGCCAGCAGGGTGCCGCCCAGCTCGGCCAGGCTGCGGTCGCCGACGTTGATCACCGACACGCCGCCACCGGCGCCGGCCAGGCCAGCGGCCACGCCGGCCGCCTCGCTGAGGGCATCGGTACGGTTGCTGGCGCTGACCTGCACGTTGCGGCCGGCGTCGATGACCGCGTTGCCGACCCGCGCCGCCGCCGAATAGCGGGTCGCGTCCGGCGCGGAGAGAAAGGTGTCGTTCGGGCTGACGGCCTGCTGGCGGGCGTTGATCTCGCCCTGCAGTTCGCCGGCACGGGAGAACTGGGTGCCCATCTGGCCCTTGAGGCCGGAGTTGCGGGCGGCGGCCTGCGCGCTGGCCAGGCTGCTGTCGAGGCTCTTGGTCGCCTCGGCCGAGGCCCCCGCGGCGACACTGACCACCGACACGCCGGCACCGGCGCCGACGTAGCCGCCACCGGCGGCGGCCACCGACACGGAGTCGATGTCGCGACGGTTCTCGGCGGCGATGAGGATGTCGCGGTCGGCGCCGACGTAGGCGCCGTCGCCCACGCTGGCCACCGCGCCGCTGCGCACCACCTGCACGTCGGCACCCGCGCCGACGCCGGCGACGCCGCCGACACCCGCGGTACCCAGCACGCTGGTGGTGCTCAGCGCGTCGGAGGCGTGCAGGCGCACGTCCTGCTGCGCGCCGCCGAGGTTTTCGTTGATCCGGCTGCCGGCGCCCACGGCCGCGAGGGTGCTGCCGTTGGCGACCAGCACGTTGACGGTACCGGCGACGCCGGCGGTACCGCCGCCGGCTCCGGTGAAGCCGACGGTGGTCACGTCCTGCGAGGCGCTGGCGTCGATCGCGGTCAGCCCGCTGGCGTCGATGCGCGTGGCACCGGCGGTAGAGGCCTCGGTGCTCTGCTGCAGGGTGCTGACGATCACCGTGGCGCCCACGCCGGCCACGCCACCACCGGCGATGCCGCCGGCGACGATGTCGAGGTCGTTGTCGGCATCGGCGGCGATCTGCACGCCGCCACCGGTGCTGGTCAGCACGCCGTCGGTGACCTTGCTGCGCACGCTGCCATCGAGGGTGGTGACGGCCACCGAGCCGTTGACGCCGGCGGTGCCGCCGATGGCGGCGCCCACCACCACGGCGTTGAGGTCGTGGGTCGCGCGCGCGTTCAGGCCCAGTGCGCCGGCGGCGGCGATGCTCGCGCCGTTGACCAGGGCCTGGGTGTCGTGGTCGAGAATGTTGGTGGTCACGGAAGCGCCGACGCCGGCGGTGCCGCCACCCGCGCCGGCACCGTTGCCGGTGGTGACGCGGGTGTGGTGGTAGGCGCCGACCTGGGCCGCGCCCTCGCTGCTCAGGCGGGCGCCGCCGCTGACCTCGGCCAGGGTGCTGCCGCCCACCAGGTTGGTGGTGACGGCACCGGCCACGCCGGTGTTGCCACCGACGCCGACGCTGGCGGCCACGGTGTCCACCTCGTCGGTGCTGCTGGCGATCACCGCGATGCCGCTTACGTTCTGGGTCAGGGTGCGGTCGCGCAGGTCGCTGCCGGTGTTGCCGCTCAGCGCGCCGTTGTCCACCGCGACGCCGCTGCCGAGGCCCTTGGCGTGCAGGTTGGCGCCGCCGGTGACCCGCGCGGCGGTGCTGCCTTCGAGCTGGTTCACCGCCACCGCGCCGGACAGGCCGACGCTGGACAGGCCGACGCCCAGGGCGCCGGCGACGGTTTCGATGTCGCTGTCCGAGCGCGCGGCGAGCAGCAGGCTGCCGTCGCTGTCGAGCACCGCGCCCTGAGCGATCTCGGCGAGGGTGGCGCCGCCGACCCTGTTCACCGCGACCGAACCGGCGACGCCGGTGGCGTTGCCCGCACCGACGCCGGCGGCCAGGGACTGCAGCTGCTGGTCGCGCAGCGCGCTGACGCGCAGCAGATCGCCGGCCTTCAGGTTGCCGCCCAGGGCCGCGGCATGGACCAGGCCGGAAATGTCGTTGTAGGAACCGGCGATGCCGACGCCGGCGCCGTTGCCGCCGAATGCCAGGGCACCGGTCAGGCTGCGGATCAGCGAATGGTCGCGGGCATCCACCCGCAGGGTGCCGGCGCTGTCGAGGTCGGCGTCGATCACCCGGGCGCTGGCCTGGTTGTCGATGGTGTTGATGGCGATGGAACCGGCCACCGCGGAGGAACGCGCGGCCACGGCGCCGCCGGCGACCAGCGCATTGATGTCGCTGCTCTGCTCGGCGGCGACCAGGATGCTGCCGGCGTCGGCCTGGCTGTTCAGGATCTCGGCTGCGACCCGATCGCTGACGGTGTTGTAGCCGAAGGCCGCGCCCATCGCGCCGTCGTTGCCGATGGCGGCCGAGCCGGAGGCGGTCCAGATGCTGCTGTCGTTGCCGGCCTGCACCGCCAGCGCGCCGCCGACCAGCAGGTTGCGGCTGTCGCGCACGGCGGCGGTGGTGTCGTGGTCGACCTGGTTGATGGCCACCGAGCCGTCGAAGGCGTACCGGTTGGAGTAGCCCATGGCCGCGGCGACGGAGACCAGGTCCGCTTCGCTGTGGGCGCTCACCTGCAGGTCGCCGTTGGTGTCCAGGCCGCGCAGGTTCTCGACCAGCGCCTCGGTGGCGCCGCCGATCTCGTTGATCGACAGGCCCGCGCCGACCCCGGCCTTGCCGCCGAAGCTGGCCGCGCCGGCCACGGCGTGGATGGTCGAACTGTCGTCGGCGCTCACCGTGACGCCGTCGCGGGCGCTGAGGTTGCCGTCGGCCAGGCGCGCACGGGTGGTGGCGTCGATGGCGTTGACGCTCACCGAGCCGGCCACCTGATAGCTGGAGGCCGAGGCGCTGGCGGACACGCCGGCGGAAATCGACAGGGCATCGGCGTCGTTCCTGGCCGTGACCTCGACGCGCCGTGCGTCGACGCTGCCGTTGGCGGCCAGTTCGGCCTCCACCTCGGCATTGATGGTGTTCTGGGTGTAGGCGCCGGCCAGGCCGACGCCGTTGCCGGTGTTGCGCGACACCGAAGCGCCGCCGGCGATGGCGTGCTGGGCGCTGTCGTCGCGGGCGCTGACGGTGACGCTGTCGGCCGCGACGTCGAGATCGTCGGCCACGCGCGCCGAGACGCGGTTGTCCACCAGGTTCACCGCCGCCGAACCGGAGACGTTGATGCCGAAGGCGCCGGTGCCCTCGCGCGATTGCGCCGCGCCCGAAGTGCTGGGCGCGGGCGGCGCGGTCATGGCGACCGACAGCGCGTAGTTGCCGAGGCGGCCGGCGCTGCCGGCATCGACCACCAGCGCGCCGTCGGCGGACGTGCGGCCCGGGGCCTTGTCGCTGTCGCGGCTGCCCAGCCAGGCTTCGGTGGTGCGGTCGAAATCGTGCACCCCGGCGGCCACGCCGGCGGCGCGGCTGGAGGAGCTCACCACGCCACCGGTGATGGTCAGGCCGTCGGTCTCGTCACGGGCGGAGACGCGCAGGTCGCCGCCGACGTCCGGGGTGGCCACCAGCAGCAGGTTGGCGCCGTCGTCGATGCCGGCGCGGGTGAGGTTGGTCAGCGTCGAGACCGCCACCGAGCCGCTCAGCGCATTGGTGCCCCCCTTGGAACCGCCGACCGCGTAGTTGAGCAGGTCGACGTCGGTGACCGCCTCGACGTTCAGCGCGTTGGCGTACAGGTTGACCGCGCCGAGGGTGGCCTCGGCGGTATTGGTGTAGCGGCCGACGATCACGCCAGCGCCGAAGCCGTTCTTGCCGCCTTCGTTGTTGAACAGCATCGGGTCGGCGGCGACGTTGATCATCTGCGACTCGGTGCGTGCCGAGACGTCGACGGTCTGTGCCTGGCCGCGGTAGGCCGCGTCCTGGTTGACGTTCACGCCATCGGCGACGTCCACCTTGGCGGTCAGCCCGACGTTGTTGATGTCGACCATGCCGCTCAGGGTGGTGCCGTCGTCCTTCGCGCCTTCGCCGGACACGGCGGTGGCGGCGTTGACCCAGGTGCTGAAGCTCTGGCCTTCGTTGATGGTGGCCAGGAAGTCGCCGAGGTTGTCGCTGTCGAAGGCCTTGATCAGGTTCGACAGGCGGCTCTGGTCGACCCAGGGCAGGCTGGCCTTGGCGTTGAGGCCGAGGGCCTCCAGCGCATCGAGCTCGGCGCCCGGGCGCACGCTCAGCACGGCGCTGTTGTCCTGGTCGCTGATCAGGATGGCGACGCCGACGCCGTTCTTCTTGCCGGTGCTTTCGGTGCTGAAGTCGAACGGCTTCTCGGCGTTCTTGCTGTCGGAGATGGTGGCCGAGACCTGCGAATCCAGCAGGTCGGTGACCTCGGCGGAGAGGTTGGCGTTCTGCCCGGCCTTGACCTTGGCCTGGCCACCGACGTTCACCAGCGCCTGGTTGTCGTGGTTGACGTAGGCCAGGGCGCCGGCGGCGCCGAGCTCGTCGAGGAAGCCCTTGGTCGGTGCGGGCTGCTCGCCGGCGCCCTCTTCCTTCTTCTTCTCTTCCTCCACGGCTTTTTTAAGCAGGGTCTTCATCAGCTCCTTGATGCCGTCGCTGACCTTGCCCTGCAGCAGCTCCTTCGGGTCCTCGCCGGCTTCGCCGATCTTTTCCTCGAGGGTGGAGACGATCTTGTTCTCGTCGCCGAGCAGCACCGCCGCTTCGTGGTGGTTGGACTGGGTGTCGACCATCGCCGTCAGGTTGGCGTCGCGGCCGGCTTCCAGGGTGCCGTTGAAATCGTTGCGCGCCTGCAGGTCGGACAGCGCCACCAGCACCGCGATGCCGATGGAGCCATCGGTGTCACCGGCGCTGGCGCTGACGTCGAACACCTTCACCTGCTCGGCGCTCACCGTGGCATCGAAGGCCGCCTTGATCAGGCTGCCGTTGCCCACGGTGGTGGTCGCGCGGCCCTTCACGTGGGACACGTTGGCCGTCAGGGTGACCGGCAGGCCTTCCAGGGCGCCGGCCTCGACGCTGGTTTCCACCGTGCTGTCGGACTGGCTCTTGAGCTCGACGCTGCCGCCGAGCGACTCGATGCGCACGTTCTGCCCGACGTTGAGCTGGGCGTCGCTGCGGGTCACCGAAACCACCGCGCCCACCGGCAGTTCGCCGACTTCAGCCTGGGCATTGGTGGCGGCATGGGCGGCGATGGTCACGTCGTCGCTGGCGATGAGGGTCACGCGGTCGCCGATGTCGACGCGCGCCTCGGCCTTGAGCACCTGTACCGAGGCCAGCAGGCCGGTGCTGGCCAGGTTATCGAGCACGCCGGCGAAGAAGCCGTCGTCCTCGGCGTTGGGGTCGGTCACGCCGGCTTCCGCCAGCATCTGGCTCTGCTCTTCCAGCTCATCGTCGGAGAGCACCTTGGCGATGGGGCGCCCCTGGGCGTCCACGCCGTTGTACAGCGCATCGCTGGAGAGGGCGTCGGTCAGCGCGGTGGAGGCTTCGGCGATCAGGGTGACCTGGCCGCCGCGAAGCTCGCTGTCCGCGCCGACGAGGATCTCGGCCTTGTTGCTGCCCACGCCGACCTGGATGCCGGGGGTGAGCATGGCTCCTTCGGCGGCCTGGGCCTTGAGGGTGATGTCGCCGGCCTTGAACGCATCGGTGTTGGTGTGCGCGTAGAGCTTGGCGCCCTCGCCCAGCGCGATGGTCGGCGCTTCGAGGGTGATGCTGCCGGAGTCGCCGATGGACACCGCGTCGCGGTGCTCGGTCTGGCTGGCGCTCTGGTAGTTGGCGATATCGCGGGTGGAGATCATCACGCCATCGGCGAGGTCGATGCGCTTGGAGGCCTGCAGGGTGTAGTTGGTCCCGCCCAGGCGCTGGTCCTGGCTGACCAGGATCTCTTCCGGGTCGATCAGCACGTGGCCGGCGGCGCCGCCCTTGCCGGCGCTGGCCTCCAGGCTGCCGCCCCAGGTGACGGTCTTGTCGGCCGACAGCTCGACGAAGCCGCCGTCGCCAGTTTCGCCGGCATTGGCCGCGACCACGCCACCCTTGGCCAGGCTGCTCTGCTGCTTGGCCTTGATCACCACCGAGCCGCCGTCGGAGCCGGCGCCCTGTCCGGACGCGGAGACCCGCGCGGTCTGCGCCAGGTCGATGTTGCGACCGGCACGAATCTCGATATCGCCCGCGGCATGCCCGGCGGCACCATCGGCCACCACCTGGCCGCCGACCTTCACGTCGTTGCCGGCGACGATGACGATCTCGCCGTTGGCCTCGACCAGCGCGCCACCGCTCTGCAGGTCGCCGATGTTCACCAGCTGCTCGATGCGCGGCAGCGCCTGGCGGCCGGCGGTGAGCTGCGCGCCAGTCTCGATGCCGACGTCCTGCGCGGTGAGGGTGATGGCGCCGGTGGCGTTGACCTGGCCACGAATGGACACCAGGCCGCTTTCCGACAGCGGGACGTTGCCGGCCTTGAGCTGCTCCACCGCCTGGGCGTTGATCTGCCCGTCGGCACCGAGCATGCGCTCGAGGAAGGCCGAATCCGGGGTCGACACGCTCAGCGAGCCGACGTTGATCACGCCGGATTCGCCCACGACCATGCCGTGCGGGTTGGCGAAGTAGATGTCGCCGCCGATCTGGCCGTTCTGGTAACCGTTGAGGATGCCGTTGATCTCGCTGCGCTGGTCGCGAACGATGTTGATCAGCGCCTTGGCCGAGTCGGGCACGTGCAGGTTGGCCACGTCGCCCTTGTCCACGTCGAAGCGGGAGAAGGAGTTGAAGCCGTTGCCGTTCCTGATCGTCGAGGTGTGGACGTCCGTGACGTTGCCGGTCTGCGTCACGCTGGTGGCCGTCCGCCCGTCCGTCACGATGCCCTGCGCGTACAGCGCGGGGCTGCCGAGCAGCGCGCCTATCGCCACGATGCCGGCGCTACGGGCCGCTTTCGCAGACTTCGCCGATTTGGTCTTGCCCTGGCGCGTGGTGTGCTCTCCGACTACCTGCCAGACGCCTTTGGCATGGTTCCAGATCGTGCGATAGACATGATTCATGAGGGACTGCTCAATAACTACGAAGAAGAAAAGCGACGACTGAAGGCTTTCGTGGCATGGGCCACGACTCGAAGTGCTCAACCGCCACGGACATCCATTGCCGATCCGAAACCTGGCTGAAACGCAGACGGCCGCCGTCGAACGCACCAGGCTCCGCATTGCATCGGCACCTGGTGTGGGTTCTTTTAGGGTGTTTGCGCGCCGGGCGACGAACGGTGGAGGCGCCCGGTTTCAGCTCCAGAACGGAGCGGCGCGCGATATAAGCCGTCTTTCCCGAACCTGGCAAGCGATATCTGTGACCCGGTTACAAAAAAAGGCCCGCACCGCTTGCGTCCTGTGCCTCTTCAGGCCTTCAACGCCGCCTCGATCGCCACGATGTCGATCCTTCCCATGGTCATCATGGCTTCGAACGCGCGTCTGGCCGCCGCCCGGTCAGGGTGGCTCAGCGCCGCGGTCAATGCCCGTGGCGTGATCTGCCACGACAGGCCCCACTTGTCCTTGCACCAGCCGCAGGCGCTTTCCTGGCCGCCGTTGTCGACGATCGCGTGCCACAAGCGATCCGTCTCGGCCTGGTCGTCCGTCGCGACCTGGAAGGAGAAGGCTTCGTTATGGGTGAAGACCGGGCCTCCGTTCAGCCCGAGGCAGGGGATGCCCAGCACGCTGAACTCGACGGTCAGGACATCGCCCTCCTGGCCCGCCGGATAATCGCCCGGCGCATGCTGGACCGCGCCTACCGCGCTGTCCTCGAAGGTGCGGGCATAGAAGGTCGCGGCCTCCAGCGCCGCGCCGTCGTACCAGAGGCAGATCCTGTTCCTGGGGGTCATCTCGCATCTCCCGACAGAGGGCTGACCCGAGCAGACTAGCCCGGAACCGGCGCTGGCGCCGCCCGCAGGTAACGGGAGGGCCGCTGGCGACGACGATCACACCCTTGCGGTCGGACCCACTGGCGGCCAGGCCTCCTAGCAATGGAGCGTGTTCATCAGCAGGTACGCCAGGCCCCCTTGCCGCCAGGCCCAGAGAATGGCGCCAAGCACGACCATGGCGACGGCCGCCAGCAGGACGTTGCGAAGCATTCGCCAGCTCATGCCAGCGCCCGCTGCAATCGTGCGACGGGGCGCTCATGTATGGGCCAATTGAGCGCGGCGGCTATGAAGCTGAGGCTGATCGCGATGTACCAGACCAGGTCATAGCTGCCGGTCCGATCGAACACGTAGCCCCCCAGCCAGCCTCCCAGGAACGAACCGATCTGGTGGAACAGGAAGACGATGCCGCCCAGCATGGAAAGGTTGCGCACCCCGAACATTGTCGCGACGGTGCCATTGGTCAGCGGCACGGTGGAGAGCCACAGCAGCCCCATGGCGATGCCGAAGGCGTAGGCGCTCCAAATGCTCAGGGGCGTGCTGATGAACAGGACGATGACCACCGCCCGCGCCAGGTAGAGAAGGCTCAACAGCCTGGGTTTGGAACGGGTAGCGCCCAGCCAGCCGGCGATGTAGGTTCCGAACACGTTGAACAGCCCGACCAGGGCCAGCACCGTGGTACCGACGATGACCGGCAGCCGCTGGTCGACCAGGTAAGCGGGCAGATGCACCCCGATGAAGACCACCTGGAACCCGCAGACGAAAAAGCCCAGTGACAGCAGCCAGAAGCCCGGCTGGCCACAGGCTTCCCGGAGCGCTTCCACGAGGCTCTGCTCCAGCCCCTGCGAGACGGGTGGCTTGTCCTTGATGACGAAGGCCAGGGGCACGATCAGCGCGGCCAGCATGCCCAGCGCGATGAGAGCGGCGGACCAGCCAAGCCACTGGATCAGGCCGAGCGATCCCGGAAGCATGGCGAACTGGCCGAGCGAGCCCGCAGCCGCCGCGAGCCCCATGGCCATGCTGCGCTTCTCGGCGGGCACCGCACGGCCGACGACGCCCAGGACCACCGAGAACGAGGTGCCGGACAGCCCGATGCCGATCAGCAAGCCGGCACTCACGGCAAGCGAGAGCGGCGAGTCCGACAGCCCCATCAGAATCAGGCCCGCGACGTACAGCAGGCCACCGGCGATCAGGGTCATGCGCGCGCCGAACCGATCGGCAACCGCCCCGGCGAAGGGCTGAGCGACGCCCCAGGCCAGGTTCTGCAATGCCAGGGCAAACGCGAACACCTCGCGTCCCCATCCGAACTGCAGGCTCATCGGAGAGAGAAACAGGCCGAAGCCGTGGCGGATGCCCAGTGACAGGAAGAGGATGAGCGAAGCACCCAGCATCAGCCAGACGCTGGTGCGCCAATGGGAACTCATGGCGTTTCCTTCTGGTTATCTTGCAAGCGGAGCATCGATTCTAGCCGGTACGCGGGAACGCGGCCGCCGCACCGCACGGCTGGATTCGCGCCATCGGGGTCATCGCGCCACGTACAGCCTAATGGGTCTATCCAGGCGATTGCAGTACCAGATTCGATGGATTGCGACCGGTACAGTCAGGCGCCAGCGGCCCCAACGTGCCGCTGCCTGGCGGCTTGCGGCCCGGCGCCGTCACCGGGCCGATGCCTCCAAACCCCGCCCCGCCAAGTGGCGCTTATCCGAAACGGCTGCTCACAGCCGATCCAGCGCCCCGACGAAGTCCGCCACGATGTCCTGCGCATCCTCGATGCCCACCGACACGCGGATCGTGCCGTCGTGGATGTCCAGGCTGCTGAGCGTCTCGGCCGAGAGCGCGCGGTGCGAGGTCTTGCCGGGGTGGGTGATGCTGCTGGCCACGCCGGCGAGCGACGGGGCGAAGGCGGTGCGTTGCAGGCCCTGGATCAGGGCGTCGACTTCGGCCAGCCCGCCCTTCAGGGTGAAGCCGAGCATGCCCGAGCAACCCTTGGGAAACAGCCGTTTGGCCCGCGCGTGGTCCGGGTGCGACGGCAGGCCGGGGTAGTGGACCTTGGCGACTTTCGGATGCGCCTCCAGCGCTTCGGCCAGTCGTTGCGCGTTGTCGGCGTGCGCGCGCATGCGCAGGGCGAGGGTCTTGGCGCCGCGGAAGGTCAGCCAGGCCTCGAACGGGCTGGCGCTGCCGCCGGCGTTGATCTGGAAGCGCCGCGCCTGGGCGACCCACTCGGCATCGCCGACGATCACCCCACCGGTCGCATCGCTGTGGCCGTTGAGGTATTTGGTGGTGCTGTGCAGCACCAGGTCGGCGCCGTCGGCGAGCGGCTGGTACAACGCCGGCGAGAGGAAGGTGTTGTCCACCACGAGCTTCAGGCCCCGGGCCTTGGCCTGTTGGGCCAGGGCGGGCACGTCGCTGATGCGCACCAGTGGGTTGGACGCGGTTTCGGTGTAGATCAGCCGGGTGTTCGGCGTGATGGCGGCCTCGACGGCGGCGAGGTCGTTGATGTCGACCAGCGTGGCGCCGATGCCGAAGCGCGCGAGCTCCTTCTCGATCAGGCTTTGCGTGGTGCCGTAGAGCTCGCGGCTGGCGATCAGGTGGTCGCCCGCGTTCAGGCGCCCGAGCAGCGCCGCGCTGATGGCGGCCATGCCGGAAGCGGAAAACAGCGCCGCCTCGCCCCCTTCCAGCTCGCACACCAGGGTTTCCAGCGCGGCGGTGTTCGGGTTGCCCAGGCGGGTGTACATGTAGTTGTCGGGGTTGCCGGCGAGAAAATCATCGACCTGTGCGAGGGACTCGTAGACGAACACCGAGGTTTCGTAGATCGGCAGGCTCTTGGCGCGGGTGACCATCTTGTGGTCGACGTCGTTGCCGCTGTGCACCGCGCGGGTGGAGAGTCCTGGCTGCTGCTTGCTCATATCGCTTCCTTCGCAAGGGTTGGGGGCACCCGGCAGATGCGAGAACGCCGGCCTCGTGCGGCCGGCGCCATGCGGGCCGAGCGCCCGGCTCGATCAGAACGCGGGCACGACCGCGCCAGCGTAACGCTTCTCGATGAAGGCTTTGACTTCCGGGCTGGTCAGCGCGGCGGAGAGCTTCCTGATCGCCTCGCTGTCACGGTTGTCCGGGCGGGCCACCAGGTAGTTCACGTAGGGCGAATCGCGGTCCTCTATCACCAGCGCGTCGGCGCCCGGATCGAGCTTGGCCTCCAGCGCGTAGTTGGTGTTGATCATCGCCAGATCGACCTGGTTCAGCACGCGCGGCAGCATGGCCGCCTCCAGTTCCCTGAACTTGAAGCCGCGCGGGTTATCGGCGATGTCGCGCGGCGTGGCCTGCGCGTTGCTCGGGTCCTTGAGGGTCAGCAGGCCGGCTTTCTGCAGGAGCAGCAGGGCCCGGCCGCTGTTGCTGCCTTCGCTGGGGATGGCGATGGTGGCGCCCCTGGGCAGCTCGTCCAGCGAGTCGAAGCGGCTGGAATAGCCGCCGAAGGGCTCGACGTGGACGCCGGTGACGGTCACCAGGTCCGTGCCGCGGCTGCTGTTGAAGGTGTCCAGGTAGGGCTTGGTCTGGAAGTAGTTGGCGTCCAGCCGCTTCTGGCTGACCTGCATGTTGGGCTGCACGTAATCGGTGAACACCTTGATGTCCAGGTCCACGCCCTGCTCGGCCAGCTGCGGCTTGATCAGCTCGAGAATCTCGGCGTGGGGCACCGGAGTCGCGGCGATGGTGAGCGTTTCGCCGGCTTGCGCGAGGCTGATGGAAAAGGCAGCGGCCAAAGCGGCCAGTAGCGAGGTCTTTTTCATGTCCATTGTTCTCGGTGAGGAAGCCCCGGCTGGATCGCAGCCGCGCGGCGGGAGGGAACGTTCGGCCGGCTTGGCCGCAACGAGACGACAGTACGGACTATAGTTATTCCAATAAAATATCGAATTGTTATTTTTATATTCTAAACATGAATAAAACTACGGTTCCGCCGCAGCGCTTTCGACCCGGACGGCCGAGGGCCGCGACGTCAGTGCCTCGGAAAACCGTGCTTACGTTTCCTTTACGTCGACTTCACACGATGCTGACCTTGTTAGGCGTAGAGTCTGGAGCCAGGCTGACGGATCGACCGGCCCCCTTGGATGAGGGCACCGGTGCCCCCACATTGCCGTCATGCAGCGCCTCGGTGTCGGCAGCCCTTCCTGCGCCCGCGGCACTTGCGTTGCGACCGGGGACACGTCAGTTTCGCCCAATCCTTTGAACAGCGTGGGGAGACCAACCGCCATGTTACTTCGTAAGCAATTGCTGGCCGTCACGGCAGGTGTCGTGATGCTCGGCCAGGCCCTCGTGGCCTATGCCGACCTGCCGGACTTCACACCGCTGGTCGAAAGTGCGTCGCCAGCGGTGGTCAACATCAGCACCAAGCAGAAGATGCCCGCACGCGGTCCCGCGGCGCAGCTGCCCGATCTGGAAGGGTTGCCGCCGGGTTTCCGCGAGTTCTTCGAACGCAGCATCCCCAACCGTCCGGAACGCCAGCGCGAGGCCCAGTCGCTGGGCTCGGGCTTCATCATTTCCCAGGACGGCTACGTGCTGACCAACAACCACGTGGTCGCCGATGCCTCCGAAATCATGGTGCGCCTGCCCGATCGCAGCGAGCTGACCGCCAAGCTGGTCGGCGCCGACCCGCGCAGCGACGTGGCCTTGCTGAAGATCGAGGGCAACAACCTGCCGACGGTCAAGCTCGGCAAGTCCGACCAGCTCAAGGCCGGTGAATGGGTGGTGGCGATCGGTTCGCCGTTCGGCTTCGACCACACTGTCACCGCCGGCATCGTCAGCGCCACCGGGCGCACCCTGCCAAGCGAAAGCTACGTGCCCTTCATCCAGACGGACGTGGCGATCAACCCGGGCAACTCCGGCGGCCCGCTGTTCAACCTGAACGGCGAAGTGGTGGGCATCAACTCCCAGATCTTCACCCGTTCCGGTGGCTTCATGGGCCTGTCGTTCGCCATTCCGATCGACGTCGCGATGGACGTGGCCGACCAGCTGCGCACCACGGGCAAGGTCAGCCGCGGCTGGCTCGGCGTGGTGATCCAGGAAGTGAACAAGGACCTGGCCGACTCCTTCGGCCTGGATCGCCCGGCCGGTGCGCTGGTCGCGCAGTTGCTCGAGGACAGCCCGGCGGCCAAGGGCGGCCTGCAGGTCGGCGACGTGATCCTGAGCATGGACGGCAAGTCGATCGAGATGTCCAGCGACCTGCCGCACCTGGTCGGCGCGCTCAAGCCCGGCAGCGTGGCGCGGTTCGCCGTGGTCCGCGACGGCAAGCGCCAGACGCTGAACATCACCATCGGCGCCCTGCCCGATGACGACGAAGTGGTCGCCGGCGGCGGTGCGCCGGGTGGCGCCCAGCAGAGCAGCAACCGCCTCGGGGTCACCGTGGCCGAGCTGAGCCCGGAGCAGAAGAAGACCTTCGACCTGCGCGGCGGCGTGGTGGTGCGCGAAGTGAGCAACGGTCCGGCCGTGGAAATCGGCCTGCGTCCGGGCGACGTGATCACCCACCTGAACAACCAGGCGATCGACTCGGCGAAGACCTTCCGCGCCATCGTCGACAAGCTGCCGTCCAAGCAGTCGGTGTCGATGCGGGTGCTGCGCCAGGGCCGCGCCAGCTTCATCACCTTCCGCCTGCCGGACTGACCGGCAGCCTTCACGGCACGAAAAAGGCCCGCCTCGCGCGGGCCTTTCCTTTTTCGGCCGGCGCCTAGAACAGCCCCAGCTGGGTGTCGATCAGGCTGGCGAAGTCATCGCCCACGAACGGCAGGATCGCATCGGCGACCGGTTGCAGCTGGCGGCTGATGTAATGGTCGTAGTCGATGGCGGCGCGGCGGTTCTCCAGCGGCTCGGGGCCCGCGGTGGTGATCACGTAGCTGATCCAGCCACCGCTCTGGTACTGGCGCGGCCGGCCCTTGCGCTCGTTGTAGTCGTCGGCCAGGCGCGCCGCGCGCACGTGGGGCGGCACGTTGCGCTGGTAGTCGTCGAGCCGGCGGCGCAGCCGCTTGCGGTAGATCAACAGCTCGTCCAGCTCGCCGGCCAGGGTCTGGCGCACGTAGTCGCGCACGTAGTCCTGGTACGGCTCGCCGTCGAAGATGCGCCGGTACAGTGTCTGCTGGAACCGCTGGGCCAGAGGCGACCAGTCGGTGCGCACGGTTTCCAGCCCCTTGAACACCATCGACTCGCTGCCGTCGGCGCGCCTGACCAGCCCGGCGTAGCGCTTCTTGCTGCCTTCCTCGGCGCCACGGATGGTCGGCATCAGAAAACGCCGGAAATGGGTTTCGAACTGCAGCTCCAGCGCACTCTGCACGCCGAACTCCCGCGCCAGATGCTCGCGCCACCAGGCGTTGATCTCGGCCACCAGCGTCTGGCCGATGCGCGCGGCATCGGCCTCCTCGTGGGGGCGGCCGAGCCAGACGAAGGTCGAATCGGTGTCGCCGTAGATCACCGCGTGGCCACGGGCCTCGATCAGCTCGCGGGTGCGACGCATGATCTCGTGGCCGCGCAGGGTGATGGACGAGGCCAGGCGCGGGTCGAAGAAGCGGCAGCCGCTGGAGCCGAGCACGCCGTAGAAGGCGTTCATGATGATCTTCAGCGCCTGGGACAGCGGCTTGTTGCCCTCGCGCTTGGCCGCCTCGCGGCCCTCCCACACCCGCTCGACGATGGCCGGCAGGCAGTGCCGGGTGCGCGAGAAGCGTGCGCCGCGAAAGCCGGGCACCGAGGCCTCGTCGCCAGGCTCGCGCAGGCCTTCGACCAGCCCCACCGGATCGATCAGGAAGGTGCGGATGATCGACGGATAGAGGCTCTTGTAGTCGAGCACCAGCACCGAGTCGTAGAGGCCCGGGCGCGAATCCATGACGAAACCGCCGGGGCTCGCCTCGGGCCTGCGCTCGCCGAGGTTCGGCGCGACGAAGCCCTGGCGGTGCATCGCCGGCAGGTAGAGGTGCTCGAACGCCGCCACCGAGCCGCCGCTGCGGTCGGCCGCCAGCCCGGTCACGCTGGCGCGTTCGAGCAGGAAGCTCAGGAGCTCGGTCTTCTCGAAGATGCGCGTCACCAGCTCGCAGTCCTTGAGGTTGTAGCGCGCCAGGGCGGGCTTGTCCTCGGCGAACATGCGGTTGATCTCGTCCATGCGCTGGTAGGGATTGTCGATCGCCTTGCCTTCGCCGAGCAGCGTCCGCGCGACGTTCTCCAGGCTGAACGAGGGGAAGCTCCAGGTGGCCGAGCGCAGCGCCTCGATGCCGTCGATGATCAGGCGCCCCGCCGCCGCGGCGAAGAAGTGGTTGCTGCGCGCGCCGTGCTCGCGCCATTCCATGGCCTGCCCATCACGCCCCAGGCGCAGGGGAATCTTCAACCGCTGGGCATGCTCATGTAGCACCCGCAGGTCGAACTGCACCAGGTTCCAGCCGATGATCGCGTCGGGGTCGTGGGTGGCCAGCCAGGCGTTGAGCCGTTCGAGCAACTCGCCGCGGCTGTCGCAGTACTCGAGGTCGAAGTCGACCTGCCCGGCGTCCCCGTTGGGCGGGCCGAGCATGTACACCTGCCGCTGGCCGCAGCCCTCAAGCGCGATGGAATAGAGCTGGCCACGGGCGGTGGTCTCGATGTCCAGCGAGACCAGCTTCAGGCGCGGCCGATAGGACGGCATGGGCCTGAGCTGGGCGACCTGCAGCGCGCCGTCGCCCTCGGCCTGCCCGTCGAACCCCACGGGCGCGGTGATGAAGCGCTCCATGAGATAGCGCTCCGGCGGGCGGACATCGGCCTCGTAGACGTCGACGCCCGCGGCGCGCAGGCGCTTTTCCAGCTGCAGCAGCTGGCGGTACTGGCGGCAGTACAGCCCGAACACCGGCCGCTGGCGGAAATCGCGCAGCTCCAGCGGGCGCAGCTCGACACCCCGCTCGCCGCGCAGCACGGCCTCGGCGGCCTGGCGCTGTGCGACCGGAACGAAGGCGGTGGACACCTGATCCGGCACCCGGACACGACGCGGCCCGTCATCGGTCGCCAGCCAGAACTCGACTTCGGTGCCTGTCGGCGTGTCGCGCCAATGGCGGGTGAGGACGAAGCCCTGCTGTTGGTTCACGCCGTTTTCCTGGGAGCGATGGAAGCCGCCGATTGTAGCGAGCCTGGCCCGCCCTCACCCGGATACGACGATGACCGGATCGATCGCGTCGATATTCACTAGTGATCCTCTGCGTTTCTCATGCGCGCGCTCGGCCGCCACCATGGGCACCGAAGTCACCGACAACCTTGAGGAACCCATCATGAGCAAGCACATCATCGCGTCCCTGTTCGTCGCCGCTTTCGCCGGTAACGCCCTTGCCGCCACGGTAGACACCAACCTCGCCTCCACCCAGGCGACCCGCGTCGAAGCAAGCCGTGCCGAGCCGGCTCAGCAAAACATCGAACTGGCCGATGCGCGCACGACCGACACCGCAGTCGAAGCGAAGGCAGAACGCAGCGCCTCGCGCGCCGAGTTCCGCAAGGACCGCCAAGGCCTGCCGCGCTGGTGGAACTGAACCCGCGCGTCACCCATCAAGGGCGCCGGTGGCGCCCTTTTTTCATGCCCGGTTTCCACCAGAGCCCGGAATCCCGGCCGCAGGCCTGCCGAGGCGTCGACCAGCTGAGCGCTCCACTGAGGGTCTCTACTGCTCGAGCACGGCGGCGCAGGCCGGGGGCAGGCGTCGTACCGGGCTGGCTTCGACCAAGGGGCGCGGGGTCGGCAGGATGGTGGCGCAGCCGTCGCCTGCCGGCGGCTCGGGTTGGTCGACGCATTCCTTCTGGTCCGCCGGGCAGCGCAGGCGCACGTGCAGGTGTTCGTCGTGCCAGGGCCAGGGGCGGATGCGTCGCAGCCAGGAGCGGTCGTCCCACTCGCGGTCGCAGAGGTCGCGCTTGACCGCGCCGTCGACGAAGATCCTCGCCACGCGCGGGTCGTCCGCGGCCAGGCGGATCAGCTCGGCATGTCGATCGGTCCAGCGCGCATCCAGCCGGGCGGTCTTCGGGTCGACCAGGATCGGCTGTTCGAGCCCTTCGCGCTCGCTGCGGTCGAGTACCGGCAGGTCCAGGCGAAACCAGATGTCCACGTCCAGCCCGCTCTGGTGGCTGACGTGCCCGTAGCTCATCGGCCCGCCGCGCGGCTGGGACATGTCGCCCACCAGCATCGGGCCGAATCCGGCCTCGGCGACGCGGCGACCCAGGGTCTGGATGTAGTCCAGCAGCTCGGGATGGCCATAGTGGCGGCGGCGCTCCAGGTCGACGGCCTGGTAGCCGACGCCCTCGGCCGGCAACTGCTGCGCGCCGATCAGGCAGGCGGCCCCGTGGTGGCCGATGATGCGCGGCGGGCCGGCCAGCGGACCGGGGACTTCGGACCAGTCCCGGGCGAGCGCGTCGGACGCCGGCAGCAGGCAGGCCGCGGCGATCGCCAGCGCTGCCGGGGCGACACGCCCGCTGCGCCAGGGGTTGGAGAGACGGCGAAGGGACGCGGCGGCCCCGGTGATGGTTGCCTTCATCAGCGCTCCTGTTCGGCGAGCCATTCGAGCCCCGGGCGGTAGAGCATGTCGTGTTCGCCGTCGAACAGGATCAGCTCGGCGAGCCCGGATTTGAGGTGCAGCAGCACGGGCGCGCCGGCCTCGTCGAAGCGCGCATGGTCCTCCTGCGCATGGATCGAGCGCCCTTCGAGCGCCTCGGGTACCTTGCGGTCTGCCATCAGCTGGTCGATCTGCTCCTGGGGGATGCGGTCCGACTCGTCGGCCAGGTCGTTGAAGGCGTGCAGCGCCTGGTCCGGCGGCACCGTCTGGTCGCCGATGCCGTGCGCGATGCGTATCCGCACCTTGCCGGCCGCGTCGTCGATGTGCGCCTTCGCGCTGCGCTTGACGCATTCCTCGTGCGCGTCGGTGCCCGAGGTCGGCTCGCCGCCGCAGGCCTGGGCGATTTCCCCGGCATATTTCTCGCCACGCTCGTCATTCCAGCGATACCAGCTGACCAAGTCGTACACCGGGACCCACAGCGAGACGCCGGCGAACAGGTCGGGGTTGCGGCTGGCCAGGTGCATCGCGTTGAGCGCGCCGCCCGAATAGCCGAGCAGGTAGATGCGCGAGCGATCGACGCGGGCGTTGTCCAGCGCGTAGTCGAGCGCATCCTGCATGTCGGCGATCGCCAGGTCCGAGGCGGTGGATTCCGGGCGGCCGTCGTTCTGCCCGCGGAAATCGGGGTGCATGAAGACCCAGTCGTTGGCCACCGCGAACTGGCCAAGCGGAATGTCGATGTTCTGCAGGTAATCGGTGCTCCAGCTGTGCAGCACCAGCAGCAGCGGCTTGTCCTGCTCGGAGCCGGAGTCGTAGTAGAGCGCCGGTTGCGCGGCATCGTCGGCCGAGGAGGCGATCTCGATGCGCTCGATCTCCGGTGCCTGTTCGCGCCAGGCCTCGCGGTCGGCGTCGGCCAGCTCGCCCGGGAAGCGGGTCACGCTCAGGTGCTCGCTGGGGTGTTGCAGGCCCGCGGCGTCGGGGCTGTCCGGGGTCGCGGGCTGTTCGGTGCCCGCCGCCGGCTGCTCCGGGGCGTCCGGCTCGCCGTCGCCGCAACCGCCGAGCAGCGCCAGGCCCAGCGCCAGCAGCACCGGCGCGCCCCAGCGGCGCAGTCCCGTCGCGTATTCGGTATCGGGAGACGCACCCCTCACGGTGGAAAGAGAACGGATCATCGGCAGGGCTCCTGGCTGTCTCGTTCGCACGGCAAGGGCGTCCGGGCGAATCGGTCCTTTTTGCGACCCTGCTCGCCTGGCCGCCGTTCACCCCGGGGGCCGCCATCGCCGTCCGGACAGGTAACAAAATCGTGCAGACCCCGGGGCAGACGATCATCGACCGCCCCGGGGGCTCGGCGTCAACGCGCCGGCCGAACCGCGTCGCGCACGTAGCGCCCTTCGCCGAGATACCGCAGCCAGGTGCCGACCACGGGTTGCTGGCCGACGCCGGGCAGCTCCCAGTCACAGACGCCGTTGGGGAAGATGCGGGTCAGGCGGGCGTATTCGTCGGGATCGAAGCTCACCTGGTAGTCGCGCTCGTCCACCGGGCGCAGCTGGCACTTGATCACGTCCGAGGCCAGCGGCCCGCCGGCGACCATTCGCGGCGAGGGGAATGCCGGGTACAGGTCGTTGCAGGCCGAGCTGCCACGGCCGCCGAAGGTCTGCGGCTCGGCGATGAAGCTCGGCTGCTCGTCGCGCGTCCAGCAACCGTCCTGCAGGTCGGCCGGCTTGTTGCGCACCACCTTCTCGGCCCGCGTCGCGCTGCCCGGGTCGGCCGAGATGGCGGCCAGCCAGCGGTCCATCGCTTCGAGCGCGCGGTCCTGGATGTAGCCGGTACGGGCGGCGCCGGTTTCGCCCTCGGGATAGCCCGCCCCGCCGCTCCACATCACGTGGTTGTCGATGTGGCCGTTGGCCTCGAGCAGCCGTTCGCGGGTGGAGAAGTGGTGAAACTTCAGGTGGATGTCGCCGCCCGGCTCCAGATCCGTGTACATCAGGTCGTAATCGAGGATCGGCATTTCCGACAGCCCCGCCCCGCCGTAGAGCAGGCGTCCGGTCTGATAGGCCGCCCGGGTGGCCTGGCGGTCGGCGACCATCCGTTGCCCGGTGAAGTTGGCGTCGATGTCCAGCCCGCCGATGTGCTCGTTCAGATCGAGGAACTGCGCCTTGCTGATCTGCCCGGCGTTAAGCGCCTGCAATCCATACTGGATACCGACGTTGTCCAGCGGACGGCGGGCGAAGCCGGTGCGCGGGTCGCGGCCGTAGCTGTTCACCGCATGATCGTAGACCGTCGCGCGGGCGCCGTCGGGGTTGTTCAGCGGGTGGTAGCGCTCTGCGGCCGGCACCGAGGCATCGAACTCGGCCGAGGCACGGCCGTCGTCGCGCCCGGGCACTGGGTCGATGCGCGCGGCGCCGTTGTCCAGGTTGCCGATGGTGTTGAACCGGGCAAAGCCCGAGACCGCCCGCAGCTGCTCCGGCGCCCAGGGTATCTCGGTGGTCCTGGCGTAGTGCAGCAGCAGGCGCGAGTCGGCCAGGGTGTGGACGGTACCGAAGCCGACCTCGGGGAAGCTGCACATCGGGATGATGCCGTCGAGCAGGCCCGGGTAGTTGTCGCCGATCTGGTGCTGCTGGTAGGAGCCGCCCGAGCAGCCCCAGCCGATGGTGTAGCGCGGCGGCCCGTAGGCCTCGATGAAGCGTTCCTTGACCATCATCATGGTCTCGGCGGCGAGCAGGTCGTCGCACTGGTTGCCGAACACGTTCAGCGATGCCGAGGCGGTGGCGAAGCCGCGCGAGAGGTGACGGTCGTCGAGCACGCCACCGGTGCTGTTGCCCTGGCGGTACCAGCCCGAGCGGCAGCCGCCGCCGAAGGTGTAGACCAGCCGGCCGTTCCAGGCGCCGTCGCGCAGGTCGATGCCCGGCCCGGGCCGAGCGGGGTCATCGAGCACGGCGGTCTGGTAGATCGCGCGGTTGAGGGTGCCGGTCTCCAGCCGCACCACGTAGGGCACGGTGTTGCCGTCGAGGGTCGTCGTGGTGGCGAGATCGCCCGGCGGCACGGCCGGGTCGTAGCGGGCGAACCGCCCCTGGGTGTTGCGATAGACGTAGTCCACCCGTCGCGCCACGGTGCAGTGCTCGTCCAGGGCCGGGCCCAGGGTGCCACCGCCCGGATAGACCTCGAACTCCTCCGTCTCGCACACGAACGGCTGCTGCTTGGGTCCGGCAAACACCGGGCCCGACAGCGGATGGCTGGTCAGCATCAGGCCTTTGGCCGCCGCGCCGGGCGCGATAGCCATGAGCAGGTTGCCGCCCGGACGCAGGCCCTCGACCAGGCCGGTCAGCACCCGCCCATCGGCCGATGGGTCGAAGGCGGCCGTCACGTCCGCACCGTTGAGCAGCACGCGCAGGCCTTCGCCCGAGGCGGAAGACGGCAGGGTGATGCGGATCAGGGCATCGTCGCCGGTGAGCGTGTCCGCACGGCTGGACAGGCTCTCGACCTGGATACGCGACGCGGGCGCGTTCTGGGCGTGGACCGTGGCGGTGAAGCAGAGGGCCAGGGCAAGGGGCGTCAGCCCGTAGCGCAACGCGCGCAGGGAACCCGTTGTTATTGTCATGGGTGTTCCTCGGTCTTGTTGTCGGAGGTCGCCTCCTGCGCGGGGTCGTGCTGCCTGCAAGGTTCAGCGTAGAAGTCGGCCTCGGGTTCGCAACGGCCAGGCGGCGTCAGCCGTCGGCTCGGCGCAGAGGCGGGGCGCGCGGCGTCATCCATCCGTTCCGAGGCGCGGTGGTCTATAACGACCAGAAGCCGTCACCGAATCCGGCACCCGGGCAAGCGCGCCCATCGATCAGCGAGGAAGACATGAATACCGAAGACACTGGAAAACTGGTTCTGCGCGTGGCGCTCGGCCTGCTCATCCTGCTGCACGGCATCTTCAAGCTGCAGCACGGCGTCGGCGCGATTGCCGGCATGCTCACCGGCCATGGCCTGCCGGGAGTGTTCGCCTATGGGGTCTATGTCGGCGAGGTAGTGGCGCCGGCCTTGATGATCGCCGGCTTCTACACCCGCATCGCCGCGCTGGTGGTGGCGATCAACATGATCGTGGCGCTGGCCCTGGCGCATGCGAATGAACTCTTCGCGCTGAATGCGATGGGCGGCTCCGCCATCGAGTTGCAGGCGATGTTCCTGTTCGCCGCGGTGGCCGTCGCCCTGCTCGGTGCCGGCCGTTTCAGCGTCGGCGGTCTGCACGGCCGCTTCAACTGAGCGGCCGCGCCGGGCGCTAGTCGAGCCGCTCGAGGGCCACGGCGGTGGCCTCGCCGCCGCCGATGCACACCGAGGCCACGCCACGCGTAAGGCCGTGATGGCGCAGCGCGTGCAGCAGGGTCACCAGCACCCGCGCGCCCGAGGCGCCGATCGGGTGGCCCAGGGCGCAGGCCCCGCCATGCAGGTTCAGCCGCTCGTGGGGGATGTCCAGCTCACGCATGGCCGCCATCGGCACCACCGCGAAGGCCTCGTTGATCTCGAACAGATCGACCTCGGGCAGCGCCCAGCCGGTACGCTCGAGCAGGCGGTTGATCGCACCCACCGGCGCGGTGGTGAAGAGGTTCGGCGCCTGGGCCACCGAGGCGTGGCCGACGATGCGCGCGAGCGGCGTGAGCCCCAGGGCCTCGGCCCGGGACAGGCGCATCAGCACCAGCGCCGCCGCGCCATCGGAAATGGAACTGGCGTTGGCGGCCGTCACGGTGCCGCCCTCGCGAAAGGCCGGCTTGAGGGTGGGAATCTTGTCCGGGCGTGCCCTGGGCGGTTGCTCGTCCTCGCTCACGGTGACCTGCTCGCGGCCGGCCGTGGTTTCCACCGCGACGAGCTCGTCGGCGAACAGTCCTTCGCGCATCGCCCGCTGCGCGCGCTCCAGGGAGGCGATGGCGTAGCCGTCCTGCTGTTCGCGGGTGAAGGTATAGGCCGATGCGCATTCTTCGGCGAAGGTGCCCATCAGCCGGCCCTTGTCGTAGGCATCCTCCAGGCCGTCGAGAAACATGTGGTCCAGCACCCGCCCATGCCCCATGCGGTAGCCGGTGCGCGCCCGCTCCAGCAGGTAGGGCGCGTTGGACATGCTCTCCATGCCGCCGGCGACCACCGCCTCGGCGCTGCCGGCCAGCAGGGCGTCGTAACCCGACATCACCGCCTTCATGCCCGAGCCGCACATCTTGTTCAGTGTCGAGCAGGGCACCCCCTGCGGCAGGCCCGCGCCCAGGGCCGCCTGACGCGCCGGGGCCTGGCCCTGGCCGGCCTGCAGCACGCAGCCCATGACCACCTCGTCGATGCGCTCGACCGCCACGCCGGCGCGCTGCACCGCCGCGCGAATGGCGGTGGCGCCGAGTTCGGCGGCCGTCGCCCCCTTGAGCGCGCCGAGAAAACCGCCCATGGGCGTGCGCACGGCGCTGACGATGACGACCGGATCGTTGTTCGTGTTCATCTTGCCCCCCTCACTTGGCCGCCATGCGCAGGGCGCCATCCAGGCGGATGACCTCCCCGTTGAGCATGGCGTTCTCGACGATGTGCCGCACCAGCGCGGCGAATTCCTCGGGCCGGCCCAGGCGTGGCGGGAACGGCACGTTGGCGGCCAGCGAGTCCTGAACCTCCTGGGGCATGCCGGCCATCATCGGCGTCTGGAAGATGCCCGGGGCGATGCACATCACCCGGATGCCCGAACGGGCCAGCTCGCGTGCCGCCGGCAGGGTCATACCGGCGACGCCGCTCTTGGACGCGGCATAGGCGGCCTGGCCGATCTGGCCGTCGAAGGCGGCGACCGAGGCGGTGTTGACGATGACCCCGCGCTCGCCGTCCGCCCCGGGTTGCCCCTTCGCCATCGCCTCGCTGGCCAGGCGCAGCATGTTGAAGGTGCCGATCAGGTTGACCTCGATGACCTGGCGAAAGCGCTCCAGGCCATGCACGCCATTGCGGCCGAGGATCTTCTCGGCCGGCGCGATACCGGCGCAGTTGACCAGCCCGTGCAGGGCGCCGAAGGCGTCCAGCGCCGCCGCCACCGCCTGCGCCGCGTCGGCCTCCCGGGTGATGTCGGCCCTGACGAAGCGCGCGGATTGCCCGAGCGTCTCGGCGGCCGCCTGCCCGCGGGCCTCGTCGATGTCGACCAGCACCACGCGTCCGCCCTGGCCCGCCAGCTCGGTCGCCGTGGCGAGGCCGAGCCCGGAGCCCGCGCCGGTGATGAGAAATGTCCTGCCGTCGATCTGCATGCTCGCCTCCCGCGCGATGAACCGGATGTCCGGTATGGCCCGGATATTCGCCCCGCCCCGCCGGCCTGCCAATGGCCGAACGTCTCGACCGGGGTGAGAGGTTTTGACAGTCGCCGACGAGGCGCGATCAGTCCGCCTCGGGTTCGCCCAGCAGCGCCCGGTAGCGCCCCGGTGTCGAGCCGGTCCACTTCTTGAAGGCCTTGTGGAAGGCGCTCGCGTCGGCGAAGCCCAGATCCTGCGACAGCTGCGCCAGGTTGCCCTCGCCCCGGGCGAGGTGTTCGAGGGCCAGGTCCCGGCGCAACTGGTCCTTGAGCCGCTGGTAGGACTGCCCCTCGGCGGCGAGCTTGCGCTGCAGGGTGGAGGGCGCCACGTGGAACTGCGCGGCCAGGGCCTCGATGTCCGGCCAGTTGCCGGCATCACACCGGCGCAGGTGCTGCCGGACCCGCGCGCCGAGGCCCTGCGGATCGCGGTAGCGGACCAGGATGTTGCCCGGCGCGCGGGCGAGGAAAGGCTCCAGCTCGGCCGCGCTGCGTCGCACCGGCTGCCCGAGGCAGTCGGCGTTGAGCAGCAGGCGGCTTTCGGTACGACCAAAGCGCAGATTGTCGGTGAACTTGACGCGATAATCGTCCAGACGGCGCGGCGCTTCGCCTTCGAGGTCGATACCGAGGATCGGCAGGTGACGCCCCGCCAGCCAGCAGGCCAGGCCGTGGATGATCATCCACAGGGTGAAACAGGTGAAGGCGCGCGGGAGGTGGCCGGCGCGGTGGTCGAGGACGATCTCGGCCAGGCCGTTGCCGCGTTCGAGCCGCGGTGCCAGGTCGTCCAGCGACAGGCGAAGAAAGGCGAGCATGGTCTCCAGCGCCTCGCCGAGGCTGGCCGCGCCCTGGGCGACGCGGGCCATGAAGGCGAAGCTGCCGGCCTTCAGGCCACGGCTGTCCATGGCGAAGAATTCATCGTCGAGCAGCCGGGCGCTGAGCCGCCACAGCCGCGCGTAGGCCTGGGCGGTCACCCTCCCCTCGCCTTCGGACGACGGCCGCTCGATTCCGGCCGCGCGCAGCAGGGCCGCGCCGTCGTGGCCGCGCCGTTCGATGTCCAGCAGCGCCTCGGCCACCAGCTGGGCCGAGATGGTGCCCTTGTGCAGCCGCTCGCCGGTCCGGGCGAGGGGGCGTTCGAGAGTTTCAGCACGACCAGCCAACCGGGCCTCCACAGGCAGTTGCCGGAGCGAAAGGCCTATCTAATCACGCCCGGCGGCTCAGGAGGTGGCGCGCAGCGCCTGGCGGGCATCCTCTTCCTGCTGCAGGACGCGCCACATCAGCTTGCCGGTGGAGGAACGCGGCAGCGACTGGCGGAATTCCACCACCGCCGGCACCTTGTAGGCGGCCATTTCCTCCCGGCACCAGTCGATGATGTCCTGCTCGCCGACCTGGCCGACCCGTTCCGGGCGCAGCACCACGCAGGCCTTGACCGTCTCGCCGCGGCGCGGATCGGGGGTGGCGATGATGCAGCACTCCTGGATCGCCGGATGACGGTACATCAGGCTCTCCACCTCCGAGGGCCAGACCTTGAACCCCGAGGCGTTGATCATCCGTTTGACCCGGTCGACCATGAAGAAGTAGCCCTCTTCGTCGTAGTAGCCCAGGTCGCCGGTGCGAAAGAAGCGCTTGCCGTCCAGCTCGATGAAGGCCTGCGCCGTCTCTTCGGGGCGGTTCCAGTAGCCTTCGAACAGCTGCGGCCCGTGGCTGACGATCTCGCCGACCTCGTTGGGGCCGAGCTCCTGGAGGCTGGCGACGTCGATGATCCGGCTGTCCACGTCGAACACCGGGATGCCCAGACACTGGGGCTTGGGCCGCTCGGCCGGGTTGATGTGGGTCGCGGCGATGGTTTCCGACAGCCCATAGCCCTCGATGTAGTGCAGCCCGGTCAGGCGCTGCAGCTTCTCTTCCACCGCGCTCGGCATCGCCGCGCCGCCGCCGCCGATGCTTTTCAGACTCGACAGGTCGTAGCGCTCGATATCCGGATCGGAGAGGAAGTCGATGGCCATGGTGGCGATGTTGATCCAGGCGTTGATGGCGTAGCGCTCGATCAGCTGCGCGGCGACCTGGCGGTTCCAGCGGGTCATGACCACGCTGGTGCCGCCCAGGTAGATCGGCCCGTTCATCGCGCCCTGCATGCCGGTGACGTGAAAGAACGGCAGCGTGGCGAGGATCACCGTTTCCGAGGTGCTGCCGTTCCACACCAGCCGGTGCACCGTCGTGGCCATCGCCGAGCGGTGGGTGTGCACGCACCCCTTGGGCGCGCCGGTGGTGCCGGAGCTGTAGGGGAACACGCAGTGGTCGTCCGGCCCGGCCAGGTGCGCCGAGGGCCGATGCCCGGCCGCGAGCGCGTCCTGCCAGGCGATGGCCCCCTCGAAGGCGGCAAGCGGCGACTCGTCGGTGAGTTCGGGCGGCAGCGCCAGGTCGGTGGGCTGGCGCAGGTACTCGCGGTAGGCGGTGACGATCACGTGGCGCAGCTGCGCCTGGCCCACCAGCGGCGCGATGAAGCCGGTCAGCTCCTGGCCGCAGAGGCAGACGGCTGCACCGGTATCGGCCAGGTAGTGTTCCAGCTCCGCGCTGTGGTTCATCGGGTTGACCGGCACCACCACCGCGTCGGCCCGGAGGATCGCGTAGTAGGAGATGGTGAACTGCGGCGCGTTCTGCATGTAGAGCAGCACCCGGTCGCCACGCCCGACGCCCAGGTGCTGCAGGTAACCGGCCAGCGCCTCGACCTCGCGCAGCAGCTCGGCGTAGCGGATGCGGGTGTCGTAGTAGACGATCGCGGTCTTGTCCGGAAAACGCCGGGCGGCGATTTCCAGGTTGGTGAACAGGCTGGTCTGCGGGACCGACAGGGTCTTGGGCAACTGGCGCGGCCAGACGCCGTAATGGCGTTCGAACTTCATCGTGACGTCTCCCGTTCAAGGTCGGCCAGGCGCTGTTCCTGGCCCCATTCGAGCCAGCCACGCGTATCGCGTAGCGGCGTGATGGCGACGCAGCGGTCGCGCAATGCGGTGACATCCGCATCAGGCGCGACGATCTGCGTCGACGAGCGTTCGAAGCCCAGCCACCAGTAAGGCAGCCCGCGGGCATCCCGGCCGGCCAGCAGGCGCGGCGCGCGGATCGAACCCCGCGCCTGGCGCGCCATGCGCAGCTGGCCGATCTCGGCGGCCGGACAGGCCGGGAAATTCAGGTTCCAGCAGCAGCCATCGGCTTCGCGGCGCGCCCAGAGCGCGCGGATCAGGCTGCCCGCATAGCGTTGCACCGGCGACCAGTCGATGGCGGCGCGATCGAGGAAGGCCTGGCTCAGGCCGATCGCCGGCAGCCCCAGCAGATCGGCGCTGAGCACCGCCCCGATGGTCCCCGAATACGGCACCGAGTCGGCGATGTTGGCGCCGCTGTTGATGCCCGAGAGCACCAGGTCCGGCGGGCTGTCGCGCAGGAACTCGGCCATGGCGAACATGACGCAGTCCGACGGGGTGCCGGACACCGCGTAGCGCCGCTCGCCGTGGGCGAACACCCGCAACGGCGCATGCAGCGAGATGCCCTGGCCGGTGCCGCTCTGGTCGTGTTCGGGCGCGACCACCCAGACCTCTTCGGCCAGTTCGGCGGCGAGCCGTTCGAGCAGCGCGAGGCCCGGCGCGGCGATGCCGTCGTCGTTGGTCAGCAGCACGCGACGCAGCAGGGGATAGCTCATGGCGAAAGGACTCCGTTGCCACGTTGGGCGATGGCCCAGCCCGTTTCGGCGAGGATGCCGGCACGTTTGCCGACCTCCAGCGCATCGGCGTTGCTGGCGTTGCCCTGCAGCGCGCGGGCGTAGACGCCCTGGACGATGGCCGCGAGGCGGAACAGGGAAAAGGCGAGGAACACGTGCCAGTCGTCGATGCCGTCACGCCCGCTCTGCTGGCAGTAGCGCGCCAGCAGGTCGGCTTCGCTCGGCACGCCCAGCGCGGCGAGATCGAGGCCGACCAGGCCGCGCATGCCTTCGTGTTCGCAGTGCAGGTGATAGGGCAGGCAGTAGTAGGCAAGGTCCGACAGCGGATGCCCGAGCGTGGACAGCTCCCAGTCGAGGATCGCCGTCACCCGCGGCGCGTCGCCCGCCACCATCAGGTTGCCCAGCCGGTAGTCGCCGTGGGCGATGGCGGTTTCGTCGTGCGCTGGCGACCGGTCCTGCAGCCAGGCCATGAGCTTGTCCATGGCCGGCATGTCGCCGGTGCGCGAGGCCTCGTACTGGCCGCTCCAGCGCTTGACCTGGCGCGCCATGTAGCCCTGGGGCTTGCCGTAGTCGGCCAGACCGATCGCCTCGACGTCGACCCGGTGCAGCGCGGCCAGGGTATCGATGGCAGCGAAGTGGATCGCCCGCCGCTCGCCCTGCCCGGCATCGCGCAGGGCGGGATGGGGCAACACCCGTCCGTCGACGAAATCCATCACGTAGAAGGGCGTGCCGATGATGCGCTCGTCCTCGCAGAGCACGTGGGCCGCCGGCACCGGCACCGCGCCCTGCTCGCCCAGGGCGCGGATCACCCGGTACTCGCGCTCGACCAGGTGCGCCGACGGCAGGATCCTGCCCGGCGGCTTCTTGCGCAGCACATAGCGCCGGCCGGAGGTTTCCAGCAGAAAGGTCGGGTTCGACTGGCCGCCCTGGAACTGGCGGATCACCAGCGCCTCGCCCATCTCCGGCAGCCGTCCGCGCAGGTAGGACGCCAGCGCCGCTTCGTCGAAGCGATGGGCCGGGAGGACATCGATCAGTTCCGGTCCGTTCATGGCAGGCCCTCAGCAGGCCGTCTCGCCGCCATCGGCGACGATCACCTGGCCGGTGATGTAGGCGCTGGCAGGGGCGGCGAGGAAGACCGCCAGCCCGGCGATGTCGATCGGCTCGCCGATCCGGCGCAGCGGCGTCTTCTCGGCGGCGCGGCGCAGCCGTTCGGGATCGTCCAGCAGCGCCCTGGCGAAATCGGTACGCACCAGGCCCGGCGCGATGGCGTTGACGCGGATGCCGTCCGGGCCCCATTCGGCGGCCAGGTTGCGCGCCAGCGCCGCCTCGGCCGCCTTCGACACGCCATAGGTGCCGATGGTGGTGTTGCCGCGCAGCCCGGCGATGCTCGACAGCAGGATGACCGAACCCCCGCCCCGCTCGGCCATGCCCGGCAACACCCTGTTGCAAAGCCAGAAGGTGCCCTTGACGTTGGTCTCCATGATCTTGTCCCAGGCCTCGTCGGTCATCTCCCGGGTCGGCCCGTAGACCGGGTTGGTGGCCGCATTGCAGACCAGCACGTCGATCCGACCCCAGTGCGCGAGGGTGGTGTCGACCAGCCGCTGCAGATCCTCCTTGCGCCCGACGTGGCAGGGCACCGCGAGGGCCTCGAAGCCGGCCGCGACGAGCTCGCCGGCCACCTGCTCGCAGGCGTCGGCCTTGCGGCTGGAGATCACCACGCGGGCGCCGCAGCGGGCCATCTGCTCGGCGATGGCGCGGCCGATGCCCTTGGTGGAACCGGTAATGAGCGCGACCTTGCCGCTCAGGTCGAACAGGGGATTGGTCATCGAGACACCTCTCATGACGCGGCCTGGCTCAGGCCGAGGACTTCAGTGCGTTGCGCGCAGATCGACGCTCACGCAGCGCTTTTATTGTTGTTTTCGCTCATCCGGCACGCTGCCGCCGGAGTGATTCATCCCACCGAGCAGGCTGCTCTGTGGTCAAGCGTTCGCGGTCGAGGCCGCTCCCACGAACGCGTTCCCACGGACGCGCGGCCCGCTGTGGGAACGGTCTTGGCCGCGAGCTTTACGTCAGCGGCCAGCGGTCTCGCCAAGGCCCGCCAGCTTCCCGTCGGGCACCCTCGAAACAGCCCTTTTTTTGACGCTGTCACGGCTCGCCCGGGGCCGTCAATTCGGAAACGGCTCCCATCAAGCCGGTTGATATCGCATCACAGCGAAACGCTTTTCGCCGGATGGGCTGTTGAAAATTTGTCCTGACGTGCTAGGTTCGCCTTAACGATATGCAAAAGGTAATTCCGCACTGCGAAACATTTAGCCAGTGTAGCTGACAAAATCGGTACCGCGTTGCAGTTCTGAACCCAGAACAATTACAAGAAAGAGGATCCGAAATGAAATTGTCGCCCCCGCTCAAGACCCTCAAGCTCGCCGTCGGCGCCGCCCTGCTGGCCGCCGCCGCGCTGGCCCCCTCCCTCGCCAGCGCCCAGGACGTCGCCAAGTGGCGTGTGCAGTCCCACTGGCCGGGCGCCAGCAGTTCCTACAAGGACAGCCTGGTACGCCTGAAGAGCGAGATCGAGCGGCGCACCGAGGGTCGCGTCCAGCTGCAGCTGTTCGAGGCCGGCGCGCTGTTCAAGGCGCAGGAAACCTTCAACGCGGTCAGCCGCGGCATCATCCAGATGGGCACCATTTCCCCCGGCTACGCCCAGGACAAGATCACCCTGGCGGGCATCGCCTCGGGCCTGCCGTTCGCCTTCCAGCACGTCTGGGAAGCGGCCTACTTCCACCAGCAGCTGGGCTTCGAGCAGATGCTGCGCGAGGAGGCGTCGAAGTTCGGCGTCTACTGGGCGACCGACAAGGTCTATCCCACCGAGATGGTGGTGAAGAAGCCGATCAACAGCTGGGAAGACTTCACCCGCCTGAAGATCCGCTCCTCCGGCGCCCTGCAGAAATTCCTCAACGAGGCCGGCGCCTCCACCACCTACCTGCCCGGCAGCGAGCTGTACCCGGCGCTCGACACCGGCGTGGTCGACGCGGCCCACTGGGGCGCGGCCCAGGGTGCGGCGAGCATGAGCTTCTACGAGGTGGCCAAGTACCACGTCAAACCGGCGCTGAACATCGCCGGCACCGACGTCACCATCGTCAGCCAGAAGGCCCTCGACGCGCTGTCAGAGCGCGACCAGGAAATCGTCAAGCAGGTGCTCGACGAGCAGTTCTGGTACCGCACCAACGAATACCTCTTCCAGGAGCACGTGGCCCTGAACAAGGCCGTCGCGGAGCAGGGCGTGGAGGTCAACACGCTGCCCGAGGACGTGCAGAAGCGCCTGACCGAAATCGCCCGCAAGACCTGGGAAGAAGAAGGCAAGCGCAGCGACAAGGCCGCCGAAGCACTGGACAAGCTCAAGGCCTTCCTCGGCGAGCTCGGCTACCTCTGAGTCGCCCGTTGCCTGGCCGCCGCCCCCGGGCGCGCGGCCGATTCCTTTCGGTATTTCCTGTCGGGGCAGAGCAATGCGCGTGATTCGTGCCTACGTGAACGGCATCAGCCGGCTCAATTCCTTCATCGGTCGCTGGGTCGCCTACCTGATCTTCGCGATCTTCCTGCTGCTGATCGGCGAGGTGTTCATGCGCTACGTGCTGTCCTCGCCGACGTCATGGACCAACGAGCTGGGGCAGATGCTGTTCGGCCTCTACGTGGTGCTGTCCGGGGGCTACCTGCTGCTGCACCGCGATCACGTCAACGTCGACATCTTCTACGGCACGCTGTCGCGCCGCGCCCAGGCCTGCCTGGACATCTTCACCTCGTCGATGTTCTTCCTGTTCACCGCCGCCCTGCTCTACTTCGGCAGCTCCATGGCATGGGAGTCGATCGGCAGCCGGGAAACCTCGTTCTCGGCCTGGAACCCGCCGATCTGGCCGATCAAGGCGGCGATCCCCATCGGCACCGCGCTGCTCCTGCTGCAGGGCATCGCCAAGCTGCTGCAGGACATCCTCATCGCGCTGGACAAGGCTGACGACACCGCCGACAGCCCGTCGGAGCACGCCCGATGAGCATCGAGATCACTACCCTGCTGTTCTTCCTCACCCTGGTGTTCTTCCTGCTGCTGGGGCTGCCGCTGGCCTTCGTGCTGGGCGGCGTGTCGGTGCTGTTCCTCTATTTCACCTGGGGCGTGGACGCCTTCTACATGGTCGCCTCGCAGATGTGGGGCACCATGGAAAGCTTCACCCTGGTGGCGATCCCGCTGTTCGTCTTCATGGCGATGATTCTCGAGCGCACCGGCGTGGCCAAGGACCTCTACCGGATGATGCACCTGTGGTGCGGCGGCATGCGCGGCGGCCTGGCGATCGGCACCCTGGGCATCTGCGCGGTGTTCGGCGCGATGGTCGGCATCAGCGGCGCGGCGGTGGTGGCCATGGGCACCATCGCGCTGCCGGCGATGCTCGAACGTGGCTACGACAAGCGCATGGTGCTCGGCTGCATCAACACCGGCGGCGGCTGGGGCATCCTGATCCCGCCGAGCATCATGATGATCCTCTACGCCATGATCAGCGGCGTCTCGGTGGGCAAGATGTTCGCCGCCGGGGTGCTGCCGGGCCTGCTGCTGGTGGCGCTGACATTGATCTACGTGATCGTGCGCAGCCACCTGCAACCGCACCTGGCGCCGGCCCTGCCGCCAGAGGAGCGCGGCAGCTGGAGCGAGAAGCTCACCGCCCTGCGCGCCGTGCTGCTGCCGATCGGCATCGTGGCGATGGTGCTGGGCTCGATCATCGGCGGCGTCACCACGCCCACCGAGGCGGCCGCCATGGGCGTGCTCGGCGCGCTGATCTCGGCCGCGGTCTACCGCAAGCTGAGCGGGGCGGTGCTGCACGAGGCGGCGATCCGCACCTTCAAGCTGACCGGGATGATCGCCTGGATCCTCTTCGCCGCCCACGCCTTCAGCTCCGCCTACCAGGGCATGGGCGCCCAGGCGCTGATCGAGGGGCTGATGATGGACCTGCCCGGCGGGCGCTGGGGCGTGATCATCGTGATGATGGCGCTGGTGTTCGTGATGGGCATGCTGCTCGACCCGGTCGGGATCATGCTGATCACCCTGCCGGTGTTCCTGCCGATCGTGGCCTCGCTGGGATTCGATCCGATCTGGTTCGGCATCCTCTTCGTGATCAACATGGAAATCGGCTACATGACGCCGCCCTTCGGCTTCAACCTCTTCTACCTCAAGGGCATCGTGCCGCCGGGCATCACCATGAAGGACATCTACTGGTCGGTGATCCCCTTCGTGCTGGTGAACCTGGTGGGCCTGGCGATCATCGCCATGGTTCCGGAGATCGCGACCTGCCTGCCCAACCTGCTGTTCTGACCTGCCGGCGGGCGCCCCGCCCGCCGCGCACCTGGCCATCCTTTCCAACAACAACAAAAGGAACGACCCGATGCCCAAGACGCCCCTTGCCCGGTCCGTCACCCTCGCCGCCCTGGCCGGCGGCCTCGCGGCGCCTGCCGCCCATGCCGACTTCATCGGCGACAGTCGCGCCAACCTGGAACTGCGCAACTTCTACGTCAACAGCGACAACCGCCAGGACGGCGTGGCGCAGTCCAAGGCCGAGGAATGGGCCCAGGGATTCCTGCTCAAGTTCGAATCGGGCTTCACCGAAGGCCCCGTGGGGCTCGGCGTCGACGCCCTCGGCCTGCTCGGCGTCAAGCTCGACTCGAGCCCGGAACGCGCCGGCAGCGGCCTGCTGCCGGGCGGCTTCAACGATCCCGCGCCGGACGATTACGCCAACCTCGGCATGACCGCCAAGGTGCGGGTCTCCAAGAGCACCCTGCGGGTCGGCACGCTGATCCCCCGGCTGCCGACCATCCTGCCCAACGACACGCGCCTGCTGCCGCAGACCTTTCGCGGCGCCCAGCTCACGTCCCAGGAAATCGACGGCCTGACCCTCAACGCCGGGCGCCTGACCGAGAACAGCCTGCGCAGTGAAGCCGGCTACGAGGACATGATCATGTCCGGGGTGGCCGGCGGCCGGCAGACCGACAAGTTCGACTTCGGCAGCGCCAGCTACCGCTGGAACGAGGACCTGACCACCGCCTACAGCTACGGCAGGCTCGACGGCAACTACAAGCAGCACATCGTCAACCTGACCCACGTGGCCGCCCTGGGCGAGGACCAGTCGTTCAAGAGCGACCTGCGCTACGCCCGTTCGACCAGCGACGGCAATGCGACGGTGGACAACAAGGCCTTCGGCGCGATGTTCACCTACAGCCTGAGCGGGCATTCCTTCGGCCTGGCCTACCAGAAGATGAGCGGCGACACGGCCTACCCCTTCATCAACGGCAGCGACGCCTTCCTGGTCAACTACGTGATGATCGCGCCGACCTTCGCCAACGCCGACGAGCGCTCCTGGCAGGCCCGCTACGATTACAACTTCACCGCGATGGGCATCCCGGGGCTGTCGCTGATGGCGCGCTACATCAGCGGCGACAACTTCGGCCCGGGCGGCGACAGCACCGAATGGGAACGCGATACGGACCTGGCCTACGTCATCCAGAGCGGCGCGCTGAAGAACCTCGGGCTCAAGTGGCGCAACGGCACCTACCGCGCCAGCGGGGGCCGCAAGATCGACCAGAACCGCCTGATCCTGAGCTACAGCATTCCGCTGATGTAACCCGCGCAGGTCACGCCGGCCGGGCCTTTCGCCTCGGCCGGCCAGACACCCCGCCCCTCAGCGAGACCCCTGGCCAGGCGCCAGACGGGGCTGCTGCGCCAGGGTCCAGTTCACCACCTCGGCGGACAACCGGTCGCTGGCCTCGCCGAAGGCCTGCACGACCTGGTCGACCGACTCGCCCCGGCTCGGCTGGCGCACTTCGAGCCGCTGGCTGGCGACGATCCGCTGGCTGGCGTGGTGGAGCAGGCGCAGGTCCAGCCGAATCACCACCACCGGCGCGCCCTCGATGTACTCGGTCTGGAAGGCGCGCAGGTCGCTGAACAGCTCCACGTCGGCATGGACCTTCACGTCGTCGCTGGTCACCGAGGCGATGCGGCCGTCCTCCTGGAAGGCCTCGACCAGGCGGTTGCGCAGCAGCACCGGCGCCGAGTCGCTCCAGCGCGCGCCCTTGTAGCTGCTGATCCGGTTGCCCTCGGGAATCACCGCGATGCGTGGCCCGCCGAGGATCTGGCTGGCCTGGGGCGTGGACACCCGCAGGGACAGGTCCAGCGGTGCGGCCGCCGGCTGGCCGGTGCTTGCCGGCGAGGCCAGGGTGCCCGGCAACAGGTAGACGGCGATCGGATCCGGGGACGAGACCAGCGCGCAGGACGTCAGGCTGGCGAGCATGGCCAGCGCAGCGAGGCGCGGCAAACGGCTGAGGATCATGGTTCGAACTCCTGGATGCGTTCCCGCCCGAGCAGGAAGCCGGTGGGGTTGTCTTCGAGGCGGCGGGTCACGCGGCGCAGCGCGCCGAGGGTCTGGCGCAGCTCGCCGATGGCGGGCCCCAGGTCGCCGACGCCCTGCAGGCCGCTGTTGAGCGACTCCTGGTTCTGCTCGAAGAGCCGGTCGAGGCGGCTGGTGGAGCGCTCCAGCGCCGCCATCGACTGCGCGGCGCTGTCGAGCAGGCCCCGCCCTTCTTCGTCCAGCAGGCCGTTGGCGTTGCGCGCCAGTTGGGTCATTTCCTCGAGCGCGGCGCTGGTCTGGCGGCCCAGCCCGTTGAGCTGGGCGAGCGCCTCGGCGAGATCGCCGCGCTGCTCGGCCAGCACCCGCGTGGCCTGCTCGATGTGGTCCAGCGTGCTGCTGATGCGCTGGGTGTTCTCCTCGGAGAACATCCGGTTGGCACTGCCCAGCAGGCTGTTGATGTTGCCCAGCAGGTCTTCGCCGTTGGCCAGCAGGTTGGCCAGCGGCGACGGGTCGGCGACGATGATCGGCGGCTCGCCGGTCTTGCTGATCAGCAGCGGGCTTTCCGGGGTGCCGCTGTGCAGCTGGATGACCATGCTGCCGGTGATGTTGGCCAGCGCCAGGCGCACCCGGGTGTCCTCCTTGATCGGCGTGTCGGCGTAGACCCGGATCCGCGCGCGCACCTTGCGCGGGTCGTCCGGTTCCAGGCGCAGCGATTCCACGTCGCCGACCTTGATGCCGCTGTACTCCACCGAGCCGCCCACCGACAGGCCGCTGACGTCGCGGTTGAAGATCACGTCGTAGAGCCTGAACTCACGGTCCATGCTCGACTTGCCGAGCCAGAGCGCGAACAGCAGCGCGCCGCCTACCGCGATCACGGTGAACAGGCCGATCAGGACATGATGGGCACGGGTTTCCATTCAGGGAGCCTCCAGAAGTTCGGCAGCCTTGTGTGCCGCACGGCCACGCGGGCCGTGGAAGTAATCACGGATCCAGGCATCGTCGGTGGCCTCGACCACCTCCAGCCGGTCAGCCACCAGTACCCGTTTCTGCGACAGCACCGCGACCCGGTCGCAGATGGTGTAGAGGGTGTCGAGGTCGTGGGTGACCAGGAACACGCTCAGGCCCAGCGCGTCGCGCAGGGTCAGGATCAGCTGGTCGAAGGCCGCCGCGCCGATCGGGTCGAGCCCGGCGGTGGGCTCGTCGAGAAACAGCACCTCGGGGTCCAGCGCCAGCGAGCGGGCCAGCGCCGCGCGCTTGACCATGCCGCCGGAGAGCTCGTCGGGAAACTTGCAGGCCGCCCCGGAAGGCAACCCGGCCAGGGCCAGCTTCAGCCGTGCCAGGTGCTCGGCGTCGCGGCGGCTGAGCCCGGCATGCTCGATCAGGGGCAGCGCCACGTTCTCCTGCAGGTTCAGCGAGGTGAACAGCGCGCCGCGCTGGAACAGCACGCCGAAGCGCCGCTCCAGCTCGGAACGGCGCGACGGGCTCAGCGCCAGCAGTTCCTCGCCGAACACCCGCACGCTGCCCTCGGTGGGCCGGCGCAGGCCGACGATGCTGCGCAGCAGCACCGACTTGCCGGTCCCCGAGCCGCCTACCACGCCGAGGATCTCGCCACGGCGGATGTCCAGGTCGAGCCCGTCGTGCACGGTCTGCCGGCCGAAGCGGTTGACCAGGCCACGGACCTCGATCAGCGTCTCGGCCGTCGACGCCTGCGAACCCGTCACCAGCCCATCTCCATGAAGAACATCGCGGCGACCGCATCGACCAGGATCACCATGAAGATCGACTGCACCACGCTGGAGGTGGTGTGTTCGCCCACCGACTGGGCGCTGCCGGAGACCTTGAAGCCCTCCAGGCAGCCGATCACGCCGATCAGGAAGGCGAACACCGGCGCCTTCGCCAGGCCGACCAGGAAGTGGCTGATGTCGATGTCGCGCTGCAGGATGCCGACGAACTGGGCGACCGAGATGTCCAGCGCCAGCACGCAGACCACCGCGCCGCCGACGATCCCGCAGAGCATGCCGACGAAGGTCAGGATCGGCAGGGCGACCAGCATGGCCAGCACCCGCGGCAGTACCAGAAGCTCGACCGGATCGAGGCCGAGGGTGCGAATCGCGTCGACTTCCTCGTTGGCCTTCATCGAGCCGATCTGCGCCGCGAAGGCGCTGGCGCTGCGCCCGGCCAGCAGGATCGCCGCCAGCAGCACGCCGAATTCGCGCAGGAAGGCGAAGGCCACCAGGCTCACCGTGTAGATGCTGGCGCCGAATTCATCCAGCACCGTGGCGCCGAGAAAGGCCACCACCGCGCCGACCATGAAGGTCAGCAGCGCGACGATCGGCACCGCGTCCAGGCCGGTCTGCTCGATGTGCGACGCCAGCGCGGTGAGCCGCCAGCGGCGCGGACGCAGGACGGTCAGCGCCAGCGCCTGCAGGGTCAGGCCGATGAAGCCGAGCAAGGCGCGCTGCTGCTGCCAGACATGGGCGACGGTGCGGCCGATGTGGGCCAGCAGGTCGCCGATCGCCGAGCCGCTGCGCGGGTCATCGACTTCGCCAGCGGGCGCGTCCAGCGCATCGGCAACGCTGCGCAGCAGGGCCAGCCGCTCGCCCGGCAGCTGCGGCGCCCACTGGTCGACGCGCGCCAGTCGCTCGGCGCCTATCAGTTCGGCCAGCAGCCCGGCACCGGCGGTGTCCAGTGCGCCGAGTCCGGCGAGATCCACGGTGCCGCCCTGGCTGACCCTGGGCTGCGCCCGCTCGACCTCGCGCCGCAGGGTCGCGTAATGCGCAAGGGTCCAGTCGCCGGACACCTGCAGATGGCTGCCGGACGTCTCGTCCTGCAGGCGCAGCGTGCCGGGTAGCCTGGTATCAGCGTGCATCAATGTCCCTTGGTGAAAGTGGTGACGTCGCGTGACCTGTCCGATCCTAGCAGCCAGCGCCGGCAAGCAGAACCGCCCCGGCCCGTCCCGCCTGACGCAGAGTGGGCAACCGCGCCGTGGCCAGCTAGGCTTGGCGCTTTCGCAAAAGGAGAACCCATGAACTTGTCTGACCCCGGCGACACCGAGAATTCTCCGCAACCGCTGAGCGCCACCGAAGCCCGCATCCTCGGCTGCCTGATCGAGAAGCAGGCGCTTTCGCCGGAAACCTACCCCCTGACGCTCAATGCGCTGGTGCTGGCCTGCAACCAGAAGACCAGCCGCGAGCCGGTGATGAACCTCTCCGCCGGGCAGGTCGGCCAGGGCCTGCGCACGCTCGAGGAGCAGGGGCTGGTGCGGATGGTCATGGGCAGCCGCGCCGACCGCTGGGAACACCGCGTCGAAAAGGCGCTGCAGCTGACCGCGCCGCAGGTGGCGCTGATCGGCCTGCTGCTGTTGCGCGGCCCGCAGACCCTCAACGAACTGCTGACCCGCAGCAGCCGGATGCAACCCTTCGATGACCTGGCCGACGTCCAGCACCAGCTCGACCGCCTGGCCAGCCGCACGCTGGCGACCCGCCTGCCACGCCAGGCCGGCCAGCGCGAGGAACGCTACATGCACCTGCTGGGCGGCAGCGAAGTGCCGGCCGACGGCGGCGCGGAGGAAGAGGACGCGCCGGTCGCCCCCTCGCGCCTCGAAGCGCTGGAAGCCCGCGTGCAGGCGCTCGAAGAGCGGCTCGCCAGGCTCGAAGGCACGTCCGACTAAGCGCCGTCGCCGACCCGCCCGTCGTCGGCCCGTCCAGCCGGGCGAGGGGTTCGCTGAAATGTCATCGAGCTCCTTGCGGCGGCTTGGGAATTTTTGAATTACGGCTGTGTCTATGCAGCCGATATGCTAAGAGCCTGCTGCTCTACAGCGCGCCAAGGAAGCCCTATCATCATGCGCATTCTCGTCACCGGCGGAGCCGGATTCATCGGCTCCGCACTTATCCGTCACCTGATCCTCGACACCGAGCACAGCGTTCTCAACCTCGACAAGCTGACCTACGCCGGCAACCTGGAATCGCTCAGCGAGGTTCAGGACAACCCCCGCTACCGGTTCGTCCAGGCCGACATCGCCGATCGTGATCGGGTAAGCGAGGCGCTGCTGGACTTCCAGCCGGACGCCATCATGCATCTGGCCGCCGAATCCCACGTCGACCGTTCCATCGACGGGCCCGCCGAATTCATCCACACCAACATCGTCGGCACCTACCAGCTGCTCGAGGCCGCCCGCGCCTACTGGCAGAGCCTGCCGGCCGAGCGCCGCGAAGCCTTCCGCTTCCACCACATCTCCACCGACGAGGTGTATGGCGACCTGCACGGCGTCGACGACCTGTTCACCGAGACCACGCCCTACGCGCCCAGCTCCCCGTACTCGGCGAGCAAGGCCTCGTCCGACCACCTGGTCCGCGCCTGGCACCGGACCTACGGACTGCCGGTGCTGGTGACCAACTGCTCGAACAACTACGGCCCGTACCACTTCCCGGAAAAGCTGATCCCGCTGGTGATCCTCAATGCGCTGGACGGCAAGAAACTGCCCGTCTACGGCGATGGCTCCCAGGTGCGCGACTGGCTGTTCGTCGAGGACCACGCCCGCGCGCTGTTCAAGGTGGTGAGCGAAGGCGTGATCGGCGAGACCTACAACATCGGCGGCCACAACGAGCAGAAGAACATCGACGTGGTGCGCGGCATCTGCGCCCTGCTCGAAGAGCTGGCACCCCAGAAGCCGGCCGGGGTCGAACGTTTCGAAGACCTGATCACCTTCGTCAAGGATCGCCCGGGCCACGACCTGCGCTACGCGATCGACGCCGGCAAGATCGAGCGCGAGCTCGGCTGGGTGCCGCAGGAAACCTTCCAGACCGGCCTGCGCAAGACCGTGCAGTGGTACCTGGACAACCTCGAATGGTGCCGTCGCGTACAGGACGGCAGCTATCAACGTGAGCGCCTCGGCGCGCTGGAGCAAAGCGCATGAAAGGAATCATCCTCGCCGGGGGCTCCGGCACCCGCCTGCACCCCATCACCCTGGGCGTATCCAAGCAGCTGCTGCCGATCTACGACAAGCCGATGGCCTACTACCCGATCTCGGTGCTGATGCTCGCCGGGATTCGCGACATCCTGGTCATCTCCACCCCCGCCGACCTGCCGCAGTACCGCAACCTGCTGGGCGACGGCAGCCAGTTCGGGGTGAACTTCAGCTACGCCGAGCAGCCCTCTCCGGATGGCCTGGCCCAGGCCTTCCTGATCGGTGAAGACTTCATCGGCGACGACTCGGTGTGCCTGATCCTGGGCGACAACATCTTCCACGGCCAGCACTTCACCGAGAAGCTCAAGCGCGCCGCCAGCCAGCCCAGCGGCGCGACGGTGTTCGGCTACTGGGTCAAGGACCCGGAGCGCTTCGGCGTGATCGACTTCGACGAGTCGGGCAAGGCCCTGTCCATCGAGGAAAAGCCGAAGAAGCCCAAGTCCAGCTTCGCCGTCACCGGTCTGTACTTCTACGACAACGACGTGGTGCAGATCGCCAAGTCGATCAAGCCCTCGCCGCGCGGCGAGCTGGAGATCACCGACGTCAACATGGCCTACCTCGAGCGCGGCGACCTGCGCGTCGAGCGCTTCGGCCGCGGCTTCGCCTGGCTCGACACCGGCACCCACGACAGCCTGCTCGAAGCCTCCCAGTACGTGCAGACCATCGAGCACCGCCAGGGCCTGAAAGTGGCGTGCCTCGAGGAAATCGCCTACCAGAACGGCTGGATCGACCACCAGCAGTTGCTGGCCCGGGCCGATATGTTCGGCAAGACCGGCTACGGCCAGTACCTGTTCAAGCTCGCGGGTGAACACGAATGAACGTGATCGAGACCAGCCTGCCCGGCGTGCTGGTCATCGAACCCAAGGTGTTCGGTGACGCGCGGGGCTTCTTCTACGAAAGCTTCAACGCCGCGCGCTTCGAAGACGCCACCGGCATCAGGCGCGAGTTCGTCCAGGACAACCATTCCAAGTCCCAGCGCGGCGTGCTGCGCGGCCTGCACTACCAGATCCAGCAGCCCCAGGGGAAACTGGTGCGGGTGATCGCCGGCGAGGTCTTCGACGTCGCCGTCGACCTGCGCCGCAGCTCGCCGACCTTCGGCAAGTGGTTCGGCATCCACCTGAACGCCGAGAGCCATCGCCAGGTCTGGATTCCCGAAGGCTTCGCCCACGGTTTCGTGGTGCTCAGCGAAACGGCCGAGTTCCTCTACAAGACCACCGACTACTACGCACCGGCCCACGAGCGCAGCCTGCTCTGGAACGACCCGGCGCTGGGCATCGAGTGGCCCATCGACCAAGCGCCGCAACTGTCCGCGAAGGACGTCGCCGGCCTGCCCCTCAGCGAAGCGGAGTGCTTTGCATGAACATCCTGATCATCGGTAAACAGGGCCAGCTGTCACGTGAACTGCAGTTGGAACTTGCCGGTGACGGGCAGGTAACCGCGCTCGGCCATACCGAGCTCGACCTGGCGGACCCCGAGCAGGTTCGCCAGCAGATACGCCGGCTGCGGCCGGAACTGATCATCAACACCGCGGCCTACACCGCGGTGGACGCCGCCGAGGGCAACCGCGAGCAGGCCTTCGCGGTCAATGCCACCGGCCCCGGCGTACTCGCCGAGGAAGCGGCCAGCCTCGGCGTCCCCCTGATCCACTACTCCACCGACTACGTCTTCAACGGCCGCAAGTCCACGCCCTATACCGAGCAGGACGAACCCGACCCGCTCAGCGTCTATGGCGCCAGCAAGCTGGCCGGAGAGCGGGCGATCCAGTCGGTCGGCGGGCAGTACCTGGTGCTGCGCACCAGCTGGGTCTACTCGCTGCATGGCAAGAACTTCCTGCTGACCATGCAGCGCCTGCTGCAGGAGCGCGACCGCCTCTCGGTGGTGGCCGACGAGATCGGCTCGCCGACCTGGGCCGGGACCCTGGCGCAGGTCACCGGGCAGATGGTACGGGCCTGGCGCGACGGCAACGGCGGTCCCTGGGGCCTGTACCACCTGACCTCCACGGGCGAGACCTCCTGGTACGGCTTCGCCTGCGCCATCGCCGATCACCTGCGCAAGCAGGGTAAGACCTGCGCCGAGGTGAGCCCCATCGCCTCGAAGGATTACCCCACCGCGGCCCAGCGTCCGCTCAATTCCCGCCTGGACTGCAGCCAGCTGCAACGCGACTGGACGCTCCGGCTGCCCGACTGGGAAGCGGCGATGCAGCAGTGCCTGGCCACCCCGCGAAACCTCGAGCCGCGGGCCGAAGCCTTCCGGCAGGGCGCCTGACCGAGGCACCGCGCGAGGCGATCGCGGGCGGTCCCGCCCGGCCCGGCGAACGTGCATAATGCGCCGGTCCCATTGGCGCAGCATGCATGACCTTTCCCCCGATACCCCGACGTCCCCGCTGGCGTAGCCTGTTCCTGCTGGCCCTGATACTGGTGCCGATGCTCTGGCCCCTGGAGCAGCTGGCCGAGCGCTACTACCGCGGCGAGCTGACCGAACAGAACCGGCAGACCCTCGACCTCTATGTCGCCAACCTGCTGGGTTCGCTGCGCCGTTACGAAGTCCTGCCGCGCATCCTCGGCGACCTGCCCGAGGTCCGCGACGCGCTGCTCGACGCCGCCAACCCCGGCGCCCTCGACCGCGCCAACCGCCTGCTCAACCAGCTGCGCAACCAGACGGGCGCCGACGTCATCTACCTGATGGACCCGGATGGCAACACCCTCGCGGCGTCCAACTGGGCCGACGAGGACAGCTTCGTCAACCGCAACTTCGCCTTCCGCCCCTACTTCCGCCAGGCCAAGGCCGGCCGGCTCGGACGCTTCTTCGGCCTCGGCACCACGTCCGGCAAGCGCGGCTACTACTTCGGCTCGGCCGTTCACGAGGGCAACCAGGTGATCGGCGTCATGGTGGTCAAGGTCGACCTCGACCACACGGAGCGGCTCTGGGGCAACACGCCGGAGAAGCTCCTGGTGACCGACGCCTACGGCGTGGTGATCCTCACCTCCAACCCCGACTGGCGATTCCGCGCCACCCGCGCGCTGGATGCCGAGGAACGCGAGGAGCTGGCCCTGCACCAGCCCTACCCGACCCTCGAACCGCGCAACCTGCTGTTCGACACCGACCAGTGGCTGATCCAGAGCCGCGAGCTCAAGGAAACCGGCTGGACGGTGCGCATCCTCGCGCCGATCAGCCTGATCGACCGCCCGGTCCGCACCGTGGTCGCCATCGGCGGCGCGACCCTGCTGGCGCTGCTGCTCTGGGTCGGGCTGCTGATGCAGCGGCGCCGGCACTTCCTCGAACGCCTCTCCCACGATGCCCAGGCGCGGCGGCAGCTGGAGCTGCGCGTGCAGGAGCGCACCCAGGACCTCGAGGCACTCAACAGCCGCCTCAAGCAGGAAGTGCTCGAACGCGAGCAGGCGCAGCAGGACCTGGTGCGCGCGCAGGACGAGCTCCTGCAGGCGGGCAAGCTGTCGGCGCTGGGCACCATGTCGGCGAGCATCAGCCATGAGCTCAACCAGCCGCTGGCGGCCATCCGCAGCTATGCCGACAACGCCGGCGTGCTGCTCGACCATGGCCGCAACGACGAGGCCCGGGACAATCTGCGGCTGATCAGCGAGCTGACCGCGCGGATGGCCTCGATCATCGCCCACCTGCGCGCCTTCGCCCGCCGCGACCGGCATGCGCCCGAACGGGTGGCGCTGCAGCCCGCCATCGACGATGCGCTGTCGCTGCTGGCCAAGCGGCGCCAGGCGATGGGCGTCGAGCTGATCCGCGACCTGCCGGACGCCACGCTCTGGGTGGAAGCCGGTGAAACGCGCCTGCGCCAGATCATCTCCAACCTGCTGGCCAACGCCCTGGACGCGCTCAATGAAAAGGGCCTGCCGCGGCGTATCTGGATCAGCGCGGAGCAGCACGACCAGCGGGTGATCCTGACCCTGCGCGACAACGGCCCGGGCTTCAGCGACGAAGCGTTGGCGCGCGCCCGCGAACCCTTCTTCACTACCAAGACCAGCGCCCAGGGACTGGGGCTGGGGCTGGCGATCTGCGACACCCTGATCCGCGCGCTGGACGCGGAACTTTCGCTGGGCAACCATCGCGACGGCGGCGCCGAGCTGCGCCTGACGCTACGCTCGGCCAGCGCCGCCGTCGCCTTTCCAACCGAGGACCTTCTGCAATGATCGTCAGCCAGATCGACAACCAGGCGCAGGTGGTGCTGATCGACGACGACGCGCACCTGCGCAAGGCGCTGAGCCAGACCCTCGACCTCGCCGGCCTCAAGGTGGTGAGCCTGGGCGATGCGCGCAATCTCGCGGCGCAGTTGCCCACCGACTGGCCAGGCGTGGTGATCAGCGACATCCGCATGCCCGGCGTCGACGGCCTGACCCTGCTCGAACAGCTGCACGCCCGCGACGCCGAGCTGCCGGTGCTGCTGATCACCGGCCACGGCGACGTGCCGCTGGCGGTGCAGGCGATGCGCGCCGGGGCCTACGATTTTCTGGAAAAACCCTTTCCCAGCGAGGCGCTGCTCGAAAGCGTGCGGCGCGCCCTCGCCCTGCGCCAGCTGGTGCTGGACAACCGCAGCCTGCGCCTGGCCCTGGCCGACCGCCAGGAACTCTCGACCCGCCTGCTCGGCCAGTCACCGGCGGTGCAACGCCTGCGCGAGCAGATCGGCGCCCTGGCCGGCACCCAGGCCGACGTGCTGATCCTCGGCGAAACCGGCTCGGGCAAGGAAGTGGTGGCGCGCGCGCTGCACGACCTGTCCAGCCGCCGCGCCGGTCCCTTCGTGGCGATCAACGCCGGTGCGCTGGCCGAGTCGGTGGTCGAGAGCGAACTGTTCGGCCACGAGGCGGGCGCCTTCACCGGCGCGCAGAAACGGCGCATCGGCAAGTTCGAGTTCGCCAACGGCGGCACCCTGTTCCTCGACGAGATCGAGAGCATGAGCCTGGAGGTCCAGGTCAAGCTGCTGCGCCTGCTGCAGGAGCGGGTGGTCGAGCGACTGGGCGGCAACCAGTCGACGCCACTGGATATCCGGGTCATCGCCGCCACCAAGGAAGACCTGCGCCACGCCGCCGACCAGGGGCGCTTCCGCGCCGACCTCTATTACCGGCTCAACGTCGCCCCGCTGCGCATTCCGCCGCTGCGCGAGCGCAACGGCGACGTGCTGTACCTGTTCCAGTACTTCGCCGAGGCGGCGGCCGGACGCCACGGCCTGCCCCTGCGCACCCTCGCGCCGGAGCAACGTGCGCTGCTGCTGCGCCATCGCTGGCCGGGCAACGTGCGTGAACTGCAGAACGCCGCCGAGCGCTTCGCCCTGGGGCTCGACCTGGGCCTTGAGCCCGACGACGTCGCCAGCGCCCCGGAGCAGGGCGCGCCGAGCAACCTGGGCGACCAGGTCGAGGCCTACGAACGTGCCCTGATCGCCGCCGAGCTGGCGCGCCCGCACAGCTCGCTGCGCAGCGTCGCCGAGGCGCTCGGCCTGCCGCGCAAGACCCTGCACGACCGGCTGCGCAAACATGGCCTGAGTTTCACCGACCCTGGCGGAACCTCGCCGGAGGATGGCGAGTAGCTGGCGGGTTTTCGCCACCTTCGGTGACATCGCCCCGCCGCGGCCCGGTTGCAGCCCCGTCCGAGCCCGTGCCGGCCGGTCGCCTGCGCGCGGCACCGGCACCCACCCGACGCCCCCTCGCGCGTCCCGCAACCCTGCGGGCTAGACCGGTTCGCACCTGGAAAGAAAAGGCTCCATTTCGTCATGGCAAAGTGGTAAAAGGCCACAGCGGAAGTGAATCATGGCCATCTGGCACGTGCCTTGCTCTCGCACTAACCGAGTCGGGCTACCCCGGCGTACGGCATGCCGATCGAGCCGCCGACGCCGGAGTTCTGCCTCTCACTGCCGGATTGCTCTCGGAGCGGTTCTTCACAACAAAAGGAATGCCAATAATGTTCAAGCTGACAGCCAAGGCGCTCGCTTGCGCTCTGTCCCTTAGCGTTGCCGGTCTGGCCCATGCGGCCGACCCGATCATCATCAAGTTCTCCCACGTCGTAGCGGACAACACTCCAAAAGGCCAGGGCGCGATCATGTTCAAGCGCCTGGCTGAAGAGCGTCTGCCCGGCAAGGTTAAGGTCGAGGTCTACCCGAACTCCTCGCTGTTCGGCGATGGCAAGGAAATGGAAGCACTGCTGCTCGGCGACGTTCAGCTGATCGCCCCGTCGCTGGCCAAGTTCGAGCATTACTCCAAGGGCGTCCAGGTATTCGACCTGCCGTTCCTGTTCGACGACATCGACGCGGTCGATCGCTTCCAGCAGGGCGAAGCCGGCCAGAAGCTGCTGCGCTCGATGGAAGACAAGAACATCACCGGCCTGGGCTACTGGCACAACGGCATGAAGCAGCTGTCGGCCAACAAGCCGCTGCGCGAGCCGAAGGACGCCCGTGGTCTGAAGTTCCGCGTACAGGCTTCGGCGGTACTGGACGAGCAGTTCAAGGCCGTTCGCGCCAACCCGCGCAAGATGAGCTTCGCCGAGGTCTACCAGGGCCTGCAGACTGGCGTGGTCAACGGTGCCGAGAACCCGTACTCGAACATCTACTCGCAGAAGATGCACGAAGTGCAGAAGTACATCACCGAGTCCAACCACGGTCTGCTGGACTACATGGTGATCACCAACACCAAGTTCTGGCAGGGTCTGCCGGATGACGTGCGCAGCGAGCTGCAGAACATCCTGAGCGAAGTCACCGTCGCGGTGAACGAGCAGGCTGACGCGCTGAACCAGGCCGACAAGCAGCGCATCCTCGATGCGGGCACCACCGAAATCATCACCCTGACGCCCGAGCAGCGCGAAATGTGGCGCGAAGCCATGAAGCCTGTCTGGAAGAAGTTCGAGGGCGAGATCGGTGTCGACCTGATCCAGGCCGCCGAAGCAGCCAACAAGGGCTAATCTAGCCTTGGCAGAGGGGCCCGCAACCGGGCCCCTTCGCATACCTAACGCAACGACAGCGCAGTGAAAAAAACGTAACGCACCAGTATTGCGCGGTGGCGCCAGCTCAGGCCCCCGGCTTGGTCGATAACACCTTTCATTGATCTGTCTGCCGGCCATGGTCGCTGCCCCTGCGCACGGCCGAGCCTTTCGCTACGCCAACCGCTAGTCCATCGGGAGATGTCATCCATGAACGCCCTCCGGCGCGTCTGGGACCACTTCGAGGAAGGCTTCATCGCCTTTCTTCTGGCCGCCATGACGCTGGTGACTTTCGTCTACGTCATCCTCAACAACCTCTACACCCTTTTCTACGATCTTGGAGACAAGTTCGAAGGCGCCAGCGAGTTCTTCTTCGCGATCGGCGACTTCATCATCGGCCTCGCCCAGTCCATGACCTGGAGCACCGCGCTGACCAAGGCGCTGTTCGGCTGGCTGATCTTCTTCGGCCTGGCCTATGGCGTGCGCACCGCGGGCCATATCGGCGTCGATGCGCTGGTCAAGCTCGCTTCGCGTCCCGTTCAGCGGGTCATCGGGCTGATCGCCTGCCTGATCTGCCTGGGCTATGCCGCCCTGCTGACGATCGCCAGCTTCGAGTGGATCCAGACGCTGTTCATCGCCAATATCGGTGCCGAAGACCTCGGCCACATCGGCGTCAAGCAATGGCACATCGGCATGATCGTCCCCATCGGCTTCGCCCTGGTGTTCATCCGTTTCGCCGAGATTCTCGTACGCATCCTGCGCAACCAGCAGACCGGTCTGGGCCTGGCTGACGAAGCCGCCGAGGCCGCCAAGCTCGGTGGCGATCAGGAGGAGCTGCACAAATGACCATCCTGTTCCTTTTCGTCGCGCTGTTCGCGCTGATGTTCATCGGCGTGCCGGTGGCCATCTCCCTGGGCCTCGCCGGCTCGATGACGATCATCTTCTTCAGCCCCGACTCGGTGCGCTCGCTGGCGATCAAGCTGTTCGAGACCTCCGAGCACTACACCCTGCTGGCGATCCCGTTCTTCCTGCTCGCCGGTGCCTTCATGACCACCGGTGGCGTGGCCCGTCGCCTGATCGACTTCGCCAACGCCTGCGTCGGCCACATCCGTGGCGGCCTGGCCATCGGTGCGGTCCTGGCGTGCATGCTGTTCGCCGCGCTGTCGGGTTCCTCGCCTGCGACCGTAGCGGCGGTGGGCTCGATCGCCATCGCCGGCATGGTGCGTTCCGGCTATCCGCAGGCCTTCGGCGCCGGCATCGTCTGTAACGCCGGTACGCTGGGCATCCTGATCCCGCCGTCGGTGGTGATGGTGGTCTATGCCGCCGCCACCGAGACCTCGGTCGGCAAGCTGTTCATGGCCGGCGTCGTGCCGGGCCTCATGCTCGGCCTCGCGCTGATGATCGCGATCTACATCATCGCGGTGAAGAAGAACCTGCCAGCCCTGCCGCGCGCCACCTTCCGCGAGTGGCTCACCGCCGCACGCAAGGCCGTCTGGGGCCTGCTGCTGATGGTGGTCATCCTCGGCGGTATCTACTCGGGCATGTTCACCCCCACCGAAGCGGCGGCCGTGGCCGCGGTGTATTCGGCATTCGTCGCCTTGTTCGTCTACAAGGACCTGACCCTGCGCGAGTGCCCGAAGGTGCTGCTGGAGTCCGGCAAGCTGAGCATCATGCTGATGTTCATCATCGCCAACGCCATGCTGTTCGCCCACGTGCTGACCACCGAGCAGATCCCGCAGGCGATCACCGCCTGGGTGATCGAAGCCGGTCTGCAGCCCTGGATGTTCCTGCTGGTGGTGAACATCGTGCTGCTGGTGGCCGGTGCCTTCATGGAGCCGTCGGCGATCATCCTGATCCTGGCGCCGATCCTGTTCCCGATCGCCATCCAGCTGGGGATCGACCCGATCCACCTGGGCATCATCATGGTGGTGAACATGGAGATCGGCCTGATCACGCCACCGGTGGGCTTGAACCTGTTCGTCGCCTCGGCGGTGACGGGCATGCCGGTGACCCAGGTGATCCGCGCCGTGCTGCCATGGCTGGCGATGATGCTGAGCTTCCTGATCATCATCACCTACGTGCCGGCGATCTCGCTGAGCCTGCCCAACCTGTTGGGCATGTAGCCAACGTGGTTCTTTCAGCCCGGCCAAGTGCCGGGCTTTTTTGTGCCTGGAGAAAACCTCAGAGCGGCTCGGGAGCGCGCCGACGGAACCAGCCCGTCAGCGACAGGCGCTCGCGGCGTGTCGGCAGGACTTCGTGGGGCACCTCGCCGGACAGGAACACCACCAGCGTGCCGCCCGTGGGCGCCACGTCGAGCGCCGGCGCAGCGTCGAAATGCATCCGCAGCTCGCCGCCATGCTCGGGCTGCCAGTCCGGATTGAGGTAGAGGGCGGTGGTCACCGCACGCCGGTCGTCGTCGCGAAAGCGGTCCAGGTGCGTCTTGTAGAAGGCCCCGGGCGGATAGAGCGCGAAATGGCACTCGTAGTCCTCCAGGCCGAGGAACAGCTCGCGATTGAGCGCCTGGCGCAGCTGCTCCATCAGCGCGAGATAGGCATCGGTGGGGGCCGACTGGCCCGGTTCGAGCCACTGGATGTGGTCGCCGCGGATACCCTCGCGCACCGCGGCCCCGTCACCCCGGCCGATACCGGCCGGACGCAGGGCGCCTTCGGCCTCGCGCGTGCGGCACTCGACGGCCAGATCGGCGGTCAGATCAGGGGACAGGAATGCGTGCTGCAACGACCATCCCCGCGCGGCGAGGTCGTCGATGATGACAGTGAAGGACAAGGGTGCGGACTCCGAAAGACCTCCGCACAGTCTATCAGCGCCCAATCGAGCCTCGACAAGCAGCCGCCGGGGCACGGAAAATAAAATGCCCGCCAGACAGGAGTTCCCATGCGCGTCCTTTTAGCTTGTGCCTTGTTCGCCTTCAGCCTCTACAGCCTTGCCGACGCCCACCAGGAACTGTACGAAACCGCCGGCTGGCCCGATCAGCGCGCCAACTTCGCCGATGCCCTCACCAGCGCCCAGCAGCGCTACCAGCAGACGCTGCCGCCGGCGGTGTTCAAGACCCTGGTCAACAACAGCAACCAACGCTTCGCGCCGCAGGCCATGGACGACCGCGCGCTACAGGCATTGCGCAGCAACCTCGCCGACCCGCAGCCGGCGCTGGCGTTCTACCAGTCCCCGCTGGGTCGCAAGATCGTGTCCGCCGAAGTGCTGGCCGGGCGCCGCGAGCAGCTGGAGAAGTACGCCGGCGGCCTGCCGCGCCTGGAAGCGGGCAGCAACCGTCGGCTGCTGATCCGCCACCTGGCCCAGGCCGTGCCGGCCACCGAGGCCGGTGCCGAAGTCAGCCTGGCGCTGGCCGGCGTGGCCGCCGACAGCCTGAGCCAGATGCTGCCGGGCATCCTCGGCGGCGGGCAGGCCCAGGGCCTGCTCGATACCCAGCGCGAACGGCTGATCCAGCAGATGGACGGCGAGATCGACAACACCCTGCTGTTCGTCTACCGCGACCTGTCGGATGCCGAGCTCCAGGAATACGTCGACTTCGCCCAGTCGAGCGACGGCAAGGCCTATTACGACGCCGCCCTGAAGGCGCTGCGGGCCGCGCTGGCGGTCGGCGCCCAGTAACCCCTAGCGGCCGAGGCGCTCGCGCAGGAAGTCGAAGTACTCGCGCCGCAGCGCCTCGCTCTCGTTGACCAGATGGTGGCGCGCCGTCGGCAGCCGCAACACCTCGGGGTTGTCGAACTTGCTCTGCAGCACCGGCAGGTTATGCCGCCAGTCCACCGTCATGTCCGCCTCGCCCTGGACGATGATCGGGCGGTGCCGGCAGCCAGGCGCGGCCTCGATACGGGGAATCCAGCGCGACAGGGCACCGACCCAGGCCGTCGGCAGGATGACCGGCTGCAACGGATCGCGGGTCTGGATGAACTCCAGGAAGCCGGCATCGCTGGAGTTCTCGCTGAAGCGCCGGGGAATCTGGTCGACGAAACGGCGCAGCAGCTCGTAGCTCACCCGCGACCAGCCCCAGGAACGCGGCCGCACGAGTGGCGCCAGGAGGATGGTCTCGCCCAGCGCGCCGGGCTGGGCGGTGTGCAGCAGGTGATCGAGGGCGATGGCCCCGCCGGTGCTCTGCCCGAGCAGGTGCCAGGGGGTCGGCAGGTCCAGCCGGCGCGCCTCGTCGAGCAGGGCCTGCAGCACCGCCTGGTACTCGTCGAACTCGTTGATGCTCGCCCGTGGGCCGCTCGACAGCCCGTGCCCCGGCAGGTCGCAGCCGAGCACGGCGAAGCCCATGGCGAGGCCCCAGTCGATCACATGGCGATACAGCCCCATGTGGTCGTAGAAGCCATGCAGGACGACCAGCGTCGCCTGCGGGCTGTCCGGCCACCAGGCCTGGGCCACCACCTCGTAGTCGCGCACGGCGAAACGCCCCAGAACGCTGTGCACGCCGCGCCGATGCGGCAGGTCCAGGCCGTAGTAGGCCTGGTAACGGCGCGCCTGGGGCGACAGGTCGGTCGCCTGGGCCAGGGGTTGCAAGGCCGCGCGCAGCAGGTCGGGATCGAGGGAATCGGCCATCATCGGATTCTTCATACGTGAGCGGGCAGGATATTCTGCTCTGCGCCACGGCGTGGCAAGCTGAGAAACCGTCGAACGAGCGTCGTCATGTCCTTACGCAACAAATACCTGCTGGTCGGTCTCGTCGGCATTCTCTGGGTCATCGCCATGCTCCTGGCGTTCTGGTGGTTCCAGGCGCGCTACCTGCGCCCCTTCGAGCACACCGCGGTGTTTTCCGGCGAAAGCCTGGCGCTGCCCACAGCGCTGGCCGGTTCCGGGGAAATCCGGGTGGTGCATTTCTGGGACCCGGCCTGCCCGTGCAACGTCGGCAACCAGCAGCATCTGGCCGAACTCATCGGGCGCTACGCCGGCCAGGGCGTGTCCTTCCATGTCGTGCAGAAACCCGGCAGCACCGGTCGCCTGCCGCAGCCGCTGGCGCGGCTGGAGCCGCTCGCCTCGCTGTCCGGCGCGCAGGATCTGCCGGCAAGCCCCGCCGTGGCGATCTGGGACCGCAGCGGCCGGCTGGCCTATGTCGGGCCCTACAGCGAAGGCGCGGTGTGCAATTCGAGCAACAGCTTCGTCGAGCCCATCATCGAGGCCCTGGCCGCGGGTCGCCGGGTGGCGGCGACCCATTCGCTGGCGGTGGGCTGTTTCTGCGACTGGCAGGATTGAACGCAGGCCAGCCCGGCGCGCGCTGCGCCGGGCTGAACGCGAGCCTCAGCTGTGGGCGGGAGGCGGGGTCAGCGTCTTGCGGCTATCGATCGGCTGGCCAAAGCCCGGCGTCCCGGTGTCGTCCATGGCCTGCTGCATCGCCCGTGCGCGGCGCTTGTCGGCGCGCCGGGTGATGAACCAGGCGAGGAAGGTCGCCAGCGACACGGTCAGCAGGATCAGGCTCGCCACCGCGTTGATCTCCGGTTTCACGCCCAGGCGCACCGCCGAGAAGATCTCCATCGGCAGGGTGGTTGAGCCCGGCCCGGACACGAAGCTCGCCAGCACCAGGTCGTCCAGCGAGAGCGCGAACGAGAGCATGCCGCCGGCCGCCAGCGACGGCGCGATCATCGGCACGGTGATCAGGAAGAACACCTTCCAGGGCCGCGCACCGAGGTCCATGGCCGCTTCCTCGATGGACAGGTCCAGCTCGCGCAGCCGCGCCGAGACCACCACCGCGACGTAGGCCGAGCAGAAGGTGGTGTGGGCGATCCAGATGGTGGTCAGGCCCCGCTGGGCCGGCCAGCCGATCAGCTGGGCCATGGCCACGAACAGCAGCAGCAGCGACAGGCCGGTGATCACCTCGGGCATCACCAGCGGCGCGGTCACCAGGCCGCCGAACAGCGTGCGTCCGCGAAACCGGGGGATGCGGGTCAGCACGAAGGCGGCCATGGTACCCAGCGCCACCGCCGCGATGGCCGTGTAGAAGGCCACCTCCAGCGAGCGCATCACTGCGCCCATCAGCTGGCTGTTGTCCAGCAGGCCGGCGTACCACCGCGTCGACCAGCCGCCCCACACCGTCACCAGCCGCGAGGCGTTGAACGAGTAGATGACCAGGATCACCATCGGCAGGTAGATGAACAGCAGGCCGAGCACCAGGATCAGGTTGGAGAAGCTGTAGCGTTTCATAGCTTGCCCTCCAGCGCCCGCGCCTGGTTGCGGTTGAACAGGATGATCGGGATCAGCAGCAGGGCCAGCATCACCACCGCCAGGGCCGAAGCCACCGGCCAGTCGCGGTTGTTGAAGAACTCCTGCCAGAGCACCTTGCCGATCATCAGCGTCTCCGGTCCGCCGAGCAGCTCCGGGATCACGAACTCGCCCACCACCGGGATGAACACCAGCATGCAGCCGGCGATGATGCCGTTCTTCGACAGCGGCACGGTGATCTTCCAGAAGCTGGAGAGATTGCGCGCGCCAAGATCGGACGCCGCCTCCAGCAGGCTCGGGTCGTGCTTAACCAGGTTGGCGTAGAGCGGCAGGATCATGAACGGCAGGTAGGAATAGACCACGCCGATGTATACCGCGGTGTCGGTGTTGAGGATCTGCAGCGGCGCATCGATCAGCCCCAGCCCCTGCAGCAGCCCGTTGAGGATGCCGTTGCTGCTGAGGATGCCCATCCAGGCGTAGACGCGGATCAGGATCGCGGTCCAGGTGGGCATCATGATCAGCAGCAGCAGGACGGTCTGCAGATCCTTGCGCGCGCGGGCGATGGCGTAGGCCATCGGATAGCCGATCAGCAGGCACAGCAGGGTGCTGACGAAGGCGATCTTCAGCGAACCGGCATAGGCCGCCAGGTAGAGCTGGTCTTCGCTGAGGAAGATGTAGTTGCCCAGGTTGATGACCACCTGCAGCTGCTGCTCGGCGTAGCTGAAGATGTCGGTATAGGGCGGGATGGCGACGTCGGCTTCGGCAAAGCTGATCTTCAGTACGATGACGAAGGGCAGCAGGAAGAACAGCATCAGCCAGACGAAGGGAATGCCGATGACCAGGCGGCGCCCGTTGTTCATCCGGACCCGGCTCATGCCTGCAGCACCACGCCGCTGTCGTCCCACCAGTACACGTACACCTCCTCCTCCCAGGTCGGCCATTTCACGTGGCGCTCGGAATTGGCCAGGAATGCCTGGACGATGCCGCCGGAGGACAGCCGGATGTAGTAGACCGAATGGCCGCCCAGATAGGCGATGTCGTGCACCACGCCGCGGGCCCAGTTGTAGCCGGGGCGCTGCAGTTCCGGCAACTCGGTGCCGATCAGCAGCTTTTCCGGGCGCAGGGCGTAGGTGATGCGCTTGTCTTCGGCGCGGGTGCTGATGCCGTGGCCGACGTAGATCGGATTATCCAGGCCCGGGCAGGCGATGATCGCGTGGTCCTCGAGGTCCTCGACCAGCTCGCCGTCGAACAGGTTGACGTTGCCGATGAACTCGGCGACCAGCCGGCTCGCGGGCGTCTCGTAGATGTCCATCGGGCTGCCGACCTGGGCGATCCAGCCCAGGTGCATGATGGCGATGCGCTCGGCCATGGTCATGGCCTCTTCCTGGTCGTGGGTCACCATCACGCAGGTCACGCCGACCCGCTCGATGATCTGCACCAGCTCCAGCTGCATCTGCGAGCGCAGCTTCTTGTCCAGCGCGCCCATCGGCTCGTCGAGCAGCAGCAGCTTGGGACGCTTGGCCAGCGAACGGGCCAGGGCGACGCGCTGGCGCTGGCCACCGGACAGCTGGTGCGGCTTGCGCTTGGCGTACTGGCTCATCTGCACCAGCTTGAGCATCTCGGCCACGCGTTCTTCCACCTCGGCCTTGGGCAGCTTGTCCTGCTTGAGGCCGAAGGCGATGTTCTGCTCCACCGTCATGTGCGGGAACAGCGCATAGGACTGGAACATCATGTTGATCGGCCGCTCGTAGGGCGGCAGGTCGGTGATGTCCTGGCCGTCGAGGAAGATGCGCCCCTCGGTGGGCCGCTCGAAGCCGGCGAGCATGCGCAGCAGCGTCGACTTGCCGGAGCCCGACCCTCCCAGCAGGGCGAAGATCTCGCCCTGGTGAATGTTCAGGGAGACATCGTCGACCGCCACCGTCTCGTCGAACTTCTTGGTGACGCGGTCGATCTTGAGCAGCACCTGCTTGCTTTTGCTCTCGCCACTGAGGGCTTTCTTGTAGGCGCTGGAGGCTACGGCCATGCGCGAACTCCCGAAGATGGAAAATTGGCCCAGCCAGCAGGCTGGGCGGCTACCGAGCTGCGCCGGGCACAGCGTCGGGACTTAACGACCGGATTTGACCTTGGTCCAGGTTCGCGTCATCACCCGCTGGATCCGCGGCGGCAGCTCGGCCGACACGTAGAGCCGGTCGAGCACCTCCTGGGGCGGGTAGACCGACTCGTCTTCATACACCTCGGCATCCATCAGCTCGCCCGCCTTGAGGTTGGGGTTGGCGTAGCCGACGTAATCGCTGACACCCGCGATGACCTGCGGGTCGAGCAAGTAGTTGATGAAGGCGTGGGCGGCGTCGATGTTGCTGGCATCTGCGGGGATCGCCAGCATATCGAACCAGAGGTTGCCGCCTTCCTTGGGAATGGAATAGGCGATCTCGATGCCCTTGCCGGCTTCCTCGGCGCGGGCGGCGGCCTGGAACACGTCACCGGAGAACCCGGCGGCGACGCAGATATTGCCATTGGCCAGGTCGGAAATGTACTTCGACGAGTGGAAATACCTGACGAAAGGCCTGACTTCGAGCAACTTGGCCTCGGCCTTCTCGTAGTCGGCCGGGTCCTCGCTGTTGGGGTCCAGGCCCAGGTAGTTCAGCATCGCCGGGACCATCTCGTCGGCCGAGTCGAGGAAGGCGACGCCGCAGCTCGAAAGCTTCTCGATGTTCTCGCGCTCGAACAGCACCGCCCAGGAGTCGATCTCGTCCACGCCGAGCACGGCCTTGACCTTTTCGACGTTGTAGCCGATGCCGTTGGTGCCCCACAGGTAAGGCACCGCGTAGCGGTTGCCCGGGTCGTTCTTCTGCAGCTGCTCGAGCAGCTCGGGGTCGAGGTTGTCCCAGTTGGGCAGCTTGGCGCGGTCCAGTTCCTGGAAGGCGCCGGCCTTGATCTGCTTGCCGAGGAAGTGGTTGGACGGCACTACCACGTCGTATCCGCTGCGCCCGGCCAGGAGCTTGCCTTCGAGGGTCTCGTTGGAGTCGAAGACGTCATAGACCGGCTTGATGCCGGTGGCCTTCTGGAACTCATCGAGGGTCGACTCGCCGATGTAATCCGACCAGTTGTAGATGTGCACGGTGGATTCGGCGTGGGCCTGTGTCGTCGCGGCAACGGCGATGGCCGTGACGAGCAGAGTCTTGAGCGTCGAGCGCATGGTGGGTCCTCGTGTTCCAGGCCGCGGTCACCCGGCGGGCAAAGGCGGGCTGTTTATTGGAAAAACCTCGAAAAATCAACTGTTGTCGCCCGCAAAGGGCAACAGCGTGTCGTAATGGGGTGGCGAATCAGGGGAGGCGTGGCGGCCGCAAGGCGCGACCGCCACCCCGGAGCGACTCCGGCGGGGCACAGGACCGGAGTCGGCATGGCTCAACGGCCCGACTTGATCTTCGTCCAGCTGCGGGTCATGGCGCGCTGGGTTTTCGGATCCAGGTCCGGGAAGGTGTAGAGCTTCTTGGCCACCTCGGCGCTCGGGTAGATGCCCGGGTCGTTGCGGATGGACTCGTCGACCAGCGGCGTGGCAGCGGCGTTGGCGTTGGGGAACTGCACGTAGTCGGTGATGGCGGCCATCACTTCGGGCTTGAGCAGGTAGTTGAGGAACGCGTGCGCGCTCTCGACGTTCTTCGCATCGGCCGGAATGGCGAGCATGTCGAAGAAGCTGCCAGCGCCTTCCTTGGGAATGTTGTAGCCCACGTTGACGTTGTTGGCGGCCTCTTCGGCGCGCGACTTGGCCTGGTAGATGTCACCCGAATAGCCGATGGCGACGCAGATGTTGCCGTTGGCGAGGTCCGAGATGTACTTGGAGGAATGGAAGTAGGCCACGTGCGGACGGATCTGCATGAACAGGTCCTCGGCCTTCTTCAGCTCGTCGGCCTTGCCGCTGTCCGGCTGGAAGCCCAGGTAATGCAGGGCCGCGGGCAGGATCTCGGTCGGCGAGTCGAGGAAGGAGACGCCGCAGGACTTGAGCTTCTCGATGTTCTCGGGCTTGAAGACCAGGTCCCAGGAATCGACCGGGGCGTTGTCGCCGAGCACGGCCTTGACCTTGTCGACGTTGTAGCCGATGCCGATGGTGCCCCACATGTAGGGGATGGAGTACTGGTTGCCCGGATCGCTCGGCTCCAGCGCCTTGAGCAGGTCCTGGTCGAGGTTGTCCCAGTTCGACAGCTTGGACTTGTCCAGCTTCTGGAACACGCCGGCCTTGATCTGCTTGGCCAGGAAGGGGTTGGAAGGCACCACCACGTCATAGCCCGAGCTGCCGGCGAGCAGCTTGGCTTCGAGCACTTCGTTGCTGTCGAAGACGTCGTAGACGACCTTGATGCCGGTCTCCTTGGTGAAGTTCTCCAGGGTGTCTTCGGCGATGTAGTCGGACCAGTTGTAAACGTGCAGGACCTTGTTGTCGGCCTGCGCGACCCCGACGGCGGCGCCGGCCAGCGTCAAGGCGAGTAGGGTCTTGGCAAAGGGTTTCATCCGTGCAGCTCCTGTTATCGTAATAAGCGTTCGGGGCAGTGACGTGGCGATCGGGCCGGCTGCCTGACGCACCCGCGCAGTCTGGCAAGATCGGGGCCTTTTTTACAACAGGCCAGACGCTACAAAAGGCTGCGTAACGGCCGCCATCCGCAGCGTTCAGGCCCGCATGTCCCTGGCCGTCAGATCCAGACAACGGCGAACCTTGTCCAGCAGCTCGTCGATTTCGTCGGTGCCGATCACCAGCGGCGGCGAAATGATCATGGTGTCGCCGACCGCGCGCATCACCAGCCCGTTGTCGAAGCAGTGATCGCGGCAGCGCAGGCCGACGCCCTGGTCGGTGAAACGCTCGCGGGTCTTCTTGTCCTTCACCAGCTCGAGCGCGCCGAGCATGCCGACGCCACGTGCCTCCCCCACCAGCGGATGTTCCGCCAGTTCCGCCCAGCGCTTTTGCAAATAGGGTGCCGTGTGCGCCTTCACCCGCTCGACGATGCGCTCATCGCGCAGGATGCGGATGTTTTCCAGCGCCACCGCGGCCGCCACCGGATGCCCGGAATAGGTGAAGCCGTGGTAGAACTCGCCGCCCTCGTTGAGGGTGTGCACCACTTCGTCGCGCACCACCACGCCGCCCATGGGCACGTACCCGGAGGTCAGGCCCTTGGCGATCGGCATCAGGTCCGGCGCGTTGCCGAAATAGTCGCTGCCGAACCACTCGCCGGTACGGCCGAAGCCGCAGATCACCTCGTCGGCGACCAGCAGGATGTCATAGCGGTCGAGGATCTCGCGCACCTTGGGCCAGTAGCTGTACGGCGGAATGATCACCCCGCCCGCGCCCTGGATCGGCTCGGCGATGAAGGCCGCCACCTTGTCCTCGCCGACCTCGAGGATCTTGCGTTCGAGCTGCCCGGCCACCTGCACGCCGAAGGCGTCCGGGTCCAGGTCGCCGCCCTCGCCGAACCAGTAGGGCTGGTCGATGTGCTCGATGCCCGGAATCGGGAAATCGCCCTGCCCGTGCATCGCCTTCATCCCGCCGAGGCTGGCGCCGGCGACAGTGGAGCCGTGGTAGCCGTTCCAGCGGCCGATGACCACTTTCTTCTCCGGCTGGCCCTTGATTGCCCAGTAATGGCGCACCATGCGCAGCACGGTGTCGTTGGCTTCGGAGCCCGAACCGGTGAAGAACACGTGGTTCATGCCGGCCGGCGCGATGTCGGCGATCGCCTTGGCCAAGGCGAGGGCCGGCGGGTGGGCGGTCTGGAAGAACAGGTTGTAGTAGGGCAGCTCGCGCATCTGCCGGCTGGCCGCCTCGACCAGCTCTTCGCGGCCGTAACCGACGTTGACGCACCACAGCCCGGCCATGGCATCGAGGATCTTGTTGCCCTCGCTGTCCCACAGGTAGACGCCGGAGGCCTTGGTGATGATCCGCGCGCCACGGGCGTTGAGCGCCTTGTAGTCGCTGAACGGCGGCAGATGGTGGTCGCGGCTCATGGCTTGCCATTGCTGGGTTTGCGTATCGCTCATCGATCACCTCGAGGTCGTTGGTGCGTTGACGGTGGATGAAGAAAAGCGTCATCCACCCCGGCTGTTGTGCTTTATCGGTGGATGGGGAAAGCGCCATCCACCCTACGCTTGAAGCTTGCCGCTCGAAGCTCCTTTCTCAGACCGATAGCATCAGGAACTCGCGCTCCCAGGAGCTGATCACCCGGTGGTAGTTCTCCTGCTCGGCGCGCTTGACCGCGACGTAGCCGGTGATGAACTTGGGGCTCAGGTACTTTTCCAGCTGGCGACAGCTTTCCATGCGCTCCAGCGCCGTCTCCAGGGTCAACGGCAGGCGCAGGTTGCGGCGCTCGTAACCGCGGCCCTTGACCGGCTGGCTGGGGGTCAGCTCCTCGACCATGCCGATGTAGCCGCACAGCAGGCTCGCGGCGATCGCCAGGTAAGGGTTGGCATCGGCACCGGCCAGGCGGTTCTCGACGCGGCGGTTCTGCGGATCGGAATCGGGCACGCGCAGGCCGACGGTGCGGTTCTCCTCGCCCCATTCGACGTTCACCGGCGCCGAGGTGTCGGGCAGGAAACGGCGGAACGAATTGACGTTGGGCGCGAACATCGGCAGCAGCTCGGGGATGTACTTCTGCAGGCCGCCGACGTGGTGCAGGAACAGCTGGCTCATGGAGCCGTCGGGGCTGGAGAAGATGTTGCGCCCGGTTTCCAGGTCGATGACGCTCTGGTGCAGGTGCATGGCGCTGCCCGGCTCGCCGGTCATCGGCTTGGCCATGAAGGTGGCGGCGACGTTGTGCTTGAGCGCGGCCTCGCGCATGGTCCGCTTGAACACCAGGATCTGGTCGGCCAGGTGCAGCGCCTCGCCGTGACGGAAATTGATTTCCATCTGCGCGGTGCCTTCCTCGTGGATCAGCGTATCGAGGTCCAGGCCCTGGGCCTCGCACCAGTCGTACATGTCCTCGAACAGCGGATCGAACTCGTTGGCCGCATCGATGGAGAACGACTGGCGCCCGGTTTCCTGCCGGCCCGAGCGGCCGACCGGCGGCTGGAACGGCAGGTCCGGGTCCTCGCAGCGCTTGGTCAGGTAGAACTCCATCTCCGGCGCGACGATGGGCTGCCAGCCCTTGTCGGCGTACATCTTCAGCACTTTCTTGAGGATGTTGCGCGGCGACAGTTCGATGGGGTTGCCCATCTTGTCGTAGGTGTCGTGGATCACCTGGGCGGTGGGCTCGATGGCCCAGGGCACGAGGAACACGGCGTTGGGGTCGGGCCGGCAGAACATGTCGATGTCGGCCGGGTCGAGCAGCTCGTAGTAGATATCGTCCTCGACGTAGTCGCCGGTGACGGTCTGCAGCAGCACGCTCTCGGGCAGGCGCATGCCCTTTTCGTCGAGGAACTTGTTGGTCGGGGAAATCTTGCCCCGCGCGATGCCGGTCAGGTCGCTGATCAGGCATTCGACTTCGGTGATCTTGCGTTCTTTCAGCCAGCCCGTGAGCTGGTCGAGCTTGGTAGTCATAACGACCTCAGGTTGATGGAACGACCGCCGCGAGGGGTACGGTCAGCGATGGCTCGCGTGCTCCCGGCAGGCCTCGGCGAAGGCCTGGAACAGCGCCAGGTAATGCGGGTTTTCATGCACCTTCCATTCGGGGTGCCACTGGACGCCCAGGGCGAAACGCGCGCCCTCGACGGAGAAGGCCTCGATCAGCCCGTCCGGTGCCAGCGCCTCGATGCGCAGGCCCTGGCCCAGGCGTTCGACCCCCTGGCCGTGCACGGAGTTGACCTCGATCCGCGCGGGCAGCAGCCCGGCCAGCAGGCCTCCCGGCTGGATGTGCAGCGGATGGCTCAGGCCGTACTGCACCTCCACCGGATCGTCCGGGCGCTCGCGGTGATCGCCATAAGCGCCGACTTCGTGAACCTTCTGGTGCAGGCTGCCACCAAAGGCAACGTTCATTTCCTGGAAGCCGCGGCAGATGCCGAACACCGGGATGCCGGCGTCGATCGCCGCGCGGATCAGCGGCAGGGTGGTGGCATCGCGCTGGGGATCGTGGTGCGTGCCGGGCTCGCTCGCCGGCCCACTATAATGATGAGGCTCGACGTTGGACGGCGAACCGGTGAACAGCAGGCCGTCGAACTGCTCGAGCAGGGTGGCCTGGTCGAGCGCCTCGCCGAGCGCCGGAATCACCAGTGGCAGCCCGGCGATGGAGGCCGCCCGCAGGTACTTGTCGCCAGCGATGTGGAATGGATGGTGACCGATCTGTTTGGTGCAGGCGCATACGCCGATCAGCGGCAAGCGAGACATAAGGACACACATCTGTCTGGTCGTGGGGGTCTTGATCGAGAGTAGCCTTGTTCATTTTTTTAGACAATAGCTTGCCGATTCCCTGAACACGGGCGCCGACCGCAGGCCGTCAAACGGGCCTGCGCAGGCCGCACGGAGCCTCCCGGCGCTACTATTGACACTGGCCTGGCTTTTCGATTGACTCCGGGCAGGACGTTTGATGATTGAAATTTTTAACAATTAAGGTGCTTCATCATGGCTTCCCAGCCGCGTGCCGTTCAGCTCAACGAAGCGAACGCATTTCTCAAGGAACATCCGGAAATCCTCTACGTCGATCTGTTGATCGCCGACATGAACGGGGTCGTCCGGGGCAAGCGCATCGAGCGCGCCAGCCTGCACAAGGTGTATGAAAAGGGCATCAACCTCCCCGCCTCGCTGTTCGCACTCGACATCAACGGCATCACCGTGGAAAGCACCGGGCTCGGCCTGGACATGGGCGATGCGGACCGGACCTGCTTCCCGATCCCCAACACCCTGTCCAAGGAACCCTGGCAGAAGCGCCCCACCGCCCAGCTGCTGATGACCATGCACGAGCGCGACGGCTCGCCGTTCTTCGCCGACCCGCGCGAGGTGCTGCGCCAGGTCGTGGCGCGCTTCGACGAACTGGGCCTGACCATCTGCGCCGCATTCGAACTGGAGTTCTACCTGATCGACCAGGAGAACGTGAACGGCCGTCCGCAGCCGCCGCGCTCGCCGATCTCGGGCAAGCGCCCGGTGTCGACCCAGGTCTACCTGATCGACGACCTGGACGAGTACGTCGACTGCCTGCAGGACGTGCTCGAAGGCGCCAAGGAGCAGGGCATCCCGGCCGATGCCATCGTCAAGGAAAGCGCGCCGGCGCAGTTCGAGGTCAACCTCCATCACGTCGCCGACCCGATCAAGGCCTGCGACTACGCGGTCCTGCTCAAGCGGCTGATCAAGAACATCGCCTACGACCACGAGATGGACTCCACCTTCATGGCCAAGCCCTACCCCGGCCAGGCCGGCAATGGGCTGCACGTGCACATTTCCATCCTCGACAAGGACGGAAACAATATTTTCGCCGGCGAGGAGCCGCTGGAAAACGCCCGCCTGCGCCATGCTATCGGCGGGCTCCAGGAGACCATGTCGGCCTCGATGGCCTTCCTTTGCCCGAACGTGAATTCGTACCGCCGCTTCGGCGCCCAGTTCTACGTGCCGAACACCCCGAGCTGGGGTCTGGACAACCGCACCGTGGCCCTGCGCATCCCCACCGACAGCCCCGACGCGGTGCGCATCGAACACCGGGTGGCCGGCGCCGACGCCAACCCCTACCTGCTTCTGGCCGGCGTCCTGGCCGGCATCCATCACGGCCTGACCAACCAGATCGAGCCGGACGACCCGATCGAGGGCAACTCCTACGAGCAGGTCGAGCCGAGCCTGCCGACCAACCTGCGCGATGCGCTGCGCCAGCTGGACGACAGCGAAGTCATGGCCCGCTACATCAGCCCCGACTACATCGACATCTTCGTCGCCTGCAAGGAGAGCGAGCTGGCCGAGTTCGAGCACTCGATCTCCGACCTCGAGTACAACTGGTACCTGCACACCGTCTGAGCCGATGCGGGTTCGCTAGCCCATCCCCGGATGGGCAGCGAACCCCGCCTCGATCAGCTCACCCCTCCGCTGCCCCGAAAACCCTCCGAAGACCCGCCCTGCACGGTGCCGCCGGCAACCCGCGCCAGCGCGCCCGCCAGCGCGCCCGCCTGCGCGTCGCCGCCGGGTTCCGGGGCAGGCGTTGCGATCACGGCAGAAAGGCTGCACATCATGGGTGGAACGGCGGCCCCTCCATGAGCTCGACCAGCAGTGGCCGGTCGCCAGGCGCCTGACGCAGCAGTTCGGCCAGGTGGGCGTGGTCGCGGGCGCGCTCGGCCTGGCAGCCGAAGCCACGGGCGATGGCGATGAAATCGGGGGTGTGGATGTCGACGCCGAGCGGGGTGATCTGGCGGCGCTGCATGTAGCGCTTTATCTCGCCGTAGCCCTGGTTGTTCCACAGCAGCACGACGATGCCGACCCCCGCCTCCACCGCGCTGGCCAGTTCCGGCAGGCTGAACTGCAGGCCGCCGTCGCCGATCAGGCAGATCACCGGGCTGGACGGGTCGGCGAGTTTCGCCCCGATGGCGGCCGGCAGGCCGTAGCCGAGGGTGCCGTAGCCGGTCGATGAGTTGAACCAGCGGCGCGGGGCCAGGGTGTCGACCAGGTGGTTGCCGCTGTAGACGGTCTGGGTCGAGTCGCCGACCAAGCGTGCGTCGGGCAGCGCCTGCTGCAGGGTGTCGAACAGCTGCCGGTAGTGCGCCCAGCCGGCAAAGCCCTCGGCCAGGGCCGCGCGAACCGCGGCGGCGCGCCGAGCGCCCGGACCCTGGGCATCGAAGACGGACGGCGGCAGCTCGGCCAGCAGCCGTTCCATCGCCTGGCGCGCATCGGCCTGGATCGCCAGCGCCGGGGTGAAGTTGCGGTCCAGCTGCGCGGCATCGATGTCGATGCGGATCAGCTCGCCGCCGAGGGCGAAGCCGCCGTCGAAGACCACGTCGTAATCGGTCTCGCCCAGCTCGGTACCGATCGCCAGCACCACGTCGGCCTCACGCGCCAGCTCGCGCACCGGCACCAGGGACTGGTTGCTGCCCAGCAGCAGTGGATGGCCGGCCGGCAGCAGGCCCTTGGCGTTGATGGTGAGCGCGGTTGGCGCATCCAGCGCCTCGGCGAGCGCACGGGCTTCGGCCGGCGCCTCGACGCAACCGCCGCCGAGCAGCAGCAACGGCGCCCGGGCGGCGCGCAGGCGTTCGGCCGCCGCGCGGATCAGCGCCGCATCGGCCACCGGGCGCGAGGCCCGGGCCCGCGGCTGCAGGGCGAGGTGATCGGCCGGCGCGGTGATCAGATCCAGCGGCAGCTCGATGTGCACCGGCCGCGGCCGGGCGCCCGAGAACACCGCGAAAGCCCGCGCCAGCACCTCGGGCAGTTCCTCGACGCTCATCAGCGTATGGCTGAAGGCGCTCACCCCGGCGGTGAGCGCGCGCTGGTCGGGCAGCTCGTGCAGGTAACCCCTGCCCTGCCCCAGCCGGTCGCGCTCGTTGACCGAGGAGATCACCAGCATCGGGATCGAGTCGGCGTAGGCCTGGGCCATGGCGGTGAGGATGTTGGTCATCCCCGGACCGGTGATGATCAGGCATACGCCGGGCTTGCCGCTGACGCGCGCATAGCCGTCGGCCATGAATCCCGCGCCCTGCTCGTGGCGCGGCGTGACGTGGCGAATGCCACTGCCGGCCAGGCCCCGGTAGAGCTCGACGGTATGCACGCCGGGGATGCCGAACAGGGTGTCGACGCCCCAGGCCTGGAGCTGGCGGATCAGAAACTCGCCGCAGGTGGTCATGTGGGTCAGTCCTTGTAGCCGGGATCGAGGCGGTCGAGCTTGCGCAGCCAGGCCTGCCAGATCAGCTGGCGCTGCCATTCGGCGCCCTGCAGCTGTTCGCAGGCGTGGCGGCTCAGGTGCGCCGGGATCTGGCTGTAGTGGCGGCCGCCCGAGGTGGTCGCCAGCTGAATCTCGCAGGCGCGGTTGAGGTAGAACATCACGTAGAAGGCATCGGCGACGCTGGCGCCCACGCTGAGCAGGCCGTGGTGCCGCAGGATCAGGGCGATGTGGTCGCCCAGCGAGGCCTGGATGCGGCGCCGCTCCTCCAGGTCCAGCGCCACGCCCTCGTAGGGGTGGTAGCCGATCCGGCGGTAGAACTCGGTGCTGATCTGGTTCAGCTGCAGCAGGCCGTCGTCCTGCGCGGCCACCGCCATGCCGGCCAGGGTGTGGGTGTGGATCACGCAGTGCGCGTCCTCGCGGGCCATGTGCACCGCGCTGTGGATGGTGAAGCCGGCGACGTTGTAGTCGGCGCGGCCTTCGACCACCTTGCCGTGCATGTCCACCACGATCAGGTCGCTGGCGCGCACCTCTTCGAACAGCAGGCCGAACGGGTTGATCAGAAAGCGCGGCTCCTCGCCCGGCAGGCGTACGGAAAAGTGGGTGTAGAGGGTGTCGTCCCAGCCGAACAGGGCGGCCAGCCGATAGGCCGCGGCCAGGTCCCGGCGCAGGGTGGCGATGTCATCATTCATGTCGGGTCCGTCTCCAGGCCGATGAAGCGCCGCACGCGTTCGCTGCCGTGGCTGCGAATCGCCTCGGGCGAGGCGTCCAGGCCGATGTGGCCGTCTTCCATGAACACCACGCGGTCGGAGATCGACAGCGCGAAGTCCATCTCGTGGGTGACGATGAGCATGGTCATGCCCTCGGCGGCCAGGTCGCGGATCACGGCGAGCACGTCGCCGACCAGCTCCGGGTCGAGCGCCGAGGTGGGTTCGTCGAACAGCATGATGTCCGGTTTCATCGCCAGCGCGCGGGCGATGGCCACGCGCTGTTGCTGGCCGCCGGAGAGCTGGTGCGGGTATTTCTCGGCATGGGCCAGCAGGCCGACCTTGTCGAGCAGCGCCAGGGCCTGCTGGCGCAGGCTCGCGGTGTCGCCCAGGCGATGATAGCGCGGCGCCAGCAGCACGTTGTCGAGGATGGTGCGGTGGGGGAACAGGTTGAAGCTCTGGAACACCATGCCGATGCGCCGCACCCCGGCGCGCAGGCGGCGGCTGTCGGGGGCGTCGCCGGCGCGGATGTAGTCCTCGCCGAAGAGCACGATCTCGCCGTCGTCGATGCGCTCCAGGCCGTTGACCGTGCGGATCAGCGATGTCTTGCCCGAGCCGGAAGGGCCGATGATCGAGATCACCTCGCCCGGCCGCACCCGCAGGTCGATGCCCTTGAGCACGTGGTGGTTGCCGTAGCGCTTGTGCACGCCGTTCAGGCGCAGTGCGTCGGGCATTCCCGGACGCGGGGCCTGCGCCGCCGTCGCGACCGCCGCCGGCAGGCTGTCGCGCAGGGTCTGCAGGCGGGCGCCTTCGAGGGTCTCCGGCTTGCGCCGGCTCAGGTCCAGGTGCCGTTCGAGGTACTGCAGCAGCCAGCCGAAGAGGGTCACGATCAGCACGTAGTAGAGCGCCACCGCGCCGAGGGTCTCGAGCACCAGGAAGTTCTGCGCGTAGAGGCGCTGGCCCACCAGCAGCAGCTCGGTCAGCGAGATCACCGACACCAGGGAGGTGAGCTTGACGATGGTGACGTATTCGTTGGTCAGCGTCGGCAGGGCGATGCGGAACGCCTGGGGCACCACGATCAGCCGCTGCGTGCCCAGCCCGCGGATGCCCAGCGCCCGCGCCGCCTCGCGCTGGCCCTTGGCGACCGAGAGCAGCCCGCCGCGGTGAATCTCGGCCATGTAGGCCGCCTCGGTGAGCACCAGCGCGAACAGGCCGGCGTAGAACGGCTGCGAGAGGATCGGGCCGCTGCCGGGAAACAGCTGCGGCAGGTTGTAGACGAAGATCAGCAGCACCAGCAGCGGCACGCTGCGGAAGAACCAGACATAGAGCGAGGCTGGCACCCGCACCCAGGCGTGCAACGACTGCTTGGCGCTGGCCAGGCCGAAGCCGATCAGCATGCCGATCACCCAGGCCAGGGTGCTCAGCTTGACCACCGTCCAGCTGGCCTTCCAGAAGGCCGGCATGGAGAACATCGAGAAGAAATACGTCCATTCGAATGGCATGCGTCACCTCTGGCCTGGGGCGGCGCTCCTGCGGCCCCGGTGGATCGTCGCGCGGCGCAGGCGGCGCGCCGCGCGCAAGGGCATCAGGCTTCTTCCAGACCGTACTTGGCCAGCAGCTGCTGGTAGTCGCCGCTCTGCTTGAAGTCGTCGAGCGCGGCCTTAAGCGCATCGAGCAGCTGGGTGTTGCCCTTTTTCACGTAGATGCCCAGGGTTTCGGGGTAGATCGACGCCGGCGTGGTGACGACGATGCGGCCACGGGACTTCTCGGCCATCATCTGGGAGGCGCTGGCGATTTCCAGGTGCGCCTGGATGTGCCCGGACAGCAACGCCTGGGAGGTTTCCGAGCTGGTCGGGTACTCGTTGACGGTGATCGCGCCCTTGCCCTCTTCGGCGCAGTAGCCGGCCGACAGCTCGTTGAGCTTCTTGATCCAGGAGGTGCCCTGCTGCAGCCCGACGGCCAGGCCGCACAGCTCCTGCTCGGTCGCGGGCTTACGCTCGGCGTCGGCGCGAACCATGATCGCCGCGCCGGTCTTGGCATAGGGGATGGCGTCGGCCTGCTGGAGGCGTTCGGGCAGGATGTACATGCCGGAAATGATGGTGTCGAAGCGGTTGGCGTTGAGCCCCAGGATCAGGTTGGGGAAGCGCGTGTCCGAGAAGGTCGCGTTCAGGCCCATGCGCTGGGCGAGTTCGGCGGACACTTCGGGGTCGAAACCGACCACCTTGTCGCCCTCGTAATACTCGAACGGCGGGTAGGCGATCTCCATGCCCACCTTGAGCTCGCCACGGGTCACGGTCTTGGGGGCATCGGCGGCGACCGCGCCGAGGGCGGTGCCCAGCAACAGCGCGCCCAGGCCACCGAGCGAGAGAGTCTTCAGGCTTTTCATCGTTGTGTTCTCCAAAGGCTTGAAAGGTCGTCGGCAGCGAATCAGGTCGCGCTCGGCTGGTGCTTGAGGTGGCCGAAGCTCGAGGGTTTGCGCGCGCGTTCGGGCAAGTGCAGGTCCCCGGCCTCGACGCGTCTTTTCAGGTATTGATAGGTCTGCAGCGCCTGGCTCCACATGTGCTCGCCGATGCTCAGCGGCTCGTAGCGGGTGCCGGCCTCGGCGAACTGCGGCAGCGGGCGGATCTGGGTGTGGTAGTCGCAGGCGTAGAACAGCGGGAAGGAGTAGCGCTCCTCGGCCACCTTGCGCACCCGGTGGGCGGTGGCGACGAAGGTGCCGGCGGTCATCACCTCGAGCATGTCGCCGATGTTGACGACGAAGGCGCCCTCCACCGGCGGCGCGTCGATCCATTCGCCCAGATCGTTCATCACCTCCAGCCCCGGCCGGTCGGCCAGCAGGATGGTGAAGCACTCGTAGTCGGTATGGGCGCCGATGCCGGGGGCGTCCTGCGCCTCGCCATCGTAGGGGTAGTGGATCAGCCGCAGCTTGGACGGCGGGAAGTTGGCCACGCCGTCGAAGGCATCCTCGGCCAGCCCCAGGGCCAGGGCGAAGCCGCGAAACAGCTGGCGACCCAGGCCGAACACCGCGGCGTAATAGGCCTGCGCCGCCTCCCTGAAGCCCGGCAGCTCGGGCCAGCGATTGGGGCCCAGGAGGGGCGTGCCGGCGAGCACCAGCGGGTTGTCGGCGGGCACTTCGAAACCGATGTCGAAGGCTTCCTTGTGGTCGGGCTTGCCCTTCGAATAGACCTCCTCGCCCTCGGGCACGTAGCCCTTGTGGCTTTCCGAGGCGCCGATGTAGTGGCGCATCTTGGTCTCGAAGGGCTGGGCGAAGAAATCCTCGGCGGCGCGGTGCAGGCCGTCGATCAGCGCCGGCTCGATGCCATGCCCGGTGATGTAGAGAAAGCCCACCTCGCGCGCCGCCTGGCCGAGCTGGTCGGCCACCGCCTGGCGACGAGCCAGCTCGGGGCTGAACAGGTCGCCGATGTCGACCACCGGGATGCGGGTGAAGTGCTTGGCGCTGCCGCTCATGGGAATCGCTCCTTGCTAGTGGCCGAGAAATCGATGGAAGTGGTGCCGTTCGGTGCGCGCCATCCACTGGTTCAGCTGCCAGAGGTCGGCGACCGGCACGTCGGTAAAGGGCAGATGATGCAAATAGCCGTCCGGGCCGAACTCGGGGGTCAGGGTGGTGCCGGCGAAGCCGCGCCGTTGCTGGCTGTTCCAGATGCTTTCCCAGTGGCGCTGGTGGAAGGCCAGCGCATCGGCGTATTCGGGCGCACCAGGATGGGGCACCTGCGGCCCCTGGTCGTAGCCGACCCGGGCCTGGATGTGGTGCACGCGTTCGACGAAGGGCGTCAGGTCATCGGCCGGATCGTCCAGCAGCCGCTCGCAGGTCACCACCCAGTGGCTGATGTCGCTGGTGAAGCGCAGCGCCGGCAGCTGGCGGATCAGCTCCAGGGTGACCCAGGGGCTGTAGAGCGAACGGGCGCGGTGGGTCTCGAAGCTCAGCAGCAGGCCGGCGCGCTCGCCGAGCTCCAGCGCGGCGCCGAAGAAGTCGACCTGCTCGGCCAGGCTCCAGCGGTCGTTGCCGGCCAGCAGGTTGATGAAACGCGGCTCGAGTTCGCCGGCCAGCGCGAGCTTGCGCGCGAGGTCGGCCAGGTGCATCGCCGGGGTGTCGGACTGGCGCGGCAGCACCGGGGTCGAGGTGAACAGCACGCAGATGTAGGGCACCGCCTGCTCGCGCAGGATGCGGGCGAAACGGCTGCGCTCGGCATCCGCCTCGGGCAGGCGCGCCTCGATGCCGTCGAAGCCCGCGCCGCGCAGTTCGTCGAAGACCTGTGGCCAGGGGCTGCGATTGCCCCAGAGGGTGCGAAAGATCTCAAGCTTCATGGGGCATCCTGCTACCGGTCAGGGTCCGGCCGCGCCGGGCGGCCATGGGTGTCCGTGTCAGCGCCGGGTCACGCCGGGCATCACGCAGAGCATTTCGTAGAGCAGGTTGGCGCCGAGCAGCGCGGTGTTGCCAGTGGTGTCGTAGGGCGGCGAGACCTCCACCAGGTCGCCGCCGACCAGTTCCAGGCCCTGACAGCCACGGATGATTTCCAGCGCCTGGATCGTGGTCAGGCCGCCGACTTCCGGGGTGCCGGTGCCCGGCGCCCAGGCCGGGTCGATGCCGTCGATGTCGAAGGACAGGTACACCGGCCCGCCCCCGACCCGCTCGCGCACCTCGGCCATCAGCGGTTCGAGGGACCGGTGCCAGCATTCCTCGGCCTGCACCACGCGAAAGCCCTGGGTGCGGCACCAGTTGAAGTCCTCGGCGGTGTAGCCCTGGGCCCGCAGGCCGATCTGCACCACGCGGTCGCAGTCGAGCAGCTCTTCCTCCACCGCGCGGCGGAAGGTGGTGCCGTGGGCGATCTTCTCGCCGAACATGTGATCGTTGACGTCGGCATGGGCGTCGACGTGGACCAGCCCGACCTTGCCGTACTTCTTCTTCATCGCCCGCAGGATCGGCAGCGTCAGGGTGTGGTCGCCGCCCAGGGTCAGCGGGATCACGCCGTGCGCGAGGATGCGGTCGTAGGCCTGTTCGATGATCCGCACGGTGTCGAGCAGGTTGAAGGTGTTGATCGCCACGTCGCCGATGTCCGCCACGCTCAGCGAATCGAACGGCGCGGCGCCGGTGGCCATGTTGTAGGGACGGATCATCACCGACTGGGCGCGGATCTCCCGTGGGCCGAAGCGCGTCCCGGCGCGCAGCGAGGTGCCAATGTCCAGCGGAATGCCGACGAAGGCGACGTCCAGCCCGGCGGGGCTGTCCACCACCGGCAGGCGCATCATGCTGGCGATGCCGCCGAAACGTGGCATTTCGTTACCGCCCAGCGGCTGGTGCAAGGTCTTTTCCAACGGGACGGCCCTCATGTCGATGCGTTCGTTGGGAACCATCTTGGCCAGCGTGGCGCAGCGGAAGAATCGGCCGGAGCAAATAATCAGTTCAGAAATTCCTGAACTATCGTCAGGCCCGACGGCTGCGATCGCGATCCAAGCGCGGCGTCCGTCCCGGCTGCCTTGACCCCGGCCCGGGAGCCTTTAAGCTGCGCGCCTGAACCGACTCGCGAGGCACCGCCATGGCCGATCAGCTGATCATCGTGCCGCAGATTTCCACCTACCCCGGCCACGAAGCCCGTGCCCGCGCCATCGTCCGCTGGCTGGCGCAGCGCAACGTCGTCGAGGCGGTGCCAACCACCTGCGGCCGCACCGGCAACCGCATGGCCCATGCGCTGGCGCCCGGCGCCCGGCAGGTCGCCCGGCATCCGGACAGGCTGCCCTTCGACGCGCCGGTCAACGGCCTGGAAGTCATCACCCGCCGCTGCATCTACACCCCGACGCAGGGTTTCAAGGAAGAGGCCGGTTGCCCCGAATGCCGCCGGGAGATCGGCGAGGCCCTGTTCGACAGCCTCGAGGACTGGATGCCCGGCCACACCGACCACTTCCGCTGCCCCGAATGCGGGCACGAGGACGACATCAACGGCTTCCTGTTCCTGCAGCCGTGCGCGTTCTCGAACCTGGGGTTCATTTTCAACGACTGGGGCGAGGCGGGATTCACCCAGGCCTTTCTCGACGAGTTTCGCGAGCGTCTGGGGTTCGACCTCGCCCAGGTCCGCGTCGCCTGCCCCTGAGCGCCGGGACGCCGGTCAGGGAATCGCGGCCCTGGCCTGGGCGACCAGCGTGGCGTTGTCCGGCCGGATGCTGATGGCATTGTTCAGGTCCACCACCGGCAGGTAGTAGTAACGGGTGTCGATTCCCTTGCGCTTCATCCGCCCGTGCAGGGAATCGGCCACCACCGGGTCGTCCACGTTCAGGTAGCGGAACTTCACCCCCGCGCCGGACAGCGCGCGCAGCGTGCCCTGGGTGTAGCCGCAGCTGTCGCGGCCGTAGACCACCAGATAGGGCCGGTCTTCGAGGGGCTCGACGAGCGCGCCTGCCAGTACGTCCAGCCCTTGTGGCCCGCCGCGATCAGCAGGATGCAATAGAGCAGCTTCTTCATTCCCTGAAACCTCGCCTGTCGATGCCGGGCCCTGTGGCCGGATGCTATCGCCTGGCTGAGGCCGCCGCCATCCTCAGCCGGGCAGGACGATGCCCGGGACCTGGCCGATGGCGTAGGCCAGGGCGCTGAGGTTGTAGGGCTTGGTCACCACCGGCACCTGGTCGAAGCGCTCGGGAATGGCCGTCCGCGCGCCGTAGCCGGTGGCGAACAGGAACGGGTGCTGGCGGGCCTCGAGCTCCGCCGCGATGCCCAGGCTGGTTTCCCCGGCGAGGTTGACGTCGAGCACAGCCAGATCGAAGTGATCCAGGCGCAGCGCGCGCCGGGCGTCCTCCAGCGAGCCGGCGATTTCCACCCGCACGCCGGCATCCTCGAGCATGGTCTGGGCGTCGAGGGCGATCATCATGCTGTCCTCGACCAACAGCAGGCGCAGCCCCGCGAGCGAGCTGGTACTGGGTGGCCTGACCGCATCGCGCGGCTGCGCGCGGTCGTCGCCCGCCGAGACATGCATCGGCGGCACCTGGAAGCAGGCGAACAGCCCCTCGGGACGGAACTCCACGCGCGCCTCGCCCTGCAGCTCGAAGGGGATGGTGCGCTCGGTGACGATGCTGCCGAAGCCGCGACGGGCCGGGGGCAGCACCTCGGGGCCGCCGCTTTCGTTCCACTCGATCACCAGGCCACGCCCCTCGACCAGCTGCCAGCTCACCGTCAGCTGCCCCTCCGGCACACTCAGGGCGCCGTACTTGGCGGCGTTGGTCATCATCTCGTGGAACACCAGCGCCAGCGTCTGGTAGCCGCGCACGTCCAGCAGCACGGCGCCGCCGGAGAGCTGGATACGCTCGTCCAGCACCTCCCGGCCGTTCCAGGCCCGCGCCTCGGACTCGAGCAGCGCCCGCAGCTGGGTCGAGGTGCCGCTGGGCGCGTTGATCTGGTCGTGGGCGCTGGCCAGCGCCTGGATGCGCCGCTCCACCTCCTCGGTGAAGGACTCCACGGACGTCGCCTGCTGGGCGCTCTGGCGGGTGGTGGCCAGCACCAGGCTGAGCACGTTCTTGATCCGGTGATGGAGCTCGGCGATCAGCAGCGACTGGCTGTCCTGGGCGCGCTGGCGCTCCGAGGCGATCAGCTCCGAGCGCCGCAGCACGATCTCCAGCAGGGCGACCCGCAGCGTCTCGGCGACCCGCAGCTCGCTCGCCGTCCAGGGCCGGGCGTGGCACCGCACGGTTTCGCGCCAGGCCTCGAAACTGCGCCGCGGGTTGAGCCGGCCCGTCGACGGATCGCGCTGCAGGGCCTTGTCCGGGTTGCCGCCCCAGGTGACGGTCTGGATCAGTTCGCGGCGGAAGAACAGCAGGTAATCCTGCGCCGCCCGTGAAATGGGAATGGCCAGCAGGCCGCTGGCCCGATCGGCGAAGCGGGCCGCCGGCGCGAAGTGCTCGGCCAGCGACGAGGTCGCGTAGATGCGATCGGCCGGCTTCTGCCCGAGCAGCGCGATCAGTTCGGCGATCGCCTCGTCGGGCGGCAGCACGCCCTGCCCGCTGAGCTGGCCGTTCGACCAGACCGCCAGGCCGTCGCTGGCGATCATGGTGTCGAGCATGTCGGCGTAGCGGCCCAGGTCCTCGAACACCGTGTCGCGCGGCGACATGGCGGCCAGCAGGCGATCGTGGGCGTTCTGCGCGTTGGCCAGGTGATGTCGTTCCTGCTCCTGTTCGCGCACGTCGATCTGCAGCGAAAGCATCTGCCCGAACAGCTCCGCGGCCGAGCACAGCGCGCCGCTCAGGTAATGCGGCTCGCTGTGGTGACAGGCGATCAGCCCCCACAGCTGGTCGCCGCGCATCAGGCTCACGGTGAGGGTGGCGCGCACGTTCATGTTGCGCAGGTACTGGATATGCACGGGCGAAACGCTGCGCAGCGTCGCCAGCCCCAGGTCGAGCGGCTGGCCGTCCGGCCCGCGCCCGGGCAGCACCGGAACCGGCACGTAGTCCACATCCGGGATCAGCCGCAGCGGCTGGCGCCGGTAGAGCGCGCGCGCCTGCGCCGGGATATCCGTGGCCGGGTAGCGCAGCCCCAGGTAGGACTCGGTGCCGGGACGCACCGCCTCGGCCACCACCTCACCGGAATCGTCGGGCAGGAAGCGGTAGATCATCACCCGGTCATAACCGGTCACGGCCCGCATCTGCTGCGCCGCGAGCGTGAGCAGGCGCGACACCGTGGGCGTGCGGCGCAGACGACCGGCGAGCCCACGCAGCAGCGTCACCCCATTGGCGCCCGCCCCCGGCACGCTCGGCGCCGCCTCGATCACCGCCAGCCCACCGGCCAGATGCACCGTCAGGTCGTAGCGCCGTGTGCCCTCGTCGAGGGCCAGGCAATCGAGCCGCTCGGCCAGGCCCGAGAGCATCGCGGTCTGCAACTGATTGCGTACCGCGTGGACCGTCTCGGCCGGAAGCACCCGGTCCAGCGACTGCCCCAGCAGGCCGGCCGGCGCGGCCCCTTCGAGGAACTGCGCGACATTGCCCGACACATGGGCGATGGACCAATCGGGCAAGGTGCAACCCAACAGCAGGCCATGGGGCTGAATGGTCCCAGGGGTGTGGATCGGCTCCTGGGCACAATCGATCGTGGTGGCGCTCATCTGCGGCTCGGTCGTCAAAACAAGGCATCTCCAGCAGCTTCTGAAAGCTGGGCGTGTGAGACCCAACGGTATGTTTGGACCCGCCCAACGGCGATAACGCACAAAAAAAGTAGTGGTAAAGGGGCGCGCAAGCGCTGCCGGCGCAGGCGAAAGCCGCGCCCGTCAGCTCGCCGGAATGCGCGCCGCGCCTGGCCTCGGACGCGATACGGCAGTGGCGTGATCGGCCCTCAGCTAAAAGCGAAACGGCGTCAGGATTCGTGGCCGTACGCGTTCAGCGCACGACATGGATGTTCAGCCGCCGCGTCGCCGGGCCGGCCAGCAACGCCCCCGCGACGGCGGACGGAACGCCCCACAGCAGGACGCTCACGTAGACCATGGAGGCTCCGCCGCCGGCAGCGGGCGCCACGCAATCGGTGTAGTAGGCCAGCAGCAGCCAGGGCGCCAGGAACAGGCAGGCGCCGACCGCACGCAGGGGGTTCGGGAAGGCCAGGCAGACCACGGCCGGCACCAGTGGCGGCCCGACGAACAACGAATTGGCCGCCACGAAGGTCGCCAAGTCGTGCCCGTAGCAGCTGAAACTGTTGAAGGCCGCCAGGGCGACGACCGCCCCGATCGCCAGGAGGCCACATCCGAAAGCACGCGCGCGCGAGATCACCATGGTCGTTACCGCCTCAGTCAGGCCCGCGCCGCGAGGCGGCGCCAGTTGCCGTGGGAACCCATCATCGTCCGTTTCGGGCCTTCGAGCCGGCCTTTCGGACGCTTTTGCGCGCTTGGTCGCGCCTCACGCCCTCGCCTGCTGCACCTCGATGCCCTGCTGCCGGTAGACGCCGATATCGCCCGACGGGATGTGCCGCTCGGTGATCAGGACATCGACGCGGTGACAGGGCGCGACCACGAAGGGCTCGACCGCGCCCAGCTTGTCGGCGGTGGCCACCGCGACCACCTGGGAAGCGCCGCGCAGCATGGCCTGTTTCACCGCCACCTCGTTGAAGTGGGCGGTGGTCAGGCCGAGTTCGGGATGCAGGGCGCAGAGGCCGGTGAACAGCAGGTCGGCGTTGACCGACTCGAACAGGCGCACCGCTTCGTGGCCGGTGACGACCATCGCGGCGGTGTTGAGCTGCCCGCCGGCGAGGATGATCTCGACCTGGCTGTAGCGCGCCAGGGCCATGGCGATCATCGGCGAGTGGGTCACCGCGGTGATGGCGATCTCGGCCGGCAGCGAGAGGGCGATCTGCAGGGTGGTGGTGCCGGAGTCGAAGACCACGATCTGGCCGTCCTGCACCCGTTGCGCGGCGAGGCAGGCCAGGGCCTGCTTGGCCTCGCTGACCTCGATGGCGCGGGTGAAGAAGTCCTTGCCGGTGTCGGCCGAACGCGGCAGCGCGCCGCCGTGGACGCGATGCAGCAGCCCGGCGCCGGCGAGTTCGGCCAGGTCGCGGCGGATGGTGTCTTCGGAGACGCCGAAGCGCTGGCTGAGGTCGGCGGCCATGACCTTGCCGTCGCGCTCGAGCAGCAGGAGGATTTTCTGCCGACGCAGATGGGGGAGTTCCGGAGCGTCCTGAATTTGCATGTTTGTGCCCGCTTTTGCATGGTCTTGCCGATTCTAGGCGGCAAACGGCGGCGGCACAAACCGTTGCCCGCAACCCCGCGAAACGGGGCGCGGGCCGAGGCTCAGATGCGGAAGCTGCCGACCAGTTGCTGCAGGCGGGCGGCCTGCTGCTCGAGGTCGGAGCAGGCGCGCAGGGTCGCCTGGAGGTTCTCGACACCCTCCTGGTTGAGGGTATTGATCTCGGTGATGTCCACGTTGATCGACTCCACCACGGCGGTCTGCTCTTCGGTGGCGGTGGCCACCGACTGGTTCATGCCGTCGATCTCGCCGATGCGCTGGGTCACGCTGCCCAGCCGCTCGCCGGCCTGGTTGGCGATGCCGACGCTGGCTTCGCTCTCCTGCTGGCTGGAAGTCATGGTGACCACCGCCTGGCGGGCGCCGACCTGCAGCTCCTCGATCATCTTCTGCACCTGCTGCGCGGAATCCTGGGTGCGGTGGGCCAGGTTGCGCACCTCGTCGGCGACCACGGCGAAGCCGCGCCCGGCTTCCCCTGCGCGGGCCGCCTCGATCGCCGCGTTGAGCGCCAGGAGGTTGGTCTGCTGGGAAATGCCGGTGATGACCTCGAGGATCTGCCCGATGTTGACGGTGTTGGCGTTGAGCGTCTCGATGTTGCCGCACGAGTCGCTGATCTGGGCCGACAGCTGCTGCATGGCGCGGATGGTCCGGTCGACCACCTGCTGACCCTCCTCGGCGAGGCTGCGCGCGTCGCTCGAATGGTGGGAGGCGGTCGCGGCGTTCTGGGCGATTTCCTGGGCGGCGGCGCCCAGCTCGTTGATGGCGGCGGCGACGCTGTTGGTCCGCGTGGATTGCTCCTCGGAGTTGTGCAGCGATGCGTTGGACGCGCCGACCACGCGCAGTGCCACCTCGTTGACCTGGCTGGTGGCCGAGGCGACTTCGCGGATCGAGCCGTGGATACGCTCGACGAAGCGGTTGAACGACATGCCCAGGGCGCCGAACTCGTCGTTGCCGTGGATGACCAGCCGCTTGGTCAGGTCGCCCTCGCCTTCGGCGATGTCGTGCATCGCGCGGCCCATCAGCAGCAGCGGCTGCATCAGCACGCGGATCAGCATCCCCAGCAGGGCGATGATGATGATCACGGCGATCACCATGGCGATCAGCGCGGAGGTGCGGAACTCGCTGAGCATCGAAAAGGCGGTGTCCTTGTCCAGCACCAGGCCGACGTACCAGTCGGCCGACGGCACGCCGGTGACCCGGGTGAAGGAAATCAGCTGGGTCTTGCCGCCCAGTTCGAACTCCTGCAGGCCGTCGACGATGCGCGGCGTGGCGCCCGGATAGGCTTCGGCGAGCGTCTTGAGCTGCAGCGCGGCGTTGGGGTGCACCAGGATCTTGCCGTCGGCGCCGACGATGAACGCATGGCCGTGGCCACCGAAGTCCAGCGAGTTGATGGTGGCGCTGACGCTGCCCAGGTCGATGTCCGCGCCGGCCACGCCGATGAAGGCGCTGCGCTGGCGGACCGGGGTGGCGACGGTGATCACCAGCTTGCCGGAAGAGGCGGCGACGTAGGGCTCGGTGACGATGGTGTCCTGGGCGGCGCTGGCCGCCTTGTACCAGCCGCGCTGGCGCGGGTCGTAGTCCGGCGCGCGGTTGCCGGCCGGAATGGAGAACATCGCGCCGGTTTCGGCGCCGAAGTAGGTCAGCTGGAAGTTGTCGACGTAGGCCGGCAAGCCGACGCTGCGCTGCAGGCTCTGGGTGGAGCTGCCGTCGAGGGCGATCTGCTGGGCCAGCGATTCCACCAGCTGCATGCGGCTTTCCAGCCAGGTGCGGATGTTGCTGCTGGTGAGGCTGCCGATGTCCTGCATCGAGCTTTCGGTGTCGTCGAGCAGTGCCTGGCGTTGCCGGTAGTCGTTGAACAGGATGAAACAGGCGAATGCCGCCGCGACGACGAGCGCGGCGGCGAGCAGTATCTTGTGGCTGAATTTCAGAGTTGTCATGAGCGTCCACACAGCAAGAGAGGGCAAGGCGTCCAGCCAGGCTGGAACCCCCCTGTTTCGGCAGGGGGTAGCCGCACATGAGCCGACGAACGGAGGATCGGACGAATTGTCGCAGGGCGCCGTTTCTGGCCGGCGGCGTGGCGCCTCGGGACGCGACGGTCAGGGCTGCGCTACACCGCCTCCCAGGGCCTGGGTCAGGGCGACCTGTGCCTGCAAGCGGTTCAGGCGGGTTTCGGTCAGGCTGACCTGGGCCGTGCGGCGGGTGTCCTGGGCGCTGAGCCAGGATTGCAGGTCCACCGCGCCGGCCTCGTAGCGGATGCGGTAGATGCGCTCGGCTTCCAGCGCGGCCTCGAGGGCGCGCTCGCGCATGGCTTCCTGCTCGGCGTAGTGCCGCCGCGCGGCGAGGTTGTTTTCCACGTCCACCAGCGCCTGGTAGAGGCTCTGGCGGAAACCCACCACGGCCAGCTCGTAGTCGGTCCGGGAGACGGCGATGTCCAATTGCATCTGGTTCCATTGCAGGAACGGCAGCGTCAGCCCGGCGCCAAGCGCGGCCACCGGGTTACGCAGCACCTCGCCGAGACGGTCGCTGGCGTAGCCCAGGGTCCCGGTGAGGCTGAGGTCAGGGTAGTAGCTGGCGCGAATCGCATCGACCGATTTCAGGCTGCTGCGCAGGCGCAGCTCGGCGGCGCGCAGGTCCGGGCGGCGGCCGAGCAGGCTGGCCGGCAGATCGGCGTCGACCTCGGGCAGAACGGTCTGCGCCAGGGTCTGCGGCTCGGCGAAGGCGACCGGCGTGCTCCCGTCGAACAGCAGCGCCAGCGCGTTGCGCTGCTCGACCCGCTCCTGCAGCAGCGCCACGTGGCTCGCCTGCTGGCTTTCCAGGCTCTGCCGGGCTTCGGCCAGTTCCAGCGACGAGCCCTGGCCGGCGTCGAAACGTACCTGCACCAGCTGCAGGGTCTGGCGGGCATAGGCGATGCTCTGCTCGCTCGCGGCGATGCGCTCGTTGAGGTAGCCGATCTGCCAGTAGAGATTGGCCAGGGTGCCGACCAGCGTCAGCTCGGCGGCCTGGTAGTCCTCCTGCGTCGCCAGGGCTTCGAGGCGCGCGGCATCGGCGCTGCTGCCCAGGCGATTCCACAGGTCGATCTCCCAGCTCACCGAGCCGGTCAGCGAATAGCTGCGGGTGCTCGCGGTATCGCCGCGCACGTGGCGGCTGGTCTGGCCGCCCGCGCTGGCGCCGGCCTGCGGATAGCGCGCGTCGTCGGCGAGCCCGGCCAGCAGCTGGGCGCGGCGGACGTTGAGCAGTGCCGTGCCCAGGTCGTTGTTGCGCGCCAGCGCTTCGCTGACCAGGGCATCGAGGGCCGGGTCCTCGAAGGCGCTCCACCAGGCGTCCGGCAGCGTCGTGCCGCCGCTCGGGGCCTGTTGCCAGCTGGCCGGCAGCGTTACCGGGGGTTGTTGGTAGGAGGTGCTCATCGAACTGCAGGCAGTCAGCAGCAGGCAGCCGATGAGGGTCGAGAGGCTACGGATCATGCTGTTCATTCCCTGGACAGGGCCTCGACCGGATCGAGGCGGGCGGCGTTGCGTGCCGGCAGGTAACCGAAGATCAGCCCGATGGCCGTCGCGCAGGCGAACGCGGCGACGATCGAGCCGGTGGAGAAGATCAGGGTGAATTCGCTGGAGAGGCGCGCGAACACCGCGCCGAAGCCCAGCGCGGCGAGCACCCCGAGGCCGCCGCCGATGAGGCAGACCAGCACCGCCTCGATCATGAACTGGCGCATGATGTCGCTCTGCCGCGCGCCGACGGCCATGCGCACGCCGATCTCGCGGGTACGCTCGGTGACCGACACCAGCATGATGTTCATCACCCCGATGCCGCCGACCACCAGGGAAATCAGCGCGATCATGGAGATCAGCACGGTCATGGTCTGGGTGGTCTTCTGGATCGTCTGGCGGATGGTGTCGGTGTTCACCACGAAGAAATCCTCGGTGCCGTGGCGGCGGGTCAGCAGCCGCACGATGCCCTGCTCGGCGGCTTCGCTGGCGACGTCGTCGCGGATGCGCACGGTGATGCTGGCCAGGTACGACTGGCCGAGCAGGCGGTTCATCGCCGAGGTGTAGGGGACGTAGACGCGCAGCGAATCGTTGTTGCCGAAGCTGCTCTGGATGGGGTCGAGCACACCGATCACCCGGGCCGGCATGTTGCCCAGCATGATCACCTTGCCCAGCGCATCGCCGCTGCCGAAGACCTTCTTCCAGGTGTTGTCGTCGATCACCACGCTCTGCGCCGAGGCGCGCACGTCGGCCCGGTCGAAGCCCGCGCCCTGGCGGAAGCCATAGCCCTTGGCGCGGAAGAACTGCTCGCCGACGCCGTTGATCGACACGCTCAGCGCCTGGGAGCGGAAGCGCAGGGTGCTGCTGGTGGAGACCGTCGGCGTCACGCTGTCGACGAAGGCCTGGCCGGCCAGCGCCTCGGCGTCCGACGGCACCAGCGTCTGGATCTTCGCCGAGTTGCGGTCGCCGAAGCCCCTGCCGGGAAACACGTCGACGGTGTTGGTGCCGATGGCGCTGATGTTCTCCAGGATCTTCTGCTGCGAGCCCTGGCCGAGCGCGACCACCGAGACCACCGAGGCGATGCCGATGATGATCCCGAGCATAGTCAGGAAGGTGCGCAGCTTGTGCGCCAGCATCGCCAGCAGGGCCATGCGCAGGGCTTCGCCGAACGGGCCGACCCGCGCGCGGCGCAGCAGGCCGGGGTGCGGCTCCACCACGTCGGCCAGCGGCGCAACGGCTTCGACCTTGTCCTCCGCCAGCCGGCGATCGCCGATGATCCGCCCGTCGCTGATCTCGATCAGCCGGTCGGCGCTCTGCGCCACGCTCATGTCGTGGGTGACGATGATCACCGTGTGGCCCTGGCCATGCAGCTCGCGCAGCAGGGCCAGCATCTCCTGGCCGCTGCTGCGGTCCAGGGCGCCGGTGGGCTCGTCGGCGAGGATCACCTGGCCGCCGTTGATCAGGGCACGGGCGACGCTGACGCGCTGCTGCTGGCCGCCGGAAAGCTGGGCGGGCTTGTGGGTCAGCCGGTTACCCAGGCCGAGCCGCTCGAGCAGCTTCACGCTGCGCTCGCGGCGCGTGGCGCTGTCGATGCCGGCGTAGACCGCCGGAATCTCGGCGTTGCCCATGGCGTCGAGGTCGGCGAGCAGGTGATAGCGCTGGAAGATGAAGCCGAAGTGCTCGCGGCGCAGGCGCGCCAGTTCGTCGGCGTCGAGGCTCGCGGTCTCGCGGCCGTCGACGCTGTAGGTGCCGGCGCTGGGCCGATCGAGGCAGCCCAGGATGTTCATCAGGGTCGACTTGCCGGAACCGGACGCACCGACGATGGCGACCATCTCGCCACGCTCGATGACCAGGTCGACGTCTTCGAGCACCGTGAGGGTTTCGTCGCCGGCGGGAAATTCCCGCCGCAGCCCCTTGAGTTCGAGGAAGGCGCCCATGCTCAAAGCCTCATGCCCGGCGGGCCGCGACGGCCCGGGACGGGGCTCGCGCTGGCCTGGGAAGAGTCGCCGAGCACGATGCGCTCGTTCAGCGACAGGCCCTCGGTGACCTCGACGTTGAGGCTGTCTTCCAGCCCCGTGCGAATGCTGCGCTCGACGATGCGGCCATCGTCCTGCAGCACCTGCACGCTGTAGCTGCCGTCGCGGGCCGGGCGACCCAGGGCGGCGACCGGAATGGTCGGCACCCCGCGCGCCTGGGCCAGCACGATGTACACCTCGGCCGTCATGGAGATGCGCAGCCTGCCCTCCTCGTTGGGCACGTCGAACACGCCGTTGTAGTAGATCGCCGTGCTGCTGCTCGTGGCGCTGCTGGCGCTGTCCTCGGTGTTGATCGAGGTGGGCGCCGGCTCGACGCTGCGCAGCGTGGCACGGTAGCGCCTGTCCGGTTCGCCGAGGGTGGTGAAGTAGACCGGCTGGCCAGGCGCCACGCGCACCACGTCGGCTTCGGAGATTTCCGCCTTGACCGTCATCCGGTCGAGCTGGGCGAGCTTCACCAGGGTCGGCGCCGACTGCGCGGAGTTGACCGTCTGGCCCTCCTTGACCAGCACGCCGACGACGGTGCCGTCGATGGGCGCCACGATGCGGGTGTAACCGAGGTCGAGTTCGGCGGTGGAGACCTGGATCTGCGCCTGCTCGATCTGCGCGTCGAGGGCGGCGATTTCCGCCTTGCCGGTGGCCAGCGTGGCCTCGGCCGCCTCGAAGTCCTCGCGGGCACTGGCCTGCTGCTCGAGCATGCGCTTCTGCCGGTCGAAGGCCAGCTGCGCCTGCTTGAGCGCCGCCACCTTGGCCGCGCGCTGGGCCTTGACGTTGGCCAGCGCCGCCCGCGCGTTCTTCAGGGCGTTCTGCTGGGTCAGCGAGTCGATCTCGGCGATCAGGTCGCCCTTGTTCACCGTGTCGCCGATCGCGACCGCCAGGGTCTTGATCTGCCCGGAGACCTGGGCACCGACGCTCACCTGTTCGAAGGCTTCGAGGGTGCCGGTGGCGATCACGCTCTGCTCGATGTTGCGCGGCAGCACCTCGGCGGTGAGCAGGCGGCTCTGGGTCGGACCGGGGTAGAAGGTCGTGTAGGCGAAGTAGCCGCCGCCGGCGACGACGGCCAGGGCAACGGCGAACAACAGGCGGGTACGGGTAGAACGAGGCATGCGAAGGGCACTCCAGCCGGCATGACAGAGGTGCGGCCACTATAGGAAGCGCTTCGTTTGGTCGGGGTAAGCCCGAGGTAATGAATCGGTAAAGTCCCGCAGGGTTCGCGAGGCACCGGTCACAGCGCGCTGGTTTAGACTGCCCCGATCCCGCTTCAGGAGCCGTCATGAACAACGCCCAACCGGACATCAAGCTGCTGCGCATCTTCGTCGCGGTCGTGCGCCAGCAGGGGTTTGCCGCCGCGCAGCAGACGCTCAACCTGTCCACCTCGGCCATCAGCACCTACATGAGCCAGCTGGAGACGACGCTCGGTTTCAGCCTCTGCCACCGCGGCCGTGGCGGCTTCCGGCTGACCGCCAAGGGCGAGTCCTTCTACCAGGAAAGCCTGCGCCTGCTGGCCGAGCTGGAGAGCTTCGAACGCTACGCCGCCGCGCTCAAGGGCGAGCTCAGCGGCACGCTGTCGCTGGGCATCATCGACTCCACGGTGAGCGACCCGGCGCTGCCGCTGGCCGCCGTGCTCGGCGCCTACAGCGCGGAAAACCCCGGGGTGCACCTGCGCCTGTCGGTGATGGGGCCCCACGAGCTGCAGCTGGCGGTGCTGGAGAACCGGCTGGACGTGGCGATCGGCGCTTTCTATACGCGCATGAGCGGGCTGATCTACCAGCCGCTCTACCGCGAGCAGCACTGGCTCTACTGCAGCGACCGCCATCCGCTGTTCGGCGAACGGCGCATTCCCGCCGACCTGATCACCCAGCAGCGCATGGTCGGGCGCGGCTACTGGAGCCAGGCGGAGCTGGCGCGGCACGGCTTCAAGGACAGCGCGGCGACGGTGGAGAGCATGGAGGCGCAGCTGATCCTGGTGCTCTCCGGCGCCTATATCGGCTACCTGCCGGAGCATTACGCGCAGACCTGGGCCGACCAGGGTCGGCTCAAGGTGCTGCTGCCGGCCACCTTCGGCTACCAGGCGCCGTTCACCCTGCTCACCCGCCGCGGGCGCAGCCGCGAACCGCTGGTCAAGACCTTCCGCGACCTGCTGATGTCGCCCCCGGCGGGCGAAACGCCGGCGACGCCCGTTGCATCCGCCCCGGCGCTGGCATCCAATAGCGCCCCATGACCACAGCCGACACGCCTCCACGTACCCCTTCGGGCCGCAAGCCACGCGCCAGCAGCCAGGCGCGCATCGCACAGATCCTTGCCGCCGCCCGCGAACTGCTCGCCGACGCGGGCGTGGCCGGGCTGTCGATCTACAGCGTGGCCGAGCGCGCGACGATCCCGCCCTCCTCGGTCTACCACTTCTTCGCCAGCGTGCCGGCGCTGCTCGAAGCGCTCACCGCCGACGTTCACGCCGCCTTTCGCGCCAGCCTGCAGCAGCCGGTGGACCACGGCAGCCTGGACAGCTGGCACGACCTCTCGCGGCTGATCGAGCAGCGCATGCTGGCGATCTACCAGGGCGACGCCGCGGCCCGCCAGCTGATCCTCGCCCAGCACGGCCTGGCCGAGGTCACCCAGGCCGACCGCCAGCACGACATCGAACTCGCCGGGTTGATGCAGGTCCTCTTTGAACGGCACTTCGAGCTGCCCGCGCTGCCCCGCGACGTCGATGTGTTCGCCCTGGCCATGGAGCTGGGCGACCGTGTCTACGCCCGCTCGGTGCACCTGCACGGCAGCATCACGCCGCGCATGGCCGAGGAAGGCATGCGGGTCTTCGACGCCTACCTGGGCCTCTACCTGCCACCCTTCCTGCCCAAACGAACGCCTCCGGATTGACCGATATTTATCGGTCTTATAGTTTTCAAATGGCTTTCAATGCGACAGATAGCGCTTTCAATCCGGATAAGTATCGAATAAATTTCGCAGCGCCCACCCCGGGCCGCAACCGCCAGCATCCGCGAGGTTTTCCATGTCCCGTATCGTTACCGTTGCCGCCACCCAGATGGCCTGTTCCTGGGATCGCGAAGCGAACATCGCCAACGCCGAGAAGCTGGTCCGCGAGGCGGCCGCCAAGGGCGCGCAGATCATCCTGATCCAGGAACTGTTCGAGACCCCCTACTTCTGCCAGAAGCCGAACCCGGAATACCTGCAGCTGGCCACTCCGGTCGAGGAGAACCCGGCCATCCAGCACTTCCAGAAAGTCGCCGCCGAGCTGCAGGTGGTGCTGCCGGTGAGCTTCTTCGAGCTGTCGGGGCGCGCGCGCTTCAACTCCATCGCCATCATCGATGCCGACGGCAAGCTGCTCGGCGTCTACCGCAAGAGCCACATCCCGGACGGCCCCGGCTATCACGAGAAGTACTACTTCAACCCGGGCGACACCGGCTTCAAGGTCTGGAACACCCGTTACGCCAGGATCGGCGTGGCGATCTGCTGGGACCAGTGGTTCCCCGAGACCGCCCGCAGCATGGCGCTGATGGGGGCCGAACTCCTGTTCTACCCGACCGCCATCGGCAGCGAGCCGCATGATTCGACCATCACCTCGCGCGACCACTGGCAGCGCGTGCAGCAGGGCCATGCCGGCGCCAACCTGATGCCGTTGATCGCCAGCAACCGCATCGGCCGCGAGGAGCAGGACGGCTACGACATCACCTTCTACGGCTCGTCGTTCATCGCCGACCAGTTCGGCGCCAAGGTCGAGGAAATGGACGAGACCAGCGAAGGCGTTCTGGTGCATCGGTTCGACCTCGACCAGCTCGAGCACATCCGCAGCGCCTGGGGCGTGTTCCGCGACCGCCGGCCGAACCTGTACAGCCCGATCCGCACGCTGGATGGCTCGCTGCCCTCCAACTGAGCCGCAGCCAGTCGCAGGGTGGAAAACCGCGCAGCGTTTCCACCGCCAGGCCAAACAGTCGGTGGAAAAGACCCTCGCCGCCTTCCACCCCACACGGACATCGCCATGACCACCCTGACCACCACGCCGCGCACCGACGGTTACTTCATGCCCGCCGAATGGGCCCCGCACAGCCAGACCTGGATGGTCTGGCCGCAGCGCCCGGACAACTGGCGTGACAACGGCGCGCCGGCGCAGGACGCCTTCGCCGCGGTAGCCCGCGCCATCGCCCGCTTCGAACCGGTCACCGTCTGCGCCACCGCCGGGCAGTATCACGTCGCCCGCGCGGCGCTGGACGATGCACGCATCCGCGTGGTGGAAATGAGTACCGACGATGCCTGGGTGCGCGACACCGGCCCGACCTTCGTCATCGACGGCAAGGGCGGCCTGCGTGGCGTGGACTGGACCTTCAATGCGTGGGGCGGCCTCGACGGCGGGCTCTACGCCGACTGGCAGCGCGACGACGAGGTGGCGCAGAAGATCCTCGAGATCGAGCGCTGCGACCGCTACCGCACCGAGGGCTTCGTGCTCGAGGGCGGCTCGATCCACGTCGACGGCGAAGGCACCCTGATCACCACCGAGGAATGCCTGCTCAACCGCAACCGCAACCCGCACCTGTCCCGCGAGCAGATCGAAAACGTGCTGCGCGAGCACCTGGCGGTCGACAGCATCATCTGGCTGCCCCACGGCCTCTACAACGACGAGACCGACGGGCACGTCGACAACTTCTGCTGCTTCGTCCGCCCGGGCGAAGTGCTACTGGCCTGGACCGATGATCCGGCCGATCCCAACTTCGTACGCTGCCAGGCGGCCATGGCCGTGCTGGAGAAGGCACGGGACGCGCGGGGCCGGGCCATCACCGTACACAGGATGCCGATCCCCGGCCCGCTGCATGCCAGCGCCGAGGAATGCGCCGGCGTCGTGGCGCTCGACGGCAGCCAGCCACGCGACCCGTCGGTGCGCCTGGCCGGCAGCTACGTGAACTTCCTGATCGTCAACGGCGGCATCATCGCGCCGGCGTTCGGCGACCCGCTGGACGCCGAGGCCGAGCGCATCCTGGCCGAGGTGTTCCCCGAGCACCAGGTGGTGATGGTGCCGGGCCGGGAAATCCTGCTCGGCGGCGGCAACATCCACTGCATCACCCAGCAGCAGCCGTTGCCGCGCTGACGGCGCCTCAGCGCCAGGACGCGAACCAGCCCAGGCCGTCCTCGGTGAGGTCCCGCGGGTTGTACTCGCAGCCGATCCAGCCGTCGTAGCCGGCCTCGTCGAGCAGGGCGAACAGGTAGGGGTAGTTCACCTCGCCCAGGTCCGGCTCGTGGCGATCCGGCACCCCGGCGATCTGGATGTGTCCGATACCGGCCTGGAATCGCCTGAAGCAGGCGGCCAGGTCGCCCTCCATGATCTGCGCGTGGAACAGGTCCAGTTGCACCCGCAGGTTCGGCTCGCCCAGCTCGGCCAGAATCGCGTGGCCCTCGGCCTGGTAATTGATGAAATAGCCGGGCATCGAGCGGCTGTTGATCGGCTCGATCAACAGCGTCAGGTCGTGCTCGGCCAGCCGCCGCGCGGCATAGCGCAGATTCTCCAGATACACCTCGCGCATCCGCGGACGCTCGCGCTCGTCGCTCACCAGCCCCGCCATCGCGTGCAGCCTCGGGCAATCCAGCGCGCGGGCGTATTCGACGGCGCGGTCCACGCTCTCGCGAAACTCCGCCTCCCGCCCCGGCAGCGCCGCGATGCCCCGCTCGCCCGCGGCGAAATCACCCGGCGGCAGGTTGAACAGCACCTGGCTCAAGCCATGCTCGGCCAGCCGCCCGGCCAGCTCGGCCGGTGCGAAATCATAGGGAAACAGGTACTCCACACCCTTGAAGCCTGCGGCGGCGGCACGGCCGAAGCGCTCCAGGAAAGGGGCATCGTTGAACAGCATGCTGAGGTTGGCAGCGAATCGTGGCATGGGCAGTCACCATTGGGCGCCGAAGGTCTGGCGCAGTTCTTCGATCTGGTCATCATCGAGCGGGCGTACCGGCTGCTGGCGCAGCAACAGGTACAGCTTGGCGGTTTCTTCGAGTTCTTCGATGGCGTAGGTGGCCGCCTCCAGGGTCTTGCCCGAGACGACCGGCCCGTGATTGGCGAGCAGCACCGAACTGTGTTGCCCGACCAGCCCGCGAATCGCCTCGCCCAGCTGCGGATCGCCGGGGCGGTGATAGGGAATCAGCGGCAGCCTGCCGACACGCATGACGAAATAGGGCGTCAGCGGTGGCAGGCAGGACGTCGCGTCCAGGCAGTCCAGGCAGGACACCGCCGCCGAGTGGGTGCAGTGCAGGTGCACGATGGCGCCGGAGTCTTCACGCCCCTCATAGACGGCTCGGTGCAGGAAGGCCTCCTTGGAGGCCGGTTTGCCGGCCAGGTGGTTGCCTTGCCAGTCGAGCTTGGCGATATCGGCCGGGTCCAGCCGCCCGAGGCAGGCGTTGGTCGGCGTCAGCAGCCAGCCGTCGTCCAGGCGCGCGCTGATGTTGCCCGACGAGCCGGGACTGAGCCCGCGCAGGTAGAGCGAACGGCCGATTTCGACGATTTCCTCGCGCAATGCGCTTTCTTCGCTCATGCGAGCATCTCCCAGGCCTTGACCATGAAATCGGCGCTGCCAAAGTTGCCGGACTTGAGCGCCAGCGCCAGCGGCCGCCCGGACTGGCCGAGCGTCTGGGTCCAGGGCACGCCGGGATCGATGCTCGGCCCGATGCGCAAGCCCTCGATACCCAGCGCGCCAACCACCGCACCGGAGGTTTCACCGCCGGCCACCAGCAGCCGGCCCACGCCCTGCCGTTCGACCAGCTCGCGTGCAATCGTCGCCAGCGCCGCTTCGATGCGCTCGCCGACCTGCTGGGCGCCGAACTGCTGCTGCACGCGGCGGACGTCCTCGGGTGGGCTGCTGGCGTAGATCAGTATCGGCCCCTGCCGCTCGGCGGCCCAGGCCAGCGCCTCGGCGACCAGGGCATCGCCACGGGCCATCAGCTCGGCGGCCTCGAGGCGAAACGCGGGATACACGGCCGCAGCCTGCTCGATCTGGCCGAGGGTGGCCCGCGAACAGCTACCACTGAGAATTGCCTGGCGACCCCAGCCGGGCTCCAGCCGACTGGCTTCGCCGCCGGCCGTGAGCAGCCCCCTGGCCTGCCAGTCCTGGGCCATGCCCAGCGCCAGTCCGGAGCCCGCGGTGACCAGCGGCAGATCGGCGCAGGCGGCGCCGAGGACCGTCAGGTCTTCATTGTCGATGGCGTCGCTGATGGCGATGCCGACACCTTCGGCACGCAGCGCGGCGATTCGCCGGCGGGTCGCTTCGACGCCGCCACGCAGGGTGCGGTAGTCGATCAGGCCGACCCTGTGTGCGGTCTGCGGTTGCAGCACACGCAGCAGGTTGGCGTCACGCATGGGCGTGAGCGGATGGTCCTGCATGCCGCTTTCGTTGAGCGGCACGTCATTGGCGAACAGGTACCCGTTGAAGACGCTGCGGCGGTTTTCCGGAAACGCCGGGCAGGCCACGGTGAAATCGCTGCCCAGGGCCTGGAGCAACGCATCGGCGACCGGGCCGATGTTGCCTTCGGCGGTGGAGTCGAATGTCGAGCAATACTTGAAGTAGAACCGCCGGCACCCCTGCCGACGCAGCCAGTCGAGGGCCTGCAGCGACTGCGCGACCGCCTCGGCCGGCGGCAGGTTGCGCGACTTGAGCGCCACCACCAGGGCATCGGCCTCGCCCAGCGCCAGCGGCCGGCGCGGCACGCCGATGGTCTGCACGGTGCGGGCGCCGCCGCGCACCAGCATGCTGGCAAGGTCGGTCGCGCCGGTGAAATCGTCGGCGATACATCCGATCAGGGGCATGTCACATCTCCTCGTTGGCAGCGGCGGGCAGGCGCACGCCCGGAAAGATCTTCGCCACGGCGATGTCGTCCTCGCGGCCGAGCCCGGCAGCCGACGCCTGCTTGAACATCTGGTGCGCGCTGGCGGTGAGTGGCAGCGGGAAGACGGCGTCCTGTGCGCTGTCGAGCACCAGCCCCAGGTCCTTGACGAAGATGTCCACCGCCGAGCGCGGCTGGTAATCGCCGGCCAGCAGGTGCGGCACACGGTTTTCGAACATCCAGGAATTGCCGGCGCTGTGGCTGATCACCTCATACAGCGCCTGCGGGTCGCAGCCTTGGCGTATGCCGTAGGCCATGGCCTCTGCCGCGGCGGCGATGTGCACGCCGGCGAGCAACTGGTTGACCAGCTTGATCTGCGAGCCCTGGCCGGCTTCGTCACCCAGGCGGTAGACCTTGGCGGCAACCGCCCCGAGCGCCGTTTCGGCCCGTTCGAATGCGGCGGCAGGGCCCGAAGCCATGACCGTCAGCTCGCCGGCGGCGGCGCGCACCGCGCCCCCTGAGATCGGCGCATCGAGCATCAGCACCTGCCGTTCGGCCAGCCGCTCGGAAAGACGCCGGGCGGCGGTAGCGGAAATGGTCGCGCAGGCGATCACCACGGTGCCCGGGCGCAGGTGTATGGCGATGCCCTGCTCGCCGAAGAGCAACTGCTCGGTCTGCGCAGCGTTGACCACCACGATGAACAGCAGGTCGCTGGACGCCGCGCTGTCGGCCAGCGCGGTGACCGGTTGGCCGCCCTCCGCGACGAAGGCCCGGCACACCGCCTCGCGGAGGTCGTAGCCCCATACCGGCAGCCCGGCTCGCAACAGGGAACGCGCCATGCCCAGGCCCATGGAGCCGAGGCCGATCACGCCAACGCTGGAAGTCGCTGTCATCGGGTTAATCCTCTTGTGGTTGTTATAGGAAGATGTCGGCCTCGCTTCGCGCTTCACGCAGGCGGGCTTCGGCGTTGTGCAGGTGGGCAGAGGCCGCGCGTCGCGCCGCCTCGCTGTCACCGGCGGCGATCGCGTCGAGCAGTGCGTGATGTTCCCGATCGACCTGGTGCATGTAGCGGGTATTACGCGCCTCGTTGCGACGGGTCACGCTGATGGCCTGCTGCACCAGTTGGTGCAGGAAATCGATGGTTTCGAGGAAGTGCTGGTTACCCGTGGCCGCGACCACCGAGCGGTGGAAGGCGAGGTCCTCGCGCACCCCGTCCTCGCCGCGCTCGACCGCCTCGTCGAGTTCCGCCAAGGCATTGCGCATCGCCCGCAGCTGAGCGTTGCTGCGGCGCGCCGCAGCCAGCTCGGCGGCCTTGATCTCGAGGGCGCTGCGAAGCTCGAGAATTTCCACCACGGCCTCGAAGTTGCCCTGCGGCGGCGACAGACGCAGCGCCACCGAAGGGTTGGGAACGACAAAGGTGCCACTGCCCTGGCGCGAGGTGAGCATGCCCTCGCGCTTGAGCATCGAAATGGCCTCGCGCACCACCGTGCGGCTCACGCCGTACTGCTCGCACAGTGCCTGCTCGGTAGGCAGCCGAGTCCCGGCGGTCAACCGGCCTTCATGAACCGCCGTGCTCAGGCGCTTGGCCAGTCGTTCGGCCAGCTTGGGGGTGGCGTCGTTCAGCATATTCACTCGGGTCTCCCGGCAACCATCGCAGCTCCTTGCCGGTACGGAGGGCAAAGAAGAGCGGTGCGAACGGTTGCACCAACAGTAAATTCATCATACAACATGACAACTACCTGTCACCTGATTCGTCGATAACAAGAATGGGGCATGCCTATCCACGGCCCCGAATATTCTCCTGAAGCGGAGTGCGATGCATGAAGATCCTGGTAACCGGAGGTGCCGGCTTTCTCGGTGCCCGTCTGATCGAGGCGCTGCTGGCGCCCGCTGCGAACGACCTGCTGCCGGCGGGCAGCACCATCGTCTCGGTCGACCTGGCGCCCTGTCCGGTGAAGGACCCGCGCGTGGTGTCCTACACGGGCGATGTGTCCGATCCGGTCTTCATCGCCTCGCTGGTCGATTCGGATACAGCCCTGGTCTATCACCTGGCTGCGGTCGTCAGCGGCCAGGCCGAGGCCGATTTCGATCTCGGCATGCGGGTCAACTTCGATGCGACCCGCATCCTGCTGGAGGCCTGCCGTCAGCAGGCGCAAGCGCCACGCTTCGTCTTCGCCAGCTCCCTGGCGGTATTCGGCGGGCCGATGCCCGAGCGAGTGCCCGAATCGCTCGCGCCGCTACCGCAATCCTCCTACGGTGCGCAGAAGGCGATGGCCGAACTGCTGATCAGCGATTATTCGCGCAAGGGCTTCGTCGACGGTCGCGTGTGCCGCCTGCCGACCATTTCCGTGCGTCCGGGCAAGCCCAACGCCGCGGCCTCGTCGTTCGCCAGCGGGATTCTGCGCGAGCCGCTGGCAGGCGAGGCGAGCAACTGCCCGGTGCCGCTCGATACCCGCCTGTGGCTGTCGTCCCCGCAGACCGTTATCGACAACCTCGTGCACGCCGCGCGTCTGGATGGCAAGACGCTAGGCCTGCGCCGCACCCTCAATCTTCCCGGTATCAGCGTGCGGGTCAGCGAGATGCTCGACAGCCTCGCCCGCGTCGGTGGCGACGCGGCGCGTGCGCGGGTCAGCTTCGAGCCGGACGAGCGCGTACAACGCATCGTCTGCAGCTGGCCCGGAGATTTCGACATCGAGCGCCCGCTGCAGCTGGGCTTTGCTGTCGATGCGGACTTCGACAGCGTGGTGAGGGCTCACCAGCGCGACATGAATCGCTAACCAAACGGCGCCAACCTGGCGCCGTTGCTCCATCCAATAACAACAAGAGGGATTACCCATGGACGCAACTTCCATCGCCGGTCCGCAGTTGATGGTCGGCCTGGTCCTGGCCATCATCGTACTGATCGTGCTGGTCCTGAAGACTCGCATACATGCGCTGCTGGCGCTGATCATCGCCGCGTCCATCGCCGGCCTGGTCGGCGGCATGGCACCCGACGCGCTGGTCAAATCCATTACCACCGGCTTTGGCGCCACGCTGTCGACCATCGGCCTGGTCATCGGCTTCGGCGTGATGATGGGCCGCCTCCTGGAGGTCTCCGGCGCGGCCGAGCGCATGGCCTACAGCTTCGTCCGCTGGCTGGGCAGCAAGCGCGAGGAGTGGGCGATGATGGTCACCGGCTACATTGTCTCGGTGCCGATCTTCTGCGATTCGGCCTTCGTCATCCTCAATCCGCTGGTGCGCGCCCTGTCGCGCAATACCGGCAAATCCATGCTCACCCTGGGCATCGCGCTGGCGGGTGGCCTGATGCTGACCCACCATGCGGTGCCGCCGACCCCGGGCCCGCTGGGCATCGCCGGAATCTTCAACATCGACGTCGGACTGATGATCTTCTGGGGCGTGGTGTTCACCATTCCCGGAATGTTCGTGCTGGTGGCTTACGCACGCATCATGGGGCCGCGCATCGAGGCGATGATCACCCAGAGCGGGCAACCGCCAATCGAGCCGGCCGCCGCCTACCGCGAAGTGCTCGAACGCGCCGACGCCCGCGAAGCCCAGCTGCCGCCGCTGTGGCTTTCGATGCTGCCGATCCTGCTGCCCATCCTGCTGATCTTCGCCAACACCCTGGTGGTCACCCTCTCCAAGCTCAACGGCGACAGCACCCTGGCCCAGAGCCTCTTCGGCCAGACCGTCGCGTTCATCGGGAACCCCGTGATCGCCGTCGGTCTCGGCGTGATTGCGGCGCTCTATGGTCTGGTGCCGCGTCGCCCGCGCGATGAAGTCATCGCGGAGATGGAGAAAGGCGTGGAAAGCGCCGGGATCATCCTGCTGGTGACCGGCGCCGGCGGAGCGCTCGGCGCGGTGCTGCGCGACAGCGGCGCGGGTCAATACATGGGGGAGTGGGTAGCCACCCTTCCGTTGCCAGCCGTGCTGATTCCCTTCGTGATCGCCTCGCTGGTGCGCCTGATCCAGGGTAGCGGTACTGTCGCGATGATCACCGGGGCGTCCATCGCAGCACCGATCCTGGCGTCGATCCCCGACGTCAACATGGTCTTCGCCGCCCAGGCCGCGGCCATCGGTTCGATGGTCTTCAGCTATTTCAACGACAGCTACTTCTGGGTGGTCAACCGGATGCTCGGGGTGAAGAACGCCAAGCAACAGTTGCTGACCTGGTCGGTTCCTTCAACCCTCGGCTGGCTCAGCGCGCTGATCACGCTCCTGTTGTTCAACGCCGTCCTGGGCTGACCGCCGCCAGCCGCCTCAGGTCAGGACGATCTGGTTCTTGCCCTGGCGCTTGGCCTGGTACATGCCGGCGTCGGCGCGGGCGAAGAGGCTGTTGAGCAGCAGGTCGTTGGCGTTGAGCGAGGTCAGGCCCAGGCTCACGGTGACACGGAACAGGCGTCCTTCGGAGACGAAGCCCAGGCGCCGGATCTCGCGCTGCAGGCGCAGCGCGATCTGCTCGGCCAGGTCCGGTGCGCAGCCGGGCAGCACCGCGGCGAATTCCTCGCCGCCAATCCGCCCGAACAGGTCGCCCCGGCGCAGCGTAGAGGCGCCGCACTGGGCGACCTTCTGCAGCACCTGGTCGCCCATCGGGTGGCCGTAGGTGTCGTTGATGCGCTTGAAGTCATCGATGTCCAGCAACAGAAACGCAAGCGGCGTGGCGTACTGGCGGGCATGCTCGAATTCACGCTGGGCGCATTCGAAGAAGTGCCGGCGGTTGCTGCTCTGGGTGAGCACATCGGTGGTGGCCAGGCGTTGCAGCTCGCCCTCCAGCTGCTTCTTGTCGGTGATGTCCTCGGCGATGCCCACCACCAGCGGGCCCTTGCCGTTCTCGCTGTCACGGGCGATGAAGCACTTGTCGCTGAGCCAGCGCAGCTGACCATCGCTGCGGATGATGCGGTATTCGCGCTCTTCCACCGCGCCCGAGTCGAGCACGTCGAGCAGGGTGCTCTGGGCGTAGTCCAGGTCGTCGGGGTAGATGCTGTTGCGCCACTCGCCGTAATCGGCCAGCAACAGCGCGGCCGAACGGCCGAACACCCGCTCGTAGGCGGGGCTGACGTAGATCATCCGCTGGGCTTTCCAGTCGAACGCCCACAACACGGCATTGAGGCTGCCGAGCAGTGAGCTGAACATCTGTTCGCGCTCGCTGAGCCGCGCGACCTCCGCGCGCGCATGCATCAGCGCGAGCAATGTTTCCGCCTCGGTTCCCGGCGACTCCTTCCCCGTAACGCCTTGCTCTCCCAGCTTCATGACCGCGTACCCAAAGGCCGGCTCCAGGACACCTGCAGCCGCGTGCGGGGGGCCACCCCGTGACAAGATGCATGTCAGATAGCGCGCCTTTGAGCAAGTTCCCTAGCGGGGGACGGCCACCCGGGCCGCCCCCGAAAGGCTCATGCCAGAGCGGTTGCAGGACGTAGCGAGTAGGTCTTGAGCTGCTCGGCGAACTCGCGCAGGGACTGGATGCCGCTGGCTTCCGCCTCGTGGATCCACTGTTTGATCGCGGCCAGCATGTCGTGGCCGTTGGCGCTGGTCTTGGACCAGATCTGCTGCAGCGCCAGGCGTTTTTCGTAGATCACCCGCAGCGAGTGGCTCTGCTCGAGCATGACCGCGATGCGTGCGTGGTGGTGATCTTCCAGCAGGCTCGGCTCACGCGACAGCAGCCGCTTGGCACGGCGGAAATGGTGACGCACCGAGGCGTCGGCACGGGCCAGCTCCAGGCGCACCAGCGGCGCGATCACCAGCTTGCGGTACTGGGCCATGATCTGGAAGCGGTTGTTGAGGATGGCCATGGCGGTGTCCATGTCCAGCTGGCCCTTGCCCTCGACGCGGTGGGCGATGGGCGCGACGCGGTTGACCTTGGCCAGCCTCAGCAGGCTGAACAGGCGAATCCAGGCCCAGCCCATGTCGAACTCCCACTTGCGCACCGAAAGCTTGGCCGAGTTCGGGTAGGTGTGGTGGTTGTTGTGCAGCTCTTCGCCGCCGATGATGATGCCCCAGGGCACCAGGTTGGTCGCCGCGTCGCGGCATTCGAAATTGCGGTAGCCCACCGCATGGCCCAGGCCGTTGACCACGCCGGCCGCCCAGAACGGAATCCAGATCATCTGCACCGCCCAGACGGTCAGGCCGATGACACCGAACAGCGCCAGGTCCAGCGCCAGCATCAGCACGATGCCGAGGTTCGGAAAGCGGCTGTAGAGGTTGCGCTCGATCCAGTCATCCGGGCAGTTCTTGCCGTAGATGCGCAGCGTTTCCTCGTTCTTGGCCTCTTCCATGTAGAGCTCGGCGCCGCGCCGCAACACGGTTCCCAGGCCCTTCTGCACCGGGCTGTGGGGGTCTTCGGCGGTTTCGCACTTGGCGTGGTGCTTGCGGTGGATGGCGGTCCACTCGCGGGTATTCATGGCCGTGGTCAGCCACAGCCAGAAACGGAAGAAATGCTTGAGCGCAGGGTGCAGCTCCAGGGAGCGGTGCGCGGAATAGCGGTGCAGGTACACCGTCACCGCGACGATGGTCACGTGCGTCACAGCCAGCGTGACGGCCACGAGCTGCCAGACCGACAGGTTGAGAAGACCGTTGTACCACATAGCGTATCTGTTGCCTCGGAGTCGGGAAGTGGGCAGGCTCGGGCGACCTGCACTGCATTATCGGCCCGAGGCTCAATAACACCAGCCCCCCTGCCGATAGAAAATAACCGATCGTCGCTCTGCCTGATGACGCACCGGCTTCCAGAGGAACCGTCGCCATGTCCGATTGTCTTCGCACCCCGCGAACCATGCGTCCTCTCGGCCTGCTCGCTCGATCGGCAAGGATTTCGTCGCCCCCGTGGCGACCCTCGACGGAACATCGACCGGATGTTTCAGGCCAGACCCGCGGCGAGACGCTAAGCTTGCTTGGGCGGTGTGCGAGAAAGACCAGCCGACCGGCGCCGCGCGCTTGCCAGCCAAGGGTGCCGGCCATCACTCTTGCACGCTACCGTAGCGATGCCTCGCCCGCGCGGCCACCGGCCGGCCCCCTGCGAAGGCTCTCGTTGCGCAATCTCAAGCGGCGCTCGTTCGAAAAGCCTGTATGACAACAACAAGAATCGGCACACACCTGGCTCCCGTAACGCCCCTGGTCATCGGCACACTCCTGCTCAGCCTGTTCTTCGCCTTCCTGGCCTACGACGGCTACCGGGTGCGCGACGGGCTGTGGCAACAGCAGATGGAGCGCCAGGGGCGCTTTCAGACCCAGGCATTGCAGAACGCGCAGCAAGGCCTGCTCAAGCAGGCCGAATCGCTCGCCGGCACCCTGGCACGCGACACCGAGATGCTCGAGGTGGTGCGCCAGATCGACGCCCAGCTGCGCAGCGGCGCCGCCCTCGACGCTCCCGCCGTGCAGGCCCTGCGCCAACGCCTGCACGCCATACTCGCGCCGTCCTGGCAGGCCATGGCGCAACACCAGGTGCGGCAACTGGAGCTCTACTGGGGCGAGGCCGGCAAATCCCTGCTGCGGTTGCACGATCCGCAGGCCCATGGCGACGACGTGGCCCAGCACCGCGAACTGCTGCGCAACGTGCTGGAGCAGGGTCGCCCCGCCTCCGGCCTGGACATCGCCCGCAACGGCGCCGGCAACCGCGCGATCGTCCCCCTGCGGGCCAGCGACGACCCGGCCAGCCCGGTGATCGGCGCCCTGGAAGTCGGCCTGGACATCCTTCCGGACCTGGCCGTGCTGCAGAAGCAGATCGACGCCGGCCTGGCGCTGATCACCGATCGCCAGCAGCTCGAACAGAGCCTCTGGCAGCAGCCGCACGGCCAGCCCCTCGGCGACAGCGGCGACTGGCTGCTCGACGGCCGCTCGGCCGAGCACCTGCTCGACTGGGTCGAGCGGAAACTGCTGGCCGCGCCGGAAGACGGGCTTGCGGCCCGTCAGCTGGAATCCGGCGGGCGGCATTTCCTGCTCAGCCAGCTTCCGCTGCACGACGTCCACAGCGAACGGGACCCGGCCCGCGAGCCCCTGGCCAGGGCGATGGTCTGGCATGACGTCACCGAGCAGCGCGAGGAGCACGAGGCGGGCAACCAGCGGCTGTTTCGCAAGTGGTCCAGCGCCTGGCTGCTCGCCGAGCTGTTGCTGCTGGCCCTGCTCCTGCTGCATCGCTGGCGGCTGAACGCCCAGCGCGAACACCTGCTCACCCGCGAACAGCAGCAGCGCGAGCGGGCCGAACTGCTCGAGCGCACCCAGAAGATCACCAGCCTGCTGCCCGGCATGGTCTACCAGATGATCCGCACGCCCGAGGGCGCCTACAGCTTCCCCTACGTCAGCGAGGGCTGCCGGGATCTCTATGGCGTGAGCGCCGAGGCGCTGATGCAGGATCCGTCGCTGGCCTTCTCCACCATCCACCCGGACGACCACGACGACGCGCACAGGACCATTCGCAAATGGTCGAACGAACTGCGCTCGGGCAGCTTCGAGTACCGCATCCTCCATCCGCAGAAGGGCCTGACCTGGATCGGCGGCTACACCACCGCCGAAGCGCGCGACGACGGTTCGGTGCTCTGGCACGGCTTCATGGCCGACATCACCGAGCGCAAGGCGATCGACCAGCGCATCAAGGTCGAGCGCGAGCGCATGACCGGCGTCCTGGAGGCGACCCAGGCCGGGACCTGGGAATGGAACGTGCAGACCGGCGCGCTGACGATCAACCCGCGCTGGGCCGAAATCATCGGCCACACCCTGGACAGCCTGGGGCCGGTCGACATCGGCCTCTGGGCACGCCTGGTCCACCCGGACGACGAATTCTCCGCGGCCGAAGCCCTGGCCTGGCATTTCCACGGCGAACAGGCGCTGTTCGAGCATGATTACCGGCTGCGTCACCGCGACGGCCACTGGGTCTGGGTGCGCGTACGCGGCCAGGTCCTGAGCCGCAACGCCGAGGGCGAGCCGCTGATGATGTACGGCACGCTCAAGGACGTCAGCCGCGAGCACGAGCAGGAAGAGGCCATCCGTCGCGCCCGCGCCTTCCTCGAGGCGGTGATCGACTCCTCGTCGGAAGTGGCGATCATCGCCACCGACCCGCAGGGCACCCTCACCCTGTTCAACGCCGGCGCGGAGCTGCTGCTGGGCTACAAGGCCGGCGACGTGGTCGGCACGCTCAATGCCGCGGCGCTGCTGCCCGAGGCGCAGCTGGCCGAGCGCGCGCGAGCCCTCAGCGCCGCCCTGGGCCGCCCCATCGAAGGCTTCGAGACGCTCTCGGCGATCGCCCGTACCGGCACCCCGGAAACCCGCCACTGGCGCTTCCTGCACCCCGACGGCCGGGTTCGCCAGCTCAACCTGACCATCAGCACCATCACCGATGCCCTGGGGCAGCTCACCGGCTTTCTGGGCTTCGCCAGCGACGTCACCGAGCTGATGGAAACCACCCGCGCGCTGCAGAAGAGCGAAAGCCGCTTCCGCGGCATGGTCAGCAACCTGCCCGGGGTGGTCTACAACAGCCGCAACGACGACAGCCAGACGATGAGCTACCTGAGCGAGGGCATCGAGCGGCTGACCGGCTACCGGGTCGAGGAGCTGATCGACAGCCGCGTGCGCAGCTTCGCCAGCCTGGTCCACCCCGAGGACCTCCCGGCGTTCAACGCCGCCCGGCAACGGCAGAACGAGGACGTCTTCGAGCGCACCTACCGCCTGATCAATACCGACCAGCAGGTGGTCTGGGTGCGCGAGAAGGGCCGCGCGCAGCGCAATCGCCGCGGCGAGATCGTCGGCTACGACGGCTTCATCTGGGACATCACCCAACGGGTGCAGGCCGAAAGCGCCTTGCGCCTGAGCCAGGAGCGCTTCGCCGCGCTCTACCGCCTGGCGCCGGTGGGCATCGTGCTGAGCCGGCTCTCCGACGCCAGGATGCTGGAGTGGAACCCGCAGCTGTGCCGGATGAGCGGCTACGACGATAGGGCCCTGGCCGACCTCGGCTTCCTGAGCCTGATGCCCACCCTGGCCGGCGACTCCCAGGCTCTGGACCTGCTCACCCGCGACGGCTTCCACGGCCCCTACGAAACGCTGCTGCGCCACGCCGACGGAACCCAGGTGCCGGTGCTGCTCAACGGCGCGCTGATGACCGGCGACGACGGCCAGCCGCTGGTCTGGTCGATCATCCAGGACATCACCGAGCGCGCCCAGGCCGAGCACGAGGTGCAGGAGCGCGAGCGCTACCTGCGCCTGCTGATCGCCAACGTCATCGACGCGATCATCATCACCGACGACAGCGGCACCATCGAGACCTTCAACCACGCGGCCGAGCGCACCTTCGGCTATCTGGAGCACGAAGTCCTCGGCCGCCCGCTGTCCCTGCTGCTGCCCGAAGCGGCCATCCTGTGCGACGGCGGCCAGCCGGCCGGGGAGATGGCCGCGCGCCAAGCGCTCGATCACGAACTGACCGCGATCCGCCGCGATGGCGAGCCGTTCACCGTGGAACTTCGGGTATCGCAGGTCAGCCATGACGGGGCGGGCAAGTTCATCGGCCTGGTGCGCGACATCACCGAGCGCAAGCGCATCGAACGGATGAAGAGCGAATTCGTCTCCATCGTCAGCCACGAGCTGCGCACGCCGCTGACTTCCATCAGCGGCGCGCTGGGGCTGATCACCGGCGGCGCGCTCGGCGAGCTGTCGGGCCCGATGCGCCAGATGCTCGGCATCGCCCATCAGAACAGCCTGCGCCTGGGCCGCCTGATCGACGATCTGCTGGACATGGACAAGCTGGTCGCCGGCAAGATGGTGTTCAACCTGCGGCCGCTGCCGCTGGCCCCGCTGCTCGAAGAGGCGCTGCGCAGCCACCAGCCCTACGCCGAGCAGCACCAGGTGCGCTTCGTCCTCGAACCGGTGGGCGACTGGCAGGTGATGGTCGACGAGACCCGGCTGGAGCAGGTGCTGGCCAACTTCCTGTCCAACGCGGCCAAGTTCTCGCCGCCCGGCGAGGTGGTGGTCGTCGCGGTCCGCGCCCAGGGCAGCGGGGTGCGGGTCAGCGTGACCGACCGCGGCCCCGGCATCGACCCGGAATTCGAGACCCGCATCTTCCAGAAATTTTCCCAGGCCGACTCCTCCGACACCCGCCAGAAGGGCGGCACCGGCCTGGGGTTGGCGATCAGCAAGGAGCTGGTGGAACGCATGCACGGACGGATCGGCTTCGACAGCAGACCAGGCCAGGGCGCATCCTTCTGGTTCGAGCTGCCGCTGGCCGACGAGGTCGCGGAGACCTCCCGGTGATGGCGGCTGCTTTCCGCATGCGGCCATGCCAGCATGGGCACACTACACTCAACGGGGCGAGACGATGAACGAGCTGAGGCGAATTCTGCATGTCGAGGATGATCCCTCCATCCAGGCGGTGACCAAGGTCGCGCTGGAGGTGGTCGGCGGGTACGAGGTGTTGTGCTGCTCGTCCGGTCCCGAAGCCCTGGAACAGGCCCGGGCGTTCGCGCCCGACTTCATCCTGCTCGACGTGATGATGCCCGGCATGGATGGCCCCGAGACCCTCGCGCGGCTGCGCGAGTGCCTCGACCTGGCCGAGATCCCGGTGGCCTTCATGACCGCCAAGGTGCAACCCAACGAAGTCGAGTACCTGCGCGGGCTGGGTGCTCGGGAAGTGATCATCAAGCCGTTCGACCCCATGCTGCTGGCTGGCCAGGTGAAATCCATCTGGCAAGCCGGACGAGGCTGATGGCGCCGCCGGAGCGATCCCGATGAGCCGAGCACCAGGCAAACCGATGGAACCTGCGAACCTGAACACGACGCGCGACACCCCGCAGCGCGAGTCCTCGCGCCTGGCCGCCCTGCTGCGCTACGAGATCCTCGATACGCCCGACGAGGAGGCCTTCGACGACTTCACCCAGCTGGCCGCGCAGTTCTGCGGCACGCCCATCGCCCTGATCTCGCTGATCGACGAGCGCCGGCAGTGGTTCAAGAGCCGCGTCGGGCTGGACGTCAGCGAGACCCCGCGGGAAATCTCGTTCTGCACCCATACCATCCAGGGCAACGATGTGTTCGAAGTGCCGGACGCCACCCGCGATCCGCGCTTCGCCAACAATCCGCTGGTCACCGATGCGCCGGACATCCGCTTCTACGCCGGGGCGCCCCTGACCACGCCCGACGGCTTCAACCTGGGCACGCTCTGCGTGATCGACCGCAAGCCGCGCCAGCTCAACGACCAGCAGCGCGACGCGCTCGAGCGCCTCGGCCGTCAGGTCATCCGCCTGTTCGAGCAGCGCCTGCTGACGCGCCGCCACGCCGAGCAGGCCGCGCTGCAGCGCGCCATCCTCGACAGCGCCAATAGCGCGGTGGTGGTGGTCGACCAGGAGGGACACATCGCCAGCATCAACCCCGCCGTCGAGCAGCTGCTCGGTTACAAGGAGGTGGAGCTGCTCGACCAGCCCTTCGCGCAGACGCTGCTGCCCGCCGAGGCCCTGCAGGCCCGCGCCTCGGCGATGTCGCAGGAGTTCGGGCAGCGGATCGAACCCGGTTTCGAGGTGCTGACCGCCGGGCTGCAACGCGGCCAGCGCGAGCTGCGCGAATGGCAGATGCGGCATCGCAACGCCGGCCTGATCCCGGTGCAGCTGAGCATCTCCCCGATCATCGACGACCAGCAGCGGCTACGCGGCTACCTCGCCATCGCCTACGACATGGGCTACCAGCAGCAGCTCCAGCTGCGCCTGCAGCAGATCGCGGCCCAAGTGCCGGGCATGCTCTTCCAGTACCTCTGGCGACCCGGCGAGCGCGGCTACTTCCCCTATGCCAGCGAGGGCATCGAGCGCATCTACGGGCTGACCTCCAACCAGATCTCCGACAGCGTCAATCCGCTGTTCGCGGTCATGCACCCGGACGATCGCCAGCGCGTCAGCCGCACCATCCGTGCCGCCGCCGCGGCCGTCTCGCCGTGGCACTTCGAGCACCGCATCAACCATCCGCGCAAGGGGCTGATCTGGGTCGAGGCTCGCGCCACGCCGATGCCGCGACCCGATGGCTCGGTGCTCTGGCACGGCCTGGTCACCGACATCACCGAGCGCCGCGCGCAACAGGACGAGCTGGCCAAGCAGCAGGAAATGAACCGTCGCCTGCTCGAAGCCCTGTCCGAAGCGGTGATCGCCTGCGACGCAGACGGCAACCTGACGCTGTTCAACGACAAGGCCCGGGAATGGCACGGCCAGGACGCCGCGCCGGTCTCCCCGCAGCAGTGGGCCAGCCGCTACGACCTCTACCATGCCGACGGCGTCACCCCGCTCGAGGAAGAGGAGATTCCGCTGCGCCGGGCGTTGCGCGGCGAGCACATCACCAACCTTGAGATGACCATCGTGCTCAACGGCCGGCCACGCCACGTGCTGGTCAACGCCGACCCGCTGCACGCCCCGGACGGCGACCAGATCGGCGCCGTCGCGGTGCTGCACGACATCACCGAGCGCAAGCGCATCGAGCAGCTGCAGCGCGAGTTCGTCTCCACCGTCAGCCACGAGCTGCGCACGCCGCTGACCTCGATCACCGGCTCGCTGGCCCTGATCTGCGGCGAAGCGACCGGGGAAGTGCCCTCTCACCTGCAGGAGCTGCTGAACATCGCGCACCAGAACAGCCAGCGGCTGACCGAGCTGATCAACGACCTGCTCGACATGGACAAGCTCAACGCCGGCAAGATGCGCTTCGACCTGCAGATCCAGCCCCTGCAGCCGCTGCTCGAACAGGCCCTGCGCAGCAACGAGGGCTATGCCGAACGGCTCGGCGTGCGCTATCGCCTGACGGGCACCAGCGAGGCGCTCGTGCGCGTCGACACCCTGCGCCTGCACCAGGTTCTGAACAACCTGCTGTCCAATGCCGCGAAGTTCTCGCCGCCTGGCGAAGCGGTCCTCATCGGCACCGAGGCCCGTGGCGACGCCGTGCGGGTCAGCGTCACCGACCAGGGGCCGGGCATCAGCGACAGCTTTCGCGGGCGGGTATTCCAGAAATTCGCCCAGGCCGACTCGTCGGACACCCGCCAGCAGGGCGGCACCGGCCTCGGCCTGGCCATCAGCAAGGATCTGATCGAACGTATGGGCGGACGTATCGGCTTCGACTCCGAAGAGGGCCGCGGCGCCTGCTTCTGGTTCGAGCTGCCGCGCTACGAACAACCGGCAACGACCAGTGAGGGTCACCAGCCATGAAGCAGCTCAAACGGATTCTCCATGTCGAAGACGTTCCCTCGATCCAGGTGGTGACCCGCGTGGCACTGGAAAGGATCGGCGGCTTCGAGGTGCTCAGCTGTCTGTCGGCCAGGGAAGCATTGGCGCGCGTGGAGGATTTCGCGCCCGATCTGGTCCTGCTCGATATGATGCTTCCGGAGATGGACGGTGTGGAGCTGCTGCGCCAGCTCGGCCAGCGCATCGACCTGACCCAGGTGCCGGTGGTATTTCTTACCGGTGCCGTGGACCAGGAGCGGCTCGACGAGCTGCGCCAGCTCGGTGCCCGCGACGTATTGGCCAAACCCTTCGATCCCATGCAATTGTCCGCACGCCTACAGGACATCTGGAAACGCCTACATGACTGATCCCGGGCTCGAGTTGCAGCGCCAGCTGCAAGCCCTGACCGACAGGTTCGCCGAACGGCTGAGCCTGGAACTGCCGGAACTGGCCCGCCTGGCCGGTTTCGTTCATGACCGCGAACCCGAGGCCCTCGACCACCTCGGCGAGATCCGCGATCGCCTGCACAAGCTCGCCGGCTCGGCCGCGACCTTCGGCTTCGCCCAGGTCGGCGACGAGGCCAGGCGGCTCGAACAACGCGCCGACACCTGGCTCGTGCCCGGGCAGAGCGCCGCGGGCAGCCTCGAGCAGCTGGGTCGGGACATCGCCCGATTCGCCGCGCAGATGCCCGGAACGACCTCGGCGCCGACACCCGAACCGGTTCTCGCCGACAGCCAGAGCGAGGCCGGCGGCGCCAGCATCTACCTGCTCGAAGGCGATCTCGACGCGGCGACCGGCATGACCCAGACGCTGGGCAACTTCGGCTACGCGGTCAGCCACTTCGCCACCGCGCAGGCGCTGGCCGGGGCCCTGGCCCGGCAGCTGCCCGACGCGCTGATCCTCAGCCTCGGCGAGGACGACGACCTGCCGCAAGTCGCCGCGATCCAGCAGCGCCTGGAGGCGCCGCTGCCCCTGCTGGTGATCGACGACCGGGACGATTTCGACAGCCAGCTGGCCGCGGTGCGGGCCGGCGCCCAGGGCTACTTCACCCGGCCGCTGGACATCACCCGCCTGGAACAACGCCTGGAGCGCTGCCTGAACCAGCAGCAGGGCGAGCCCTTCCGGGTGCTGATCATCGACGACGATCTGGAGCTGGCGACGCGTTATGCCTTGGTGCTGCGCAGCGCGCGGATGCAGGTCGAGGTGCTCGGCGAGCCCGCCCGGCTGTTCGAGGCCCTGCACGGCTTCAATCCCGAGGTAGTGCTGCTGGACGTCAACATGCCCGGCTGCTCCGGCCCGGAACTGGCGCAGGCCATCCGCCTGAACGACGAATGGCTGCGGGTGACCATCATCTACCTCTCGGCCGAAACCGACATCACCCGGCAGATGGCGGCGCTGGTGAAGGCCGGCGACGATTTCATCACCAAGCCGATCAGCGACAACGCCCTGATTTCCTCGGTGTTCTCCCATGCGCAGCGGGCCCGCTCGCTGAGCAACGCGCTGGCGCGCGACAGCCTCACCGGCCTGCTCAAGCACGCCGACATCAAGGAACACCTGGCGGTGGAAGTGCAGCGTGCGCGGCGCTCGGGCAAGCCCACCAGCGTGGTCATGCTCGACATCGACCACTTCAAGAAGGTCAACGACAGCCATGGCCACGCCGCCGGGGACAACGTCATCCGCGCGCTGGCCAACCTGATGCGTCAGCGCCTGCGCCGCGTCGACAGCCTGGGCCGCTACGGCGGCGAGGAATTCGTCGCGGTCCTCCCCAACTGCTCGGCCACCCAGGCCAAACAGGTGATCGACGAGATCCGCGAGCGTTTCGCCGAGCTGATCTTCAACGCCGACGGCCAGCGCTTCAACGTGACCCTGAGCGCCGGGGTCGCCGAAACCGCCGAGGGCGTGCGCCCCAACGACCTGCTCGAGCAGGCCGACCGTGCCCTCTACAGCGCCAAGCACAACGGTCGCAACCAAGTCCGCCTCGCCGGCTGACGGCCCCACCGGGGCCACGGACGAACCGCCCCAGGGACGGCCGGTCGAACAATAGACAGCGTGCCTGGACGGAGCGGACCCGCCAGGCCTGCGCCACGTAAAGCGCTACACGCGGCAGGACGCTGCCCGGCAACCTCGCCGCCGCGAGCCCGGGCCGGCCGCCGCCAGTGCTTACCGGTCGACAAGGAGACCCGGTTTGCGAGCAAAACCTTCGATCAGCTGGCACAGCCTAGCCTTCGTGCTGGCGTTCGTCCTGCTGGCGGCCCTCGCCTGGCAGGGCAAGCGGACCCAGCAGTCGCTGGTCCACGCCAACCAGACCGTGACCCACAGCCTGGAACTGATCACCGCGATACAGGACGTGCTCTCGTCGCTGCAGGACATCGAGACCGGCGAGCGCGGCTTCGTCATCACCGGCCTTGCGCCCTACCTGAAACCCTACGAGACAGCCCTGGCGCGCCTGCCGCAGGAGCGCAACACGCTGGTCGGCCTGCTGGCGCAACGCGAGCTGCCGCGCCCGGACTGGCAGCAGGAACTGGACCGGCTCATCGACCGGCGGCTGGCGATCTCGGCGGCCAACATCCAGATGCGCCGCGACGCGGGCCTGGCCGCCGCGGCCGAACGCCTGGCCGGTGCGGGCGGCCGTCAGACGATGGATGCCCTGCGCGCGCTGCTGGCCGAGGCGGAAACCGCCGAACGCCACCTGCTCGAGCTGGAGAACCGTGCGGCCGAGGCCGTGCTCGCGCGCAGTCGAACGCTGGCACTGATCGGCAGCCTGCTGGTGATGGCGCTGTTCGTCGCCGCGCTGTGGGCGATCCGCCGCAGCCTGTCGATTCGCCAGCGCCTGGCGAGCGCGGCGCAGGCCGGCGAGGCACGACTGGACGCCTTGCTGCAGGCGGTGCCCGACACCCTCTACGAGATCGACGCGAACGGACAGGTGCGCTGCCTGTCGCTGCCGGGCGACTCGCGCACCGCGGTGCCGCGCGACATCGAACAGACGCTGGTGCCGCAGGCACGGCAGGCCACGGAGCGCCAGAGCCAGAGCCAGTGGCGCGACGCCCGGGGCAACGTCTTCGAGGTGCGCGTGGTGCCCACCGGCCTCGGCGATCATCTGGCCATCGCCCGCGACGTCACCGAGAACCAGCGCAACCGCGACAGCCTCCAGGAGCAGCGCAGCTTCCTGCGCAAGGTGGTCGATGCCGACGAAAACCTGATCTTCGTGCGCGACGACCAAGGCCGGTTCCGGCTCTGCAACCGGGCCTTCGCCGCGCTCGTCGGGCTGAGCCCCGAGCAGATCGAGGGCCGGCTGCCGGCCGAACTGGAACACCACCAGCGGCTGCAACCGCTGCTCGAAGGCGACACCGAACTGGTCGAGCAGCACGTCGAACGCCGCTATCCGGAGTTGCACCTGATCGACCTGCACGGCCAGGAACGCTGGCTGCAGCTGGTCAAACGGCCCCTGCAGCGGGCCGACGGCAGCTGCCAGGTGCTGGCGGTGGCCGTCGACATCTCCGCGCGCCGGCAGATGGAACGGATGAAGGCCGAGTTCATCTCCACCGTCAGCCATGAACTGCGCACCCCGCTGACGGCCATCCGCGGCGCCCTCGGCATGCTGGCCAACGGCATGATGGGCGAGGTCGAGCCGAGCATGCGCCCGCTGCTGGACATCGCCCACAAGAACAGCGAGCGCCTGGTGCGCCTGATCAACGACATCCTGGACATCGAAAAGCTCGAAGCGGGGCGGCTCACCTTCCATACCACCCGCAACGCCGTGCTCCCGCTGGTCGAGCAGGCGATGTTCGACATCGGGCCCTACGCCCGGGAATACGGGGTCTCGCTCGAACTGGCGCGGCCCGCCGACGACGCCCAGGTGGAGGTGGATACCGACCGCTTCGCCCAGATCATGGACAACCTGCTGTCCAACGCGATCAAGCACTCGCCCGCCGGCGGCACCGTGACCGTCTCGCTGCGCCTCGAGCAGGACGGCCTGCTGCTGACGGTGGCCGACCGTGGCCAGGGCATCCCGGACGCCTTCAAGCCCCGCATCTTCGAACGCTTCGCCCAGGCCGACGCGTCCGACGCGCGCCGCCGCGGAGGCACCGGCCTGGGACTGGCCATCACCCGTTCGCTGGTCCAGCAGATGCACGGCGAGATCGGCTTCGAATCCGAGCAGGGCCGCGGCACGCGCTTCTTTCTGCGGCTGCCCGTGGCCAATGGCGCGCCGCAGCCGACACCGATTTCCAGCCAGGCGCCGCGAATCCTGGTGATCGAGCCCGACGACCGCGCCGCCCGCCAGCTGGCGCAGATCCTCGCGCGGCAGGGCTATGCGCCGGTGGTCACCGCGAGCGCCGACGAGGCGCTGCAGGTGCTCGCCGAACGGCCCTTCCAGGCCCTGACCCTGAGCCCGGCGCTGGCCGATGCCGAGGGCATCGCCTTTCTCCAGCAGCTGCGCACCCAGGCCGCCTACCGCCACCTGCCGGTGCTGGTGGTGGACCTGCAGCCGCAGGAGCGCAGCACCGATGAGGGTACCGTTCGCGGCAACGCGGTCGGCGTACTCGACTGGCTGCACAAGCCGGTCGACCCCTCGCGGGTGATGGAGGGCGTGCGCGCCTGCCTGCACCCTCCCGGGCACCGGCCGAGCCTTCTGCACGTGGAGGACGATGCCGACCTGCGCGAGCTGCTCTCCAGCCTGCTGGCGCCGCTGGACATCGACCTGCACGGCGCCGGCAGCCTGGCCGAGGCCCGCGAGCAGCTCGCACAGCGCCACCATGACCTGGCCATCCTCGACCTGATGCTGCCCGACGGCGACGGCCTGAAGCTGCTCGACGAACTGGCCGCCGCGCGCCCGCCGACGCCGGTGATCATCTTCTCGGCCCTCGACGCGCCGGGTACCGACAACCGACTGGTGCTGCGCCGCCTGGTCAAGTCGCGCCACCACGGCACCGACCTCGCGGCGCTGATCCAGCAGCACCTCGATCACTGGCCCCAGAACCCCGTTACGCCCACCGAGGAGAATCCATGAGCGAATCCGCCGGTCCTCAGATCCTGATGGTGGAAGACGAGGAGGACATCGCCTTCCTGATCCGCTTCATGCTCGAACGCCACGGCTTCGTGGTCGACCACGCCGCCGACGGCCGGCAGGCCATCGAGCGCATCGAAAACCGCACGCCGCCGGACCTGGTGCTGATGGACATCATGCTGCCCTATCACGACGGCCTGGAGCTGATCGAACGGCTGCGCAACCAGAACGGCTGGGAAAAGGTGCCGGTGCTGATGCTGACCGCCAAGGCGCGCGAGGTGGACATCGTCCGCGCGCTCGAGCTGGGCGCCGACGACTACGTGACCAAGCCCTTCCAGCCCGAAGAACTGCTCGCCCGCATCCGCCGCTTCATCAGGAGACCCCGGTGACCCCACGCGCTCGGCGGGGTTGCCGGGCCGTTCATGGCGCTGGCACTGGTTCTCGCGCAGCAAGCACCAGTGGGGCGCGATGCGCCGCAGCGGCAAGTGGGGGCAATGAAGCAGCTTGAAGCTTGACGCCGAGAGTCGAGGTCAGCGCGCTTGCGCCTGCTTCGCCTTCCAGTCTCTGGCTTCCAGCTTCCAGCTGCTTTTCCTCAAAGCTTTATCCAGGTCGCCTTCAGCTCGGTGTACTTGTCGAAGGCGTGCAGCGACTTGTCGCGGCCGTTGCCCGACTGCTTGAAGCCGCCGAAGGGCGCGGTCATGTCGCCGCCATCGTACTGGTTGACCCACACGCTGCCGGCGCGCAGCGCCTTGGCGGCCAGGTGGGCCCTGGACAGGTTGGACGTCCACACCGCCGCGGCCAGGCCGTACTGGGTATCGTTGGCGATCGCGATGGCTTCTTCGAGCTCGTCGAAGGCGATCACCGACAGCACCGGCCCGAAGATCTCCTCCTGGGCGATCTTCATCGCATTGTCGACGCCGTCGAAGATGGTCGGCTCGACATACAGGCCGCCGGTTTCCTGCAGCGTCTGCTGGCCACCGACCACGACCTGGGCGCCACCCTGGCGGCCGGCCTCGATGTAGCCGAGCACCGTGCCGAGCTGCTGGGTATCGACCAGCGCGCCGACCGTGGTCTCGGGGTCGAGCGGGTTGCCCGGCTTCCAGGCCTTGAGCGCCTCGACCACCATCGGCAGGAAGCGATCCTTGATCGAACGCTGCACCAGCAGGCGGGAGCCCGCGGTACAGACCTCGCCCTGGTTGAAAGCGATCGCGCCCGCCGCCGCCTCGGCCGCGGCCTTGAGATCCGGCGCATCGGCGAACACGATGTTCGGGCTCTTGCCGCCCGCTTCCAGCCAGACACGCTTCATGTTCGACTCGCCGGCATAGATCATCAGCTGCTTGGCGACCCGGGTCGAGCCGGTGAACACCAGGGTATCGACGTCCATGTGCAGCGCCAGCGCCTTGCCGACCGTGTGGCCGTAGCCCGGCAGCACGTTGAGCACGCCCGGCGGAATGCCGGCCTCGAGGGCCAGCGCGGCGATGCGGACCGCCGTCAGCGGCGATTTCTCCGACGGCTTGAGGATCACCGAGTTGCCCGCCGACAGCGCCGGGCCGAGCTTCCAGCAGGCCATCATCAGCGGGAAATTCCACGGCACGATGGCCGCGACCACGCCCACCGGCTCGCGCGTGACCAGGCCCAGTTCGTCATGGGCGGTGGCGGCCACCTCGTCGTAGATCTTGTCGATCGCCTCGCCGCTCCAGCGCAGCGCCCGGGCGCTGCCGGGGATGTCCAGCTGCAGCGAATCGCTGATCGGCTTGCCCATGTCCAGGGTTTCCAGCAGCGCCAGTTCCTCGCGATGGGCCTCGAGCAGCCCGGCGAAGCGAATCATCACCGCCTTGCGCTTGACCGGCGCCAGGCGCGACCAGACGCCGGACTCGAACGCCTTGCGTGCGCTGACCACCGCACGGTCGGCGTCAGCCTGGTCGCAGCTCGCGACCTGCGCCAGCACCCGGCCGTCCAGGGGGCTGATGCAGTCGAACGTGGCGCCGGCCTCGGCACCGGTGTATTCGCCCTGAATGAAGGCGCGGCCTTCGATCTGCAGGTCGCGGGCGCGCTGTTGCCAGTCGGCGAGTGTCAGGCGGGTCATGGGGAATTCCTCGAGGTGGTCGACCATGGAAAAGGGCACCCTAAACCGGGCCGTGGGCTATATCAATATTTTTTACGAACGGCGCGGTTTTTGCCTTGTTTTGTTCGTTTTATTAAACATAGACTCGGCGAACCCGCCCCCTGCTCCGGAGCTTTCCCATGGCCCACACCGCTCAGCCCGACCACTTCTGGATGCCCTTCACCGCCAACCGCCAGTTCAAGAGCGCGCCGCGCCTGCTCGAGCGTGCCGAGGGCATGTACTACACCTCCGACGACGGCCGGCAGATCCTCGACGGCACCGCCGGGCTCTGGTGCTGCAACGCGGGGCACGGGCGCCGGGAAATCACCGAAGCGGTGACCCAGCAACTGTCGAAGATGGATTTCGCGCCGACCTTCCAGATGGGGCACTCGCTGCCCTTCCAGCTGGCCGAGCGACTGAGCGAGATCACGCCGGCCGGGCTCAACCGGGTGTTCTTCACCAACTCGGGCTCCGAGTCGGTGGACACCGCCCTGAAAATCGCCCTCGCCTACCAGCGTGCCATCGGCCAGGGTACCCGCACCCGCCTGATCGGCCGCGAGCTGGGTTATCACGGGGTCGGCTTCGGCGGCATCTCGGTCGGCGGCATGACCAACAACCGCAAGGCCTTCGGCGCCCTGCTGCCGGGCGTGGATCACCTGCCGCACACCCTGGACATCGAGCGCAACCGCTTCGCCAAGGGTCTGCCCGAACAGGGTGCGGAAAAGGCCGATGAGCTCGAGCGCCTGGTCACCCTGCACGGGGCGGAGAACATCGCGGCGGTGATCGTGGAGCCGATGTCCGGCTCGTCCGGCGTCATCCTGCCGCCCAAGGGCTATCTGCAGCGACTGCGCGAGATCACCCGCAAGCACGGCATCCTGCTGATCTTCGACGAGGTGATCACCGGTTTCGGCCGCGTCGGCGAAGCCTTCGCGTCCCAGCGCTGGGGCGTCACCCCCGACCTCATCACCTGCGCCAAGGGCCTGACCAACGGCGCCGTGCCGATGGGCGCGGTATTCGTCTCCGACGAGCTCTACGACGCCTTCATGACCGGCCCGGACAGCGCCATCGAGTTCTTCCACGGCTATACCTATTCGGGCCACCCGGTCGCCTGCGCCGCCGCCCTGGCGACCCTGGACATCTACGCCCGGGAAAACCTGTTCCAGAAGGCCATCGAGCTGGAGAGCTACTGGCAGAGCGCGCTGAAGAACCTCGAAGACCTGCCGCACATCGCCGACATCCGCACCGTGGGGCTGGTCGCTGGCGTGCAGTTCGAGACCCATGCCGAGGGCGTCGGCAAGCGCGCCTACGGCATCTTCCGCCAGTGCTACGAGGATGGCCTGCTGGTACGCGCCAGTGGCGACACCATCGCCCTGTCGCCTCCGCTGATCATCGAGAAGTCCCATATCGACGACCTGTTCGGCCGCTTCGCCGAGGCGATCCGCAAGGCGGGCTGACCGCGAGCGCCGGCGCCGCCCGAGCGGCCGCCGGCGTAACCAGACCCCGGAAACGAAAAAACCCGCCAGGAGGCGGGTTTTTTTGGTCAAGGGCCGGATCAATTACTTGATCTTGGCTTCCTTGTACATCACGTGCTTACGAACGACCGGATCGTACTTCTTGATTTCGATCTTGTCGGGCGTGGTGCGCTTGTTCTTGTCGGTGGTGTAGAAGTGGCCGGTACCGGCGCTGGACACCAAACGGATCAGGTCACGCATGTCGTTCTCCTTAAACCTTTTCGCCGCGGCTGCGCAGTTCAGCCAGGACGGTATCGATACCACGCTTGTCGATGACGCGCATGCCCTTGGCGGAAACGCGCAGACGAACGAAGCGATTTTCAGACTCGACCCAGAAGCGGTGATGCTGCAGGTTCGGCAGGAAACGACGACGGGTTTTGTTGTTTGCGTGGGAAATGTTGTTCCCGGTTACCGGACCCTTACCGGTAACTTGACAGACTCTAGACATGCCTCAGCCCTCTAAAACCACATGCCCAACCCGGCATGGGTTGGCCGCTTGAACTCTCAGTCATTTGGCGCTCTGCGCCGCGTTTCATCGGGGTCTTACCAGCCGCAGCGTCGTGCGAAGAGCCGGGCCCCTAGAAAAGAGCGCTGCTTTATATCAGAAAGCCCCCCACCTCACAAGCGCGAAATGGCTTTTCCCAATGGCCTGCCCGGGCGCGATTACGATCTCCAGCGCCCGTGTCCCGGCGCCTGGAGCCGAACGACCGTCCGTCGCCGCAGGCGGACGCAACGCGGCGACGGCCTGACCGGGTTCCTTCCTTTATATAGCCGGGCAGCGATCAGGGCCGCCCTGGGCGCAAACCGTACCGATCCCTTCGCAGTCGAGACCAGGCCTCCCGACCGCTCCATCGAAAGCCCCTCTTCTTGGGGAGCGTCCCGGCGAACGAGTCGCTGCAGTGCTCGACCCGAAAACGTGGCCGTCATATTCCCGAGTCTCCACATCGCTCGGCTTTCCTCGTACTAACCGGCAAGGCGGCGCCTTGCGGTCGACGAAACCACGCAATATGTTTTACTGTGCGAAATGAAATATCGAATATAAACGCATTCGACAGACATTTCCCTCGCAACGATCGTCCCGTTCGCTGTATGCCACCGGGTGATCTGCTATCGTTCGCCCGCCCCCACCTGCGAGACCACCGAGACATGAGCGACGACGTTGAAGACAGCGGCACCCCGAAGGATCGCAAGTTCGTCGAGGCGCTGGCCCGGGGCCTGGACGTGCTGCGCGCTTTCACCCACGGCTCGGTGGTGATGGGCAACCAGGACATCGCCCGCATCACCGGCCTGCCCAAGCCGACCGTGTCGCGCATGACCTACACGCTGACCAAGCTCGGCTACCTCAGCTACTCGCAGCAGCTGGAGAAGTATCAGCTCGACTCCGGCGTGCTCGCCCTGGGCTACGCCTACGTCTCCAACCTGCGGGTGCGCCAGCTGGCCAAGCCCTACATGGACGAATTCGCCCGGCGCACCAACACCACGGTGGGCCTGACCTGCCGCGATCGCCTGTCGATGATCTACATCGAGAACTGCCGTCCGGCCGAGGTCACCTCGCTGCGCATGGACGCCGGTGTACGCCTGCCGCTGGCGACCACCGCCGCGGGTCGCGCCTACCTGGCCGCCACCCCGGAGAAGGAGCGCGAGCACCTGATGGCGCTGCTCGCCGACAAGTACGAAGACGGCTGGGACGCGATGAAGGCCTCGCTGGAGAGCGCCTTCGCCGAATACGAACGCACCGGCTTCTGCCTGTCGCTGGGCGAGTGGGACCGCAACGTGAAGGCCGCCGGCGTGCCGCTGCGCCTGTCCGACGGCAGCATCATGTCGCTGACCTGCGGCGCCCCCTCGTTCCAGCTCGACGAAGCCACCCTCAAGGGCTCGCTGGCCCACCAGCTGGAAATGCTCGCCCGCGACATCGAAAGCCTCGGCGTCTGATCGTTAACCGTCAGGCCCTGACGCTGGCCCAGGCGATGTCCGCGAGCAGCTCACGGACATCGGCCAGCGCGGTGCGCGAGCGCCCGGCCAGCCAGTTGCGCGCCATGTCGTGGCAGGGCCCGATCACCACGGCGATGAAACAGTCACCTGGCATGCGCCTGAAAGCACCGCTTTCACGGTGGCGACGCAGGATCGCGGCGACCCGCTCGCCATGGGCCTGGTTGACCTCGCGCAGCCGATCGCCCATCTCCCCCGCCTCGACCCGCCCGCGGTTGTGCAGCACGAAGCGCGCCCAGTCCGGGTTGGCCACCACCCAGTCGATGTAGCAGGTGACGAACAACCTGACGCACGCCTCGGCATCCAGCGTCTCGATCAACCCGGCCTCGAGCCGCGCGGCGTACTCGCCGATGCCCTCCAGGTACAGCGCGGCGATGATCCGTTCGCGATTGCCGAAGTGGTGATACAGGCTGCCGATGCTGGCGCCGGAGCGGTCGCGGATCATCTCGATGGTGGTCGCCTCCACCCCGTACTCGGTGAAACAGGCGAGCGCGGCCTGGAGGATTTCCTGCTTGCGGCTACTGCGGGCCATCCGGCCTCCCTTCTGACTAGAATAATTTTCTAGAATTATATTCTGGTGTTCGTATACTGCTTCGATCGCCGCACGGGCGAAAGAGCGGAGAACAACAAGATGACGACGATACAGGCGCAAGAACGCGCGATCGACAACGGCAACGGCCACACCCTTTCCAGTTACTGGTACCCAGCGAGCGGTCCCGCGCGCGGCGCCGTCATCATCGCACCGGCGATGGGCGTGAAGCAGCGCTTCTATGCCGACTTCGCCAGCTGGCTGGCCGAGCGCGGCTACCTCGTCGTGACCTTCGACTACCTGGGCATGGGCCGCTCCCGTTCGGTACCGCTGCGCACGCTCCAGGTGGACATCCTCGACTGGGGCCGCCACGACTGCAGCGCGGTTCTGGCCACGGTCGCCGATGCGGCCGGCGACCTGCCGCTGTACTGGATCGGCCACAGCGTCGGCGCGCAGATCCTGCCGCTGGTCAAGGGCCACGACCGGTTGACCCGCATCGTCACCATCGCCGCCGGCAGCGGCTACTGGCGCGAGAACAGCCCGCAGATCCGGCGCAAGGCCTGGTTGCTCTGGCACGGCCTGGCTCCGCTGCTGACCGCCGTCGCCGGGTATTTCCCAGGCGATCGCATCGGCGCGGTCGGTGACCTGCCGGCCGGGGTGATCCGCCAGTGGCGGCGCTGGTGCCTGCACCCGGAGTATCTGGTCGGCATCGAAGGCGAGCCGGTGCGCCAGGCCTTCGCGGCGGTGCGAACGCCCCTGACGTCGTTGTCCTTCACCGACGACGAGATGATGTCGGCGCGCAACACCGAATCCCTCCACGGCTTCTATAGCGGCGCACCGAAGACCATGCACCGCATCGCCCCCGTCGACGTGGGCGCCACGCGGATCGGCCATTTCGGCTTCTTCCGCCGCGGCTTCGCCGACAACCTGTGGTCACCCTGGCTGCTGCCGGAACTGGTGGGCGACCAGAGCGGACAGGAGGTTCGACCGACAGCGCGAGTTCCGCATAGCGAAACGCCGTAGTCCTATCGCGGAACATATCCGAGGATTATTCAGCTTGCCGGATGGCTGATCTCCGACAACAGTGAGGATGGGCTGGCTACAGCCCCCCGCCAATCGGAGCTTGCCATGCACAACAACAATAACGGCTATCCCTCGAGCGCCCGCGCCTGGATGACGGTGGCCATCCTGATGCTCGCCTACGTGCTGTCCTTCGTCGACCGGCAGATTCTCAACCTGCTGGTCGAGCCGATCCGCCGCGATCTCGACATCACCGATACCCACATGAGCCTGCTGATGGGCTTTTCCTTCGCGGTGTTCTACACCATCTGCGGCGTGCCGATCGGGCGCCTGGCCGACCGCAAGAGCCGTCGCGGCATCATTGCCGTCGGCGTGCTGGTGTGGAGCCTGATGACGGCCCTGTGCGGCACCGCCCGCACGTTCTGGCAGTTCCTGGTATTCCGCATCGGCGTCGGTGTCGGCGAGGCCGCGCTATCGCCCTCGGCCTACTCGCTGATCGCCGACAGCTTCCCGCCCAAGCTGCGCGGCACCGCCATGAGCGTTTACTCGATGGGCATCTACATCGGCTCGGGCCTGGCCTTTCTGCTCGGCGGACTGGTGGTCAAGTTCGCCTCGGCGCAAGGCGATGTGGAACTGCCGGTGCTCGGCATGATGCGCCCGTGGCAGTTGATCTTCCTCGTCCTCGGCGCCGCCGGGGTGCTGTTCACCGCCGTACTGCTGTTGATCCGCGAACCGTCGCGCAAGGGCGTCGGCGCTGGCGTCGAGGTGCCGCTGAGCGAGGTGGCCGGCTATATCCGGCAGAACCGCCGCACCGTGCTCTGCCACAACTTCGGCTTCGCCTGCCTGGCCTTCGCCGCCTATGGCAGCTCGGCGTGGATTCCGACCTTCTTCATCCGCACCTACGGCTGGTCGGCCAGCGACGTCGGCGTGCTCTACGGCTCGGTGGTGGCGGTGGCCGGTTCGCTGGGCATCATCGCCGGCGGGCGGCTGTCCGACCTGCTGCACCGCCGCGGCTATCGCGACGCCCCGCTGCGGGTGGGCATCGTCTCCGCCGCGCTGACCCTGCCGCTCAACCTCGCGTACCTGGCCGGCAGCGGCGAACTGGCGCTGGCCCTGATCGCCCTGCACGTGTTCACCATCGCCATGCCCTTCGGCGTCGGACCGGCGGCGATCCAGGAAATCATGCCCAACTCCATGCGCGGCCAGGCCTCGGCGGTGTACCTGTTCGTCATCACCATGGTCGGCCTCGGCATCGGCCCGACGGCGGTGGCCCTGGGTACCGACTTCGTCTTCGGCGACGACAACGCCCTGCGCTATTCGCTGCTGATCGTCACCGGCATCGCCCTGGTCGGCGCCATGATCCTGCTCGGCATGGGACTCAAGCACTACCGCGGCAGCCTCGACCGGCTGCAGGCGTGGAAGCCGCAGAGCGCGACAGCGGACGACACCCAGGCCAAGCCCGCCTGAGCACGTAGGGTGGATCACGCTTCATCGATCCACCAAACCACCGGCGGCGCCTCAGCCGCGTGGATGTGAAGAGCGACATCCACCCTACGAACCAGCACCGTAGCACCGTAGGGTGGATCACGCTCCACCGATCCACCAAACCACAGGCGCTAACCCAACCGCGTGGATGTGAAAAGCGACATCCACCCTCGAACCGGCACCGTAGGGTGGATCACGCTTCACCGATCCACCGATCCACCGATCCACGGTTGCCAACCCGCCGCGTGGATGTAAAAGGCGACATCCACCCTACGCTCGACCATCCAAACCAAACCACGCATCGACCGCCCACAAAAAACCCGCTCCTGGGAGCGGGTCTTCGTTCACGCGACCTCGGCCGATCACGCCACCTGCATCAGCTTCGTATAAGCCTTCAGGTGATGGTCATCGTCGCCCAGCTCGTGGGCCATCATCACCAGGCGCTTGGCGTGGTGGGCGAGGTTGTATTCCCAGGTCATGCCGATGCCGCCGTGCAGCTGGATGGCTTCCTCGGCGATCTTGCGACCGGCGCGGGCGCAGACGTACTTGGCGGCGGCGAGGATGCGGCGGCGGTCGTCGTTGTCTTCGCCGTCGGCGAAGGTCGCGGCGAGGATCGCCATGCTGGTGGCCTGCTCCAGTTCGGTCTGCATGTCCACCATCCGGTGCTGCAGGACCTGGAACTTTCCGATCGGCACGCCGAACTGCTTGCGCGTCTTCAGGTAGTCGAGGGTGAGCTTGCAGGCCTCCTGCATGCTGCCCAGCGCATCGGCGCACTGCGCGGCGATGGCGCGGCCCTGCTGGTAGCGCAGCGCGGGCAGTGCATTGCCGACGTCTCCGAGCACCGCGTCGGCCGTCACCTGGACGTTGTCGAGGAACAGCTCGCAGCCCTTGCGCCCGTCGATGGTCGGGTAGACGCGGCGTGTCACGCCCTGGGCGTTCGGGTCGACGAGGAACAGGCCGATCCCCGCCTCGTCACGGCTGTCGCCCGAGGTGCGCGCGGAGACGACGATCTTCCCGGCGCTGTGCCCGCCGATCACCACGGCCTTGCGCCCGGAAAGGCGATAGCCGCCGTCCACGGCCTCGGCACGGGTCTGCACGTCGTTGAGGTTGTAGTGGCTCTGCGGTTCTTCGAAGGCGACCGCCAGCTGCAGCGAACCGGCCGCCACCTGGGGCAGCAGGTCCTGCTTCTGCGCCTCGCTGCCGAGCTGGTCGATCAGCCCGCCGGCGAAGATCACCGAGTGCAGGTAGGGCTCGAGCGTCAGGCCGCGGCCCAGCTCGGTCATCACCAGCATGGTTTCCACGCCACCGCCGCCGAAGCCGCCCATCTCCTCGGAAAACGGCACGGCGGTCAGGCCCAGTTCGCCCAGTTGTCCCCAGAACCCGGCGGAGAAGCCCAGTTCAGACTCGCTGAATTTCTCGCGCTGCTCGAACGGGTAGGCGTCGCGCACCAGGCGCGCCGCGGTGTCTTGCAGCATCTGCTGCTCTTCAGTCAGTTTGAAGTCCATTGCGGTGCCCCCTTACAGCTCGAGAATCATCTTCGAGACGATGTTCTTCTGGATTTCGTTGGAGCCGCCGAAGATCGACAGCTTGCGCATGTTGAAGTAGTCGCCGGCCAGCGCCGCGCTGTAGTCGGCGTGCAGCAGCTCGCCGTCGTAGTCCAGCTGCAGCTCCTCTTCGAGGAAGGGCAGCGCGTAGGGGCCGATGACCTTGCGCAGCAGATGGGTGATGGCCTGGCGGATTTCGGTGCCCTTGACCTTGAGGATCGAGGACTCGGCTCCGGGCACGCCGCCCTCCTTCGCCGCCGCAAGGATGCGCAGGGTGCTCATCTCGATGGCCATCAGCTGCATCTCGACTTCCGCGACCTGGGCGCGGAACAGCGGGTCTTCGAGCATCGGCCTGCCGTCGCAGACCTCCTTCATGGCGATGCGCTTCAAATGCGCCAGCGCCGCCTTCGAGGCGCCGATGCCGGCCAGGCCCGTGCGCTCGTGGGTCAGCAGGTACTTGGCGCAGGTCCAGCCCTGGTTTTCCTGGCCGACGAGGTTTTCCACCGGCACGCGGACGTTGTCGAAGAAGACTTCGTTGACCTCGTGGTCACCGTCCAGGGTGATGATCGGCCGCACGCTGATGCCCGGCGTGCTCATGTCGATCAACAGGAAGCTGATGCCGCGCTGCTGCTGGGCCTCCGGATCGGTGCGGACCAGGCAGAAGATCATGTTGGCGTGCTGACCGAGGGTGGTCCAGGTCTTCTGGCCGTTGACCACGTAGTGGTCGCCGTCACGCACGGCGCGGGTCTTGAGGCTCGCGAGATCCGAGCCGGCGCCCGGTTCGGAGTAGCCCTGACACCACCAGTCCTCGCCCGAGAGGATGCGCGGCAGGTAGTGATCCTTCTGCTGCTGGGTGCCGAACTTGATGATCACCGGGGCGACCATGTTGACCCCGAACGGGATGGTGCGCGGCGCACCGAAGGCGGCGCATTCCTCGTCGAAGATGTGCTTTTCCACCGGACCCCAGGTGGTGCCGCCCAGCTCCACCGGCCAGCCCGGTGCGTACCAGCCCTTGTTCGACAGGATGCGTTGCCAGCGCTGGTGGTCCTCCTTGGACAGGTGCTTGCCCAGCTTGGTCTTGGTGGCGATGTCCGCCGGCAGTTCGGTGGACAGGAAGGCACGCACCTCGTCGCGGAAGGCGAGCTCTTCGGTCGTGTAGTTGACGTTCATGGGTAGTCCTCTGAGCAGGGGTGCAGGCGGCTACTGGCCGGCCTGCCATTGCGAAAAGGTGCGGCCTTCGGCGGCCAGTTTTTCCAGCAGCGGCGCCGGCTTCCACCAGTCGCCGCAACGCGCGTGCAGTTCCTTGACCTTCGCCAGCACGGTGTCGAGCCCGACGCTGTCGGCGTAGAACATCGGCCCGCCGCGGAACGCCGGGAAGCCATAGCCGTTGAGGTAGATGACGTCGATGTCGCTGGAGCGCTGGGCGATGCCCTCTTCCAGAATCTTCGCGCCTTCGTTCACCAGCGCGTAGATTGTCCGCTCGATGATGTACGCCTCGTCCAGCGCGCGGCGCTCGATGCCCTTTTCCCGCGAAGCGGCCTCCAGCATCTCGGCGAGGGCCGGGTTCTCCCGGGGCGTGCGGTTGCCGGGCTCGTAGCGGTAGTAGCCGGCGCCGGTCTTCTGCCCGAGCATCCCCGCTTCGCAGAGCTTGTCGGACACCGTGGGGAAGTCGAGGCCCGCCGGCAGCGTCGCGCGCTGGCGCTTGCGGATCGCCTGGCCGATGTCGAGCCCGGAGAGGTCGCGCATGGCGAACGGGCCCATGGCCATGCCGAAGTCACGCAGCGCGGCGTCCACCTGCTGGGGCGTGGCGCCCTCTTCGAGCAGGAATTCCGCCTCGCGGCCGTACTGGAACACCATGCGATTGCCGACGAAGCCATCGCAGACGCCCACCACCACGGCGACCTTCTTGAGCGTCTTGCCCAGCGCCATCGAGGTGGCGAGCACTTCATGGCTGGTCCGCTCGCCGCGCACCACCTCCAGCAGGCGCATGACGTTGGCCGGGCTGAAGAAATGCAGGCCCACCACATCCTCGGGGCGACTGGTGAAGGCGGCGATCTGGTTCAGGTCCAGCGACGAGGTGTTGGAGGCGAGGATCGCGCCGGGCTTGCAGACCGCATCGAGCCGCTCGAACACCTGCTGCTTGACGCCCATGTCCTCGAACACGGCCTCGATCACCAGGTCGACGTCGGCGAGCGCGGCGTAGTCGGTCACACCCTGGACCAGCGTGAGGCGCTTCTCCATGGCCGCCTGGGTCAGGCTGCCGCGCTTGACGCTGGCGCCGCAGATATCACGGGCGCGCTGCAGGGCACGGCCGAGCGCCGCGTCGTCGATTTCCAGCAGCTTGACCGGCAGCCCGGCATTGGCGAAGCACAGGGCGATGCCGACGCCCATGGTGCCGCCACCGATCACCGCGGCGCTCCTGATCGGGCGGGGCGACACATCGGCAGGCAGCCCGGCGACCTTGGCCGCCTGGCGCTCGGAGAAGAAGGCATGCACCAGCGCCGCGCGCTGCGGCGATTGCAGGCACTCGACGAACAGCTCGCGTTCGCGCTTGAGCCCTTCGGCCAGCGGTAGTCGGGTGGCCGCTTCCACCGCCGCCACGCAGCGCAGCGGCGAGAACAGGCCCGGCATGCGCTTGGCCACTTCGGCGTGCTTGGCGGCGATCAACGCGGCGTTGTCGACGCCTTCCAGGCCGGCGGTCTGCTCGCCGCTGCGCCGGGGCGCGCGACCTTCCTCCACCATGCGGCGGGCGTAGGCCAGGCCGGCTTCGACCAGGTCGCCCTCGAACAGCTCGTCGACGATGCGGTGCTCGACCGCCTCGGCCGCGCCGATCGGCTGGCCACTGACGATCATGTCCAGCGCCTTGGCGACGCCGGCCAGACGCGGCAACCGCTGGGTACCGCCAGCGCCGGGCAGCAGGCCCAGCTTCACCTCGGGCAGACCGACCTTGGCGTCGGCCCGGGCGATGCGGTAATGGCAGCCCAGCGCGACCTCCAGTCCGCCGCCGAGCGCGGTGCCGTGAATCACGGCGACGCTGGGCTTGCTGCCAGCCTCGATGATCTCGATCACCTCCGGCAGGCTCGGCGACTGCGGCGGCTTGCCGAACTCCTTGATATCCGCGCCGGCAATGAAGGTCGTGCCCTCGCAGAGCAGCACCACCGCACGGAACTCGGTATCGGCCTCGGCGCGTTCGAAGGCCTGTTGCAGCCCGGAGCGAACCGCCACGCCGAGTGCGTTGACCGGTGGATTGTTGACCGTGATCAGGGCGATATCGCCCCGGCGCTCGAGCCGAACGACTTCTGACATGGCAGGCCTCCGCTGGTGAGGTGTGTTTTTAGATTTGTTATTTCACGAAACCATATTTCGCACAGCAGAATACAAAAGTCATTTTGGTCTGTCGAGAACGAAAACGGCCCGATCAGTCATAGCACCTGCCCGTGCTCGGACAAGCGCCATTGGCGAGACGAATGTCGGCCGAAAGGCTTCGGCAGAAGGCACCCGCCTCGCTGTTGTCCGGCAGCGAATCCGTCGAGGCGCTGGTACTTCCAGAGCATTCTCGGTCAAGACCAGGCGTCCCCGACCGCCCCCTCGGCATCGGGGGCCCGGTTGTGGGAACGGTCTTGACCGCGAATCGATGGCCCGGCAAGCAGCCCCCAGCCAGCCATGCAACCAGCCGACCCGGGCCGAAATCCCGAACACAAAAAAGCCGATCATCCGATCGGCTTTTCAGCGAAGTACCAGCGCCGCTCCGCGGCCTGTCTCAGATGGACAAGCAGAGGTACTTGATTTCCAGGTAGTCCTCGATCCCGTACTTCGAGCCTTCACGGCCGAGCCCGGAGGACTTCACGCCACCGAACGGCGCCACCTCGGTGGAGATCAGCCCCGTGTTGATGCCAATCATCCCGGCCTCGATCGCCTCGGCCACGCGGAACACGCGGCCCAGGTCGCGGGAATAGAAGTAGGCCGCCAGGCCGAACTCGGTGTCGTTGGCCAGGGCGATACCCTCGGCCTCGTCCTTGAAGCGGAACAGCGGCGCCAGCGGGCCGAAGGTCTCCTCCTTCGCCACCTTGGCGCTGTGCGGCACGTTCACCATCAGGGTCGGCTCGAAATAGCTGCCGCCCTTCTCGTGCGCCTTGCCGCCGGTCAGGACCTTCGCACCGTTGGCCACGGCATCCTCGATGTGCTCGCGTACCTTGGTCGCCGCGCGGTCGTCGATCAGCGGGCCGATGTCCACCCCCTCATCGAGGCCGTTGCCGACCTTGAGCTTCTCTACCGCCGCCTGGAATTTCTGCGCGAAGGCGTCGTAGACCCCGTCCTGCACGTAGATGCGGTTGACGCAGACGCAGGTCTGCCCGGCGTTGCGGTACTTGGACTGCATCGCGCCCTTGACCGCCTCGTCCAGGTCCGCGTCGTCGAACACCAGGAAGGGCGCGTTGCCGCCCAGCTCCAGCGAGACCTTCTTGATCCCCGGCGCGCACTGCTCCATCAGCTTGGCGCCGACTTCGGTGGAGCCGGTGAAGCTGATCTTGCGCACCGTCGGGTTGGCCGTCAGCTCGTTGCCGATGTCGCCGGCGGACCCGGTGATCACGCTGAACACGCCCTTGGGAATGCCCGCGCGCTCGGCAAGCTCGGCCAGCGCCAGCGCGGAAAACGGCGTCTGGCTGGCCGGCTTGAGCACCATGGTGCAGCCGGCGGCCAATGCCGGGCCGGCCTTGCGGGTGATCATCGCCGCCGGGAAGTTCCACGGGGTGATCGCCGCGGTCACCCCGATCGGCTGCTTGATCACCAGAATGCGCTTGTCCTTCTGATGACCGGGGATGGTGTCGCCATAGACGCGCTTGGCCTCCTCGGCGAACCACTCGATGAACGAGGCCGCATAGGCGATCTCGCCCTTGGATTCGGCCAGCGGCTTGCCCTGCTCCAGGGTCATCAGGCGGCCCAGGTCGTCCTGGTTTTCCATCATCAGTTCGAACCAGCGACGCAGCTTCTGCGAGCGCTCCTTGGCGGTCAGGTCACGCCAGGCGGGCAACGCACGCTCGGCCGCCTCGATCGCGCGCCGGGTTTCGGCGGCGCCCATCTTCGGCACGGTGCCCAGCGTCTCGCCGGTGGCCGGATTGGTCACGGAAATGGCCTGGCCACCGTCGGCCCCCACCCAGGCGCCGTCGATATAGGCCTGCTGGCGGAACAACGTAGTGTCTTTGAGTTGCATGGCAGTCTCCTTCGAGCCGGCGTCGCGCGCCGGTTATGGGCCTGGCCCTGGGGCCGCGGAAAGGGAGCGAAGCGCCGCGGCGCAGCCTCGTCCCGGATCAGAGAGCGGCAGGCCTGCGGGGTTCCTGATAGAACAGGTGGCGTTTGAAATCTCAAACGGATGCTAGGTCCATGCGCCCGCAACCGCAACAACATGTTCGATAAAATTAACAGCCCATAGCCGGGCGTGATGCGGCCTTCGGCCGCCAGCAGTCGCTCGGACGCCACCCGAGGCTCCAGCTGCTTTCGCCTCATCATCGGGCCCCGCACTCACCCCCTCCGTCCACGCCCCCCGGCAGCCGCCGAAGCGCCATGGACGGCCGCGAGCGAGATGCGTATCATGCGGCCCGCAACGCATCCGTAGCTCAGCTGGATAGAGTACTGCCCTCCGAAGGCAGGGGTCGTGGGTTCGAATCCCGCCGGATGCGCCATATCAAAGCCCCAGGTAAAGCGCCTGGGGCTTTTTTTTGGCGTCGTTTTCAGCGATCCATTCGCCGGGCTTCCAACCGGACGACTTAAGAAGGCAGCGCTGCCACACCGCTTGCGGGCGAGCCTTTCAATGAAGGCTCGCTTGGATCAAGGGCAATTGCAGGAAGGAAGTTTTCGGAGGCTGGGTCCGTATTCCGTTGAAGCGCCCACCCGTGTTGCGCAGCTGGCCAGATTCATGCGATCGCGTACAGGCCGCCGTGACCAGGCGACGCCGACCACCGCCGGATGGCAGCGCAAGCCCGCAATTCGCGGCTGCCTGCAGAGCGCCCATAAATCCCGGACACCAGAACGACTCAAGGGAGCCGAAGCTCCCTTGAGTTTGAACGCTCTTGTTTTTCTGCCCACCAAGTGGTGGAGGCCATCTCGGCCCAGTAGATAACGGATGCTTTTGGTCGCTGAAGCGCCATCTACCGCCAGTCACCGAGCTGCTCGTGCAGTTTTTTATTCTCGACTGGCCGCCGGGTCATGCCCGCTGGCGTTTCCTCTCCAAAAGAATCGGTTAGCTTCGTCTCTGCCGTCTTGTCGTTATTGTGCGAGAGCCGATACGTATCGTTCTTGTTTGGTTTTTGCCGCTTATTATTTTTGTTGTGCCATACAGAAAGCATAGGGCGTGCCAAAAACGTGAAATCCTTTGTTTTCAACCGGTTAGCGAAAAACTCAGGTCGGATCAGGCTGTAACCTTGGGCGATCCGTTACCGTAACACTCACCTCGCGCCCGATCGGCGCAAGATGCGGTAACAACTGAATCGGTTCAGCTGTTTCAGCGTAGCGCCGCCTCGTCATAATCCAGGTCGCGGATCAGCGCCTGGAGCATCTGCTCGTCGATGTCATGGCGTTTGCGCATGCGCAGCAGCTCCTTGCGCTGCACCGCGATCGCCTGCAGGCGCAGTTCGATTTCCAGCGTCCGGGTCCGCCGCGCCTGGTTTGCCATGTCTTCCCGGTCCATCAGCGCTTCGAGGTCCTGGCGGTAGGACTCGATCACCCGCTCGGCGACCTCGCTCTGCAGCGCCGAGCGGTCGACGTCGCTGCTGGCATTCTCCTGCCGCCAGTTCTCCAGCCAGCCGACCGCCGCCTGCGCCGCCTGGCGCCTGGCCTTCTGCAGTTCGCGCTCGTGCTCTTCGAAATCGTTGTGTGGCATCCGCTTGAGGAAAAAGGGCACACCGAGCGCGCCGACCAGCAGCGAGAGGATGATCACCGCCGCGGCAAGGAAGATCATCAGGTCGCGCCCGGGAAAAGGCGTATCGCCGATCATCAGGGGCACCGACAGGACCCCGGCCAGGGTGATGGCGCCCCGCACGCCCGCCACCGCGCTCAGCGCCGAGAACAGGCCGAGCGACTTGTCCTCCACCGGTGCGCCCCGCAGGCGGCGCACGCGCATTTCGCTCCAGTGGTAGGCGTAGACGAAGGCGAAGCGCATCGCCAGCAGCAGCGCCATGATCGCCACGGCGCTGAACAGCAGCGTCGGCATGTCGTAGGCCTGGTGGGCGGACGCCTCCCAGACGCGGCCGACGATGCGCGGGAACTGCAGGCCCAGCAGCAGGAACACCAGGCCGTTGAAGCTGAAGTCGAGCATTTCCCAGATGCTGCGGTTGAGGATTCGCGTGCTGGTCTTGACCGGCAGCATGTCGACGCGGCTCTGCACCATGCCGGCGGCCACCGCCGAGAGGATGCCGGACATGCCCGCATGCTCGGCCAGGTAGAACGCGGCGAACGGCAGCAGCAGGATCATCACCACGTACACCGCCGGATCGAACAGGCCGCGCGCGGTCATCCAGCGCTTGAGCCTGCCCACCGACCAGCTCAGGCCGGCGCCGATCAGCAGGCCGCCAAGGGCGACGATCACGAACTCGCCGGCCACCGAGACCAGCGAAAAGGTGCCGCTGATGGCCGCCGCCAGGGCGAACTTGAAGGAAACCAGGCCCGTGGCGTCGTTCATCATCGCCTCGCCTTCGAGCTGGTGCGCCATGTGCCTCGGCAGGCGCCCCTGGCCGATGGCGATGACCGCCAGCGCGTCGGTGGGCGAGAGGATCGCGGCCAGGGCGAAGCTCGCGCCCAGCGGTATCGCCGGCAGCAGCCAATGGATGAAGTAGCCGGCGACCACGACCACCAGCAGTACCAGCACCAGCGACATGGCGGTCATCTCAACGCCATGTTCGGTGAATTCGCGCTTGGGAATCTTCCAGCCGTCGTAGAACAACAACGGCGGGATGAACAACAACATGAAGATTTCCGGATGCAATTCGATCTGCATGCCGAACGGCGGCATCGCAAGGAGGCTGCCAAGCACTATCTGCAGGATCGGCAGGGGCAACGGAATGAGATTGGCGAGGATGCGACTGGCGCCCACTGCCAGCAGCAGCAGGAAAATCAGGTAGAGAATATCCATCGGCAAACAGGGTCTCGCTGCGAGTACACGTCCAGTTACAAATCGGCAGGCATCCGCAGTATAGACCTCGCCGCACGCCTGACCGTGGGTTCATTGGCGGCGGATTGACCTCCGTCAACGGCTCGCCCGCGTACCCGCCGCCGGGGTTAAACTGGCACGCCTTCCAGATCACCGATCGTCATGACGCCCACCGCTATCGCCACGCTGCAGCCCCTGCTGCTCGACGCACTCGACCCCGCCCCCGCAGAAGCACGCCGCCTGTTCCATGGCCGGGGGCGCCGCTGGGAAGGGCTGGAGCAACTGACCGTGGACTGGCTCGAGGGCGTGCTGCTGGTGGCGCTGTTCCGGGCGCCCGATGCCGAGGCGCTGGCCGCCCTGAAGGACACGCTGATGGCGGTCGCGGCCTCGCCCGCCTGGTCCGCCAGCGGCGCCCATAGCCTGCTCCTGCAGCACCGCTACCTGCCGGACAGCCCCACCGAACGCCTGCTCGGCGAGCCGCTGGAGCACTGGGTGATCCACGAGGACGGCCTGCGCTTCCAGCTGGACATCGGCCAGAAGCAGAACAACGGGCTGTTTCTCGACATGCGCCACGGCCGACGCTGGGTGCGCGAGCAGGCGGCCGGCAAGCGCGTGCTCAACCTCTTCGCCTATACCTGCGGGTTTTCGGTGGCCGCCGTCGCCGGCGGCGCCGAGCACGTGGTCAACCTGGACATGGCGCGGGCCGCGTTGAGCCGCGGGCGCGACAACCATCGCCTCAACGGCCACGACCTGAGCCGGGTCGGCTTTCTCGGCCACGAGCTGTTCAAGAGCTGGGGCAAGGTGCGCAAGGAAGGCCCATACGACCTGATCATCATCGACCCGCCGAGCTTCCAGAAAGGCAGCTTCGCCCTGACCCGCGATTACCAGAAGATCCTGCGCCGGCTGGCCGAACTGCTCACCGACGATGGGCAGGTACTGGCCTGCATCAACGATCCGGACACCGGGCCGGCCTTTCTCATCGACGAGATGGGCCGCGAGGCGCCGCAGCTGCGTTTCGAGCGGCGCCTGGACAACCCGCCGGAATTCGCCGACATCGACCCCGACGCCGGCCTCAAGGCCCTGGTCTTCAGCCGGCGCGAGGCCTGAACGATCAGGGCAGGGTCAGTATCCGCAGGGTGACCCGGGTAACCTCGTCCCCCACGCGCTCGCGGTAACGCAGCATATGGGGCATCTGCAGATGAGCCTGCAGGTCATCGACGCTTTGCCATTGCTCGAACATGAGGATGCTGTCTTCGTCGACCGTCTGCGCCGCCATGTCGGTGGCGAGGTCGACCAGCGGCTGGTAGGCCAGGCAGCCCGGCTCGGCCAGCACCTGCGGCGTGACCTCGGCGAGGGCCTGGAGCACCCGCGGGCGGGCGCCCGGGGCGGTATGAAGGGTGGCGATGACGTGGATCATGGCGTTCTCCGGTGATGGCTGCGAGGCCCCGCAGTCTGGGCGCCGACGCCCTCGGGAAAAAGCCGCCTGGCCAGCAAACACCTTTGACTGGCGCGCAAGCAGGCGGCTCGCCCGGGCCGCCACGGCAGCGCCGAAGCCGTGAAGCGCTTCACTCCTGGCCATCATTGAGCCTTCAGAGATCGAGGGGTCTGCCGACTACCTGTTACCCGCCGTCCAGCCCTCGGTACCCGCCCCATGTTCTTCACAAAACTCAAAGCCAAGAACGCTCAGCTTCAGGAAGAGCTCGCCAGCCTCCAGCAGACCCGGGATTCGCTCTATCGCGAAATGATGGTGCTGGAACTGGATATCGACGGGCGGATCCGCTACGCCAACGACCTGTTCCTGAAGGAGATGCTGTACCGGCGCGAGGACCTGATCGGACGCCCGATCGAGGACCTGATCTCCGCCTCGTTCCGCACCCAGCCGAACTATCAGAAGCTGCAGGCCACCTTCAAGCGCGGCGAACACTTCAGCGGAGCGTGCAGGATGCTGCGCGCCAACGGGCAGGAAGCCTGGCTGCGCTCGATCTGGGAACCGATCAAGGACAGCCAGGGACGCACCCTCAAATTCACCCTGTGCGCCAACGACCTGACCCGCACCATCGAAAAATCCAAGGAACACGAAGCCCTGATCAACGCGCTGCTGCGCTCGACCGCCTTCATCGAACTGGGGCTCGACGGCGAGGTGATCACGGCGAACGAGCGCTTCCTCGGGGCCATGGGTTACAGGCTCGAACAGATTACGGGCAAGCACCACCGTCTGTTCTGCGAACCCGAGGAAGCGGCTTCCCAGGGCTACCGCGACTTCTGGGCCCGCCTCAACGCCGGGGAATTCGTCTCCGGCCGCTTCAAGCGCATCGACAGCCATGGCCGGACCGTCTGGCTGGAGGCCTCGTACAACCCGGTGCGCGACAGCTACGGGAAACTGTACAAGGTGGTGAAGTTCGCCACCGTCGTCACCGACCAGGTGCATCAGGAGCGCGCGGTTTCCGAAGCGGCCACCATCGCCTACGGCACGTCCCAGCAGACCGACCACACCGCACAGAAAGGCGCCGCGGTGGTTCAGCAGACCGTCGAGGTGATGCATCGGATCGCCGAGCAGGTAGAGGAAGCGGCCAACGGCATCGAGGCGCTGGACAAGCAGTCGCAACTGATCAGCTCCATCATGAAGACCATCAGCAGCATCGCCGAGCAGACCAACCTGCTGGCGCTCAATGCCGCCATCGAAGCGGCCCGCGCCGGCGAGCAGGGCCGCGGTTTCGCGGTGGTGGCCGACGAGGTGCGCCAACTGGCCGGCCGCACCAGCAAGGCGGCCGCCGAGATCGTCGACGTGGTGCAGCAGAACCAGGCGCTGGCACAGACCGCCGTGGACAGCATGTCCAGCAGCAAGGCTCAGGCCGAACGGGGGCTGGCGCTGGCCAACGAAGCCGGCGCGGTGATCGTCGAGATTCAGGACGGCGCGAAGCAGGTGGTCAGCGCCGTCGGCCAGTTCGCCAACCAGCTCAAGAACTGACCAGCGACACGCTGCTCCGCCCGGCGCAGAGCCATCGTTAACCTGAGCGTAACGATTGCACGCCGAGCTTGATTGATGACCGCCCGGTCACTACCTAACGTGCCCTCCACATCGCGGAAAATGTGGAGTCAGCATGACAACAACAATATCCCCACCGCCGCAGTGGTCGCGTCGTCGCGCTGAAAAGGCCCGGCGTCTGGACCAGGTGCGCAACCTCGCCGATGGCGTGGTGTTGCCCAGCGACAAGATCGTCGCGGCACTGGAAGCACTGATCGCACCGGGCGATCGGGTGGTGCTCGAAGGCAACAACCAGAAGCAGGCGGACTTCCTCTCCCGCTCCCTGGCCCAGGCCGACCCCGGCCGGCTGCACGACCTGCACATGATCATGCCGAGCGTCAGCCGCGCCGAGCACCTGGACCTGTTCGAACGCGGCATCGCGCGCAAGCTCGACTTCTCCTTCGCCGGCCCGCAGAGCCTGCGCATCGGCCAGTTGCTCGAGGACGGCCTCCTGGAAGTCGGTGCCATCCACACCTACATCGAGCTCTATTCGCGCCTCTTGGTGGACCTGATCCCCAACGTCGCGCTGGTGGCCGGCTTCATCGCCGACCGCGAGGGCAACCTCTACACCGGCCCGAGCACCGAGGACACCCCGGCGCTGGTCGAACCCACCGCGTTTTCCGATGGCATCGTCATCGCCCAGGTCAACGAGATCGTCGACGACCCGCGCGACCTGCCGCGGGTGGATATCCCGGCGAGCTGGGTGGACTTCGTGGTGGTGGCCGACAAGCCGTTCTACATCGAGCCGCTGTTCACCCGCGACCCGCGCCACATCAAGCCGGTGCACGTGCTGATGGCGATGATGGCGATCCGCGGCATCTACGAAAGACACAAGGTGCAGTCGCTCAACCACGGCATCGGCTTCAACACCGCCGCCATCGAGCTGATCCTGCCGACCTACGGCGAATCCCTGGGCCTCAAGGGCAAGATCTGCCGCAACTGGACGCTCAACCCGCACCCGACGCTGATCCCGGCGATCGAGACCGGCTGGGTCGAGAGCGTGCACTGCTTCGGCACCGAGCTGGGCATGGAGCACTACATCGCCCAGCGCCCGGACGTGTTCTTCACCGGCCGCGACGGCTCGATGCGCTCCAACCGCATGATGTGCCAGCTGGCCGGACAGTACGCGGTAGACCTCTTCATCGGCGCGACCCTGCAGGTCGATGGCGACGGGCATTCGTCCACCGTGACCCGCGGTCGCCTGGCCGGCTTCGGCGGTGCGCCGAACATGGGCCACGATCCGCGCGGCCGCCGTCACGCCACGCCCGCCTGGCTCGACATGACCGAGCCTGTGACCCTGCTCGAGCGCGGCAAGAAGCTCGTGGTGCAGATGGTCGAGACCTTCCAGGAAGGCGGCAAACCCACCTTCGTCGAGCAGCTCGACGCGGTCGAGGTGGCGAAGAAGAGCGGCATGCCGCTGGCGCCGATCATGATCTACGGCGACGACGTCACCCACCTGCTCACCGAGGAAGGCATCGCCTACCTGTACAAGGCGCGTTCGCTGGAGGAACGCCAGGCGATGATCGCCGCGGTGGCCGGCGTCACCGCCATCGGCCTGCGCCACGATCCCAAGGACACCGAGCGCATGCGCCGCGAGGGCCTGATCGCCCTGCCGGAAGACCTCGGCATCCGCCGCAACGACGCCAGCCGCGAGTTGCTGGCGGCCAAGAGCATCGCCGAGCTGGTGGAATGGTCCGGCGGCCTCTACAACCCGCCCGCCAAGTTCAGGAGCTGGTGATGAGCGCGCTCATTTCAACACGGCCGTCGCCGGCCGAGCGGCTGGCGGACCTGGCGGTGCAGGCACTGATCGACGAGGCCGACCTGTCGCCCAAGCCGGGGCTGGTGGACCGGCGCGGCAGCGGTGCGCACCGTGACCTGCACCTGGGGTTGATGCACGCCTCGGCGCAATCGCTGTGGCCGGCCTTCGCCGCCATGGCCGAGGCGGCGCGGACCGAAGGCCGGGTCAGCCAGGCGCTGCGTGAAACCCTCGGCCAGCTGGGTCGCGACGGTGAAGCGGAGATGCTGCGCGTCACCGTCGGGGTCAACACCCATCGCGGCGCGATCTGGGCGCTGGGGCTGCTCAGTGCGGCGGCGATGCTGGAAACCGGCGCTTCGGCTGGCGAAATCGCCACAAGCGCGGCAGCCCTGGCGCGGCTGGACGACCCGGCCGCCCCTTACGACCCGGACAGCCATGGCGCGCGGGTCTGCCGCCGCTACGGCGTGCCCGGCGCCCGCGAACAGGCGCAGCACGGCTTCCCCGCCGTCATCGAACACGGCCTGCCGCAATTGCTGGCCAGCCGCCGCACCGGTACCGGCGAGCAGAACGCCCGGCTCGATGCGCTGCTGGCGATCATGAGCCAACTGACCGACACCTGCGTGCTGCACCGCGCCGGGCTGGAAGGGCTGGAGCGCATGCAGCAAGGCGCCCGCGCCGTGCTCGCCGCCGGCGGTGCCTCCAGCCTCGCCGGACGCCGCCAGCTGCGCCTGCTCGATCGCGACATGCTCGCCCTCAACGCCTCGCCGGGTGGTGCTGCCGACCTCCTGGCCGCCACCCTTTTCCTCGACCGCCTGGCGCCCGCCGCGCCGGCGCCGACTGGGAGCAACTGAACATGGAAACCCTGTCTTTCGAATTCGCCGCCGGGCAACCCGCCCGCGGCAAGGCCCTGGTCGGCGTGGTCGGCTCGGGCGATCTGGAGGTGCTGCTCGAACCCGGCCAGGCCGGCACGCTGGCGATCCAGGTGGTCACCTCGGTCAACGGCGCCGAGCAGCGTTGGCGGCACCTGTTCGAGCGCATGTTCCGCGAGCAGACGCCGCCGGCGCTGAACATCGACATCCACGACTTCGGCGCCACACCCGGCGTGGTGCGCCTGCGCCTGGAACAGGGACTGGAGGAGGTCGGCCATGACTGATGCCTCTGCAAACGAAGTGACCCGCCTGCTGCAATCGCGCAGCTTCGTCGAACTCGGCGCCCGCCAGCGCGCCCGCGCATTGCTGGACGAAGGCAGCTTCCGCGAACTGCTCGATCCGTTCGACCGCGTCACCTCGCCCTGGCTGCCGAAGCAGGGCATCGTCACCCAGGCCGACGACGGCGTGGTGGTGGCCAAGGGCACCCTGGACGGCCAGCCGGCGGTGATCGCCGCCATCGAAGGCGCCTTCCAGGGCGGCAGCATGGGCGAGGTCGGCGGCGCGAAGATCGCCGGGGCCCTGGAGCTGGCCGTCGAGGATAACCGGGGCGGCATTCCCACCCGCGCCATGCTGCTGCTGGAAACCGGTGGCGTGCGCCTGCAGGAAGCCAACCTGGGCCTGGCCGCCATCGCCGAGATCCAGGCCGCCATCGTCGAGCTGCGCGAGTACCAGCCGGTGATCGGCGTGGTCGCGGGCTCGGTCGGCTGCTTCGGCGGCATGTCCATCGCCGCCGGGCTCTGCAGCTATCTGGTGGTGACCCGCGAGGCGCGCGTCGGCCTCAACGGCCCGCAGGTGATCGAGCAGGAAGCCGGCCTCGAGGAATACGACTCGCGCGACCGCCCCTTCATCTGGAGCCTCGCCGGCGGCGAGCAGCGCCATGTCAGTGGTCTGGCGGACAGTTACGTCGCCGACGACAGCGATGCCATCCGTGCCGAACTGCACAGGCTGTTCGCCCGGGGCAAACCGCCCCAGCCACGCAGCCGTCGCCACGCCTGGTACCTGCGGCGCCTGGCCGACGTCGACACCCGCACGCAGCTCGATGCCGCCGCCGTACGCGCCCTCTATCAAGGAGATGCCCAATGAGCCGTGGACTGAACTGGTTGCAAGCCTTGGCCGGTGGCCGGGCACAGGCGGGCTATCCAGCCTCGGTGAAGGTGGTCGACGGTGAACTCGCCGGCCGTACCGCGCGCTACATCGCCGTGGTGCCGGATGCCGAAAACCCCTTCCCGCGCGCACGCAATGGCGAGGTCGGCCTGCTCGAAGGCTGGGCCCTGGGCCAGGCGCTGGACGAGGTGATCGAAGCCGATCGCGACAAGGCGGACAAGCGCGTCGTGGTCGCCGTGGTCGACGTGCCGAGCCAGGCCTATGGCCGCCGCGAGGAGGCGCTGGGCATCCACCAGGCACTGGCCGGCGCGGTGGACGGCTATGCCCGCGCGCGCCTGGCCGGGCACCCGGTGATCGCGCTGCTGGTGGGCAAGGCCATGTCCGGCGCCTTCCTCGCCCACGGCTACCAGGCCCAGCGGATCATCGCCCTGCGCGATCCGGGGGTGATGGTGCACGCAATGGGCAAGGCCGCGGCGGCACGCATCACCCTGCGCAGCGTCGAGGAACTGGAAGCGCTGGCCGAGTCGGTGCCGCCGATGGCCTACGACATCGACAACTACGCGACCCTCGGGCTGCTCTGGGAAACCCTCTCGGTGGAGCACATCGAGCAACCCTCGGCGGACGATCTGGCACGGGTGCGCGACTGCCTGCAGCAGGCGGTGGCCGACATCGGCACCAGCACCGACCTGCGCGGCCGCCTCGGCGCGCCGAATCGGGCCGCTTCGGCGAAGGTCCGGGAGCGGCTGCGGGCGCAGTGGTAAGCCGGCTTCAGGAGGATGTCCAGCATGGACCGCGAAGGACGCAACGCAAAGGAACCCCGAAACCCCTGACGCTTGACCACCGGCTCGACAATAACAATCAAAAGGAGGCTGCAGATGCACGACACGCCACGCCCCCACGACCTGCTCTGGGGCATGACGCCGGCCCAGCTGCCCGCCGACGCGCCGGACTGGGCGCGGCAGGTGCTCGCGGCCGGCCAACCGGTCGTGGTGCGCCGCGCGGTGGTGGCCGACGAGCAGATCGCCGTCGGTCTGCGGGGCGCGACACGCGAGCAACGCTTCGCCGCCTGGATGCGACGCGAATCGGTGGTCTCTCGCGTCGGCCCCGAGCAACTGATCGCCCGCCTTCCGGACAGCCATCTCCCCGCGCTGCGCGCCCTGCACCGCTTGCATCCGCTGCTCGACAGCCTGGGCCTGGCCTGGGGCGTCACCGGCTCGGTGGGGTATCAGCTGGGCAGTGGCATCGCGGTCGTCAGCGCCGAAAGTGACCTCGACCTGCTGCTGCGTACCCCTACCGCGTTTTCACGCAGCGAGGCGCGCGAGCTTCAACAACTGCTGGACAGGGTCCCGTGCCGGGTCGACCTGCAGCTGGAAACGCCTTCCGGCGCCATCGCCCTGCGCGAGTGGGCCGGCGATTCGGCCCGGGTGCTGCTCAAGTGCGCCACCGGCGCTCGGCTGATCGAAGATCCCTGGGACCAGGCGGAGCGGGCCGCATGAGCAGCCTGTTCGCCTTTCCCGGCCAGGGTGCGCAGAAGCCCGGCATGCTCCATCGCCTGCCGCAGAACGCGCAGGTGCTCGATTGCTTCGAGCAGGCCGGGGAAGCGCTCGGCGAAGACGTGCTGGCGCTGGACAGCGAAGCCGCCCTGGCCTCGACCCGCGCCGTGCAGCTCTGCCTGCTGATCGCCGGCGTCGCCGGCGCGCGCCTGCTGATGAGCGGCGGGCAGACGCCTGACTATGTGGCGGGGCTGTCCGTCGGCGCCTATGCGGCGGCCGTGGTGGCCGGCTCGCTGGACTATCGCGACGCGGTTCGGCTGGTCGCGCTGCGCGGCGAACTGATGCAGAGCGCCTACCCCAGAGGCTACGGCATGACCGCCCTCATCGGCCTCGATCTCGGCAGCGTGGAACGCCTGCTGGCCGAGGTGCACGACGAGCGATCGCCGGTTTACCTGGCCAACATCAACGCCGACAACCAGATCGTCATCGCCGGTGCGGACGACGCCATGGCGCAGGTCGCCCGGCGCGCCAGGGCGCTGGGCGCGGCGGCCGCGAAACGGCTGGCGGTCAGCGTTCCATCCCACAGCACGCTGCTCGAAGCGCCGGCCAGGGCGCTCGCCAGCGCCTTCGCCGAGGTCGAGTTGCGCGCCCCGCGCCTGCGCTACCTGAGCGGCACCACGGCGCGGCCGATCGCCGACCCCGAGCGCCTGCGCGAGGACCTGGCCTTCAATATGTGCCGCGTCGTCGACTGGCACGGCACCCTGCGCACCGCGTACGAGCGCGGCGTACGGCTGCACATCGAACTGCCGCCCGGCACGGTGCTCACCGGCCTGGCGCGGCGGGTTTTCGAACAGGGTACGCTGGTCGCATTCGACGGCGCCCGGCTGGACACGATGGGCGCCTTGTTGCGCCAGGAGGTGAGCCAGACGCCATAGATCGCAGCGTTCTCGGGACGCGGCAGACGTGCCAGCCAAGGTACGCCAGGCCGCCGCTTGATCGATGAATAACAACAATCACTTCGACACCACGCGTCGCCGGTAAAGCGGGTTGCCCATCGAGCCGCCGCCAGGCCGCGCACAAGAGGACAACGACAATGATTATCTTCGGTGTGGCCTTCCTGGCCCTGTGTACCCTGGCAGGCATCTTCATCGGCGAGATGCTCGGCAAGCTCATCGGCGTGCCGGCCAACGTCGGCGGCGTCGGCATCGCCATGGTCATCCTCATCCTGCTCGGCAGCTACCTGAAAAAGCGCGGCCTGTTCGACGGCACGTCCGAGCAGGGCATCCAGTTCTGGAGTGCGGTGTACATCCCCATCGTGGTCGCCATGGCCGCGCAGCAGAACGTCTACGGCGCGCTCGCGGGCGGACCGATGGCGATCCTCGCGGGCGTCGCGGCGGTCGCTGCCTCCTTCGCGCTGGTCCCGGTGCTCAGCCGGATCGGGCAAAAAAAGCCTGAAGCCGGCGTCGACGACAAGCCCCTGACCACCGGCCCGAGGGTTTGACCATGTACGACTCACTCATGAAGGTCATCTCCGGCTATGGCCTGATCAGCGGGTTCGCCGTGATCGGCGCCGCCATGTGGTTCTCCTACTGGCTGTCCAGGCGGTTCACACGCGGCCGCCTGCACGGCTCGGCCATCGCCATCCTGCTCGGCCTCGTGCTCTCCTACATCGGCGGCGCGCTGACCGGCGGGCAGAAGGGCCTGGTGGACATCGCGATGTTCTCCGGCATCGGCCTGCTGGGCGGCGCGATGCTGCGCGATTTCGCCATCGTCGCCACGGCCTTCGGGGTCAGCGTCGAGGAGCTCAAGCGGGCGGGCTACGTCGGCGTGCTGGCGCTGTTCATCGGCGTCTTCACCTCTTTCATAGCCGGCGTCGCGGTGGCCATGGCCTTCGGTTACACCGATGCGGTCAGCCTGACCACCATCGGCACCGGCGCGGTGACCTACATCGTCGGGCCGATCACCGGCGCGGCGCTGGGCGCGAGTTCCGACGTGATGGCCCTGTCGATCGCCGCCGGGCTGGTCAAGGCGATCCTGGTGATGGTCGCGACGCCCTTCGTGGCGCCCTACATCGGCCTGAACAACCCCCGCTCGGCGGTGATCTTCGGTGGCCTGATCGGGACCTCCAGCGGCGTGGCCGGCGGGCTGGCCGCCACCGACCCCAAGCTGGTGCCCTACGGCTGCCTCACCGCCGCGTTCTACACCGCGCTGGGCTGCCTGCTCGGCCCGTCGCTGCTGTTCTTCATCATGCGCGGAATGCTGGGCTGAAGGCGCAGCGGTCTCAGCCCGGATGTTTCAGGCTGTACATGCGGCATTCGGCGAGGAGCGCGAGCAGGTTGGGGTCGCGCTCCTTGGCCTTGAGGAACACCACGCCGATGTGCTGCTGCAGGCGGTAGTCGGCGCGCAGCGGGATCAGCCGCACGCCGGATTCGTAGACCATCCCCACCCGACCGGGCAGCAGCGCATAGCCGACCCCGGAATTGACCATGCTCAACAGGGTGAAGATGTCGTTGACCTGCATGGCCACCTGCGGCTCGAAACCGGCCTGGCGGAACACCCGGTTGCCGTCCTGGTGGGTCGCGAACCCCTGGGTCAGGGTGAGGAAGGTGGCGTCGCGCAGCTCGCTCAGGTCGACTTCCGCCTGGCGGGCGACCGGGGAATCGGCCGGCGCGGCGAGGAAGATGTCGTCGGAGAACAACGGCACCTGGGCGCAATCGGCATCGCTGACGCTGTCGTTGAGCGACACCAGGATCGCGTCCAGCTCCATGCTCTTGAGCTTGTAGAACAGGTCGACGTTCGAGCCCAGGATCAGGTCGATGTTGAGCTCGCTACGGCGCAGCTTGAGCCCCATGATCAACTGCGGAACCGTCTTGACGGTGAGCGAATAGAGCGCACCGAGCTTGAAGCGCTCGGCCGAGAAACCGGCGGCTTCGCGCGTCTGGCGCACCGTCTCGACCACCTCCTGCACCAGTTTCTGCGCCCGCTCTTCGAGCACGTAGGCGCTTTCCAGCGGAATCAGATGGCGGCCCTCGTGCTTGAACAGCGGGCAGCGCAGCGCCGCTTCCAGCGAATGGATGGCCCGGTGCACGCTGACGTTGCTGGTGTTGAGGTCGGCGGCCGCCTTGCCGAGGCTGCCGCTGCGCATGAACGCCAGGAACACCTGCAATTTCTTCAGCGTCAGTTCTTCATCGATCTGCATGGCATGCGCTCAGGTGGCGAAGCTTGCGATTATGCCTGCCGGTCGCCTTGGCGCATCAACCGCGACGATCCCGTCGCGGCCGATGGGCCGCTTCCCCGAGCGCTAGGGCACGAGCTGGGCCGTGGTCACCGCAGCGGGCTGGCACAGGGTGGCCGCGCCGCTTTGCAGGTAGGGCTTGAGGATCGGCGCCATGCCCTTGAGGGCCTGTACCGGCAGGGCCGAGGTGAAGCGGAAGCTGTCCGCCGCCCGGCCCGGCACATAGGCGGTCAGGGTGCCGAAATGGTTGGGCCCCAGATAGAAGACGAAGGTCGCCGTGCGGTTCATCGCCAGCGAGCTGATCAGCCGCCCGCCAGCCCCCACGCTCTGGATTCGGTTGTCACCGGTACCGGTCTTGCCGCCGACGGTCAGGACGCTGCCGTCGTCGAGCGCGAAGGTGCCGTTGAGCCGCCGTGCGGTACCGCCCTCCACGACGCTGGCCAGCGCCTCGCGCAGCGCCGCGGCGACCTCGCTCGGCATCACCCGCTCGCCGGCGCCGGGCGCAATGCCCAGGCGCGTCTCGTAGGGGGTGTCCACCGCGAACTGCAGGCTGTCGATGCGCACGCTCGGCAGCCGCACCCCGTCGTTGAGGATGATCCCCATCAGCTCGGCCAGCGCCGCCGGGCGATCGCCCGAGCTGCCCAGGGCAGTGGCCAGCGACGGCACCAGATGGTCGAACGGGTAGCCGACGCGCTGCCAGCGCCGGTGGATATCGGTGAAGGCTTCCACCTCGAGCATGATCCGAATGCGGCTGTCGCGCGCGCTCTTGTGGCGGCTGCGGAACAGCCAGCCGTAGACCTCCTGGCGCTGTTCGCGGCTGGCGCCGACGATCTCGCCGAGCGTGGCGTCCGGATGCTCGAGCAGGTAGCCCAGCAGCCACAGGTCCAGCGGATGCACGCGGGCGATGTAGCCCTGGTCCGGCAGGCTGTAGGCGCCGGGCGCGTAGCGGCTGTAGAGGCCGTCGAGCTGCTTGTCGGTCAGCTCGGCGCCGGGCAGGCGGGCTCGCAGGAAGCGTTCGAAGGCCGAGCGATCGGCGTCCGGCATAAGGTAGCGATGGACCGCCGCCAGCCGCACCGGGGTGGCGCGCATGCCGTTGAGGAAGGCCTCGATGCGCTCATCGCCGCTCTTGCCGCGATACTTCTGCCAGAAGCGCTGGAGAAACACCGAACCTTCGCGATCGGCGAAACGCGTCAGGTATTCGAGGCGCGCGGGGTTGTTGTCGTCCTTGAGCAGCTCGGCGCGGTTGATCATGGCGTAGGTGCTGTAGCTGACCAGGTCGCGCATCAGCCGCACGAACGGCAGGTTGATCGACTCCTGCAGCGACTCGCGCAGCGTCGGCAGGCGGCCGTCGTCCTCGCGGCGGAAATTGCCGAAGCGGTGCACGCCGGCACCGGTGAAGAACCGCTCGGCAGGGCTTGCCGAATAGCGCCGCTCGAGCGCCGCCTCGAGCATTGCCGGCAGGTTACGGTCGCCCGTCGCCCCCAGGTAACCGATCGCCCAGCGGCTGAGCGGATCTTCCGCTTCGACGCGGCGCAGCTCGGCCGCCGTCATGCCCGCATAGCGCCCATGCAGTTCGGCGATGACCTCGAGGTAGGTCGTCAGCACGCGCAGCTTGGCGGTCGAGCCCAGCTCGAGCTTGCTGCCTTCGTTGATGTCGAACGGCTGGTTGGTGCTGTCGGTCTGCACCCGTACCCGGAACCCTTCGCCGGCCCGCTCGAACAGCGTGAAGCTGTAGCGCACGTCGGCGGTCTTCTCCGGCGACAGCATGCGCTCGCCGAGCAGCCCCATCTCCTTGGCGAACGCCGGGTCGGCCAGGTGACCGAGGTAATCGCTGATCTGTTCCTGCAGGTCGCCCTGCAACGTCGTGGTGGCCGCCAGGTCGATGCGGTCGAGGTCGTACAGCGGCAGGCCGAGCAACCCGGCCACCCGCATCCGCGCCACACTGATGCCCTTGGTCGCCTCGACCGGGCGCAGCGCAGGCTCGCGGCGCAGGTCGCGGAATGCGGCGTGCTGGGCCAGGGCCGCATCGCGCAGTGCCGTGTCGATGATGCCGCCACGGGCCAGCAGGCGGATATGGCTGTCGGTGAGGTCGACCATGTCCTGCCGCCCCTTGCCCAGGTAATAGGAAGGCCTGCGTTGCGCGATCAGCAGCGAAAGCACCTGGCGCAGCGCCAGGCCCTGGGCCTCGAGGTCGGTACCGGCATTGCGCCGCGGGTCGAGCAGACGGTTGACCTCGGCGAAGTCGGCGCCGTACCACAGCCGCAGGCCATCGGCGATGCCGTGCACTTCGCCATGACCCGGTGCTGCCGACAGGGGCACGCTGTTGAGGTAGTCGCGCACGATGCGCTGCCGGGTGGCGAGGGTCTGCGGACCGTCACGGTAGGCGCGAACGCTGGCCGAAACCATCTGGCGCAGCTTTTCCTCGCCGCTGCCCGTGCGGCCTTCGGGTGAATGGCGGTACTTCTCCACCTGGGTCGCCAGGGTGCTGCCGCCGGCGGACTGCACGGAAATCCCGAGCTGTTTCTGGACCTGGCTGTACGCCGCCATGGCGAAACGCGGCCAGTCGACCGCGGGGTTGGCCATCGGGCGGTCGGCGGCCAGCAGGTTGCGGTCCTCGATGAACAGCAGGCTCTTTGCAATCAGCGGCGGGATGCTTTCGAAGCTGTCGTAGTACTCGTGCGGGTAGCTGTTGGCATAGAGCGGCTCGCCGCGACAGTCGTCGATGGTGAGGCCCGCCTGGGATTTCTCCGGATAAGGCACGAAGAAACCACGGTTGGCGTAGTCCTCCAGCGCCGGCGAGAAGCGCGCCTGCGCCTCGATACGGAAATTGCGCTGAACCAGGCGTTCGATGAACACCGGCATGTCGGCATAACCCAGGCGGCGATCGAACGGACCGCTATCGGGAAACTGCACCGAGGGGCTGGGGCCGGGTTCGACGCTATAGTCCAGATCGGCCGCGTAGCGACTGATCCAGTGAGCCTGCCAGCGAGAGCTGTCGATCTCCTGCCAGGCCACATAGCCGCCGCCCGCCAGCAAGGAAACGGCCGACAGCAATGCCAGCCGGCGCGCCACTGGGCGTCCACGTTGAGGTGATTTGTTTGGAGGCGTCGCAGACGAAGCGCGCGATGGACGCACAGCTCCAGATCTATCGGATTGCCATACTGCGCCCATGATTACCGGCCTGGCTTCCTAGCAAGTGTTTCGGGCGCAAGCTTAGCCTGCGCCAACGCGGCGGCGGTGGCGAGCAGACGAACGGAGCGGCAGCGCGTCGGAACCTACGATCGCGCCCAGCCGGGGAATGGCCGGCAGGCACGATACATGCCCCTTGCAGGGCCTTTGCCGAGGCCTTGGTGGGCTCATTCCCGCCCGTCTTCGCATCAAGCGAGGGATTTTCCGTGCCCATTGTCGGACGTGATTGATTCGTCAGCGCCCTGCTCGGAGCAGGACTAGGCCGAGGGGCTCTGGCAAGGGGAGAATGCCGTTCGGAGCGACCGCTCGCGAAGCGTAGGGCGATGCATCAGGGGCTTCGAAATCCGGTCGGGCGAGCCGTTCGCCATCGCGGCGCGCGGCTCGCAGCGCTGGTCACCAGGAGTGCCCTGTTCCGTTGAGACATCAAGGTCGGTCCAGGCACCGAAGCGAGCGCAGCCTGAACA
>NZ_QLAE01000001.1 GCF_005876855.1 Stutzerimonas nosocomialis | reverse complement strand
GGGGCGGGAGCAGGTGCCGGTGCCGGTGCCGGTGCCGGTGCCGAGGGTGCAGCCGCAGCTAGCGGAGGCGTCTCGTTGACGGTCTGGCGCGGCGCCTCGACCGGCTGCGAAGGGGCAGGCACGGCAGCCACAGGCGGATCGAGCTGAGGGGCAGGCTCGTCGACGCCGCCTGCATAGTCCTCCTCTTCGCCACCCGAAGCGGCGGCCAATGGCTCGCGCATCACCGGCTGCGGGTCACTGCCGAGCGGCAACGGCACCGGCTGATTGTTTCCCGCGAATTCGATGGCGGTTCCACGCGACTGCCCGGCTTCGTCTCCCGCCAGCTCGGTCTCCTCGCTGCCACCTCGGAACACCAGCGCGAGAGCGATCACCACCAGCACAGCCGCCGCTGCGAGAAGATGCTTTTTCGGCAGGGCGAAACCGGCGCCCTTGACGCCCCCCTTGCGCGATACCCGCATCGCCTCGATCAGCACCTCGCGTGCCACCTGGTTGATCTTTCCCGGCCAGCCGCCGGATTCGGCGTGAATATCCTCGACCTGCTGTTCGCTCAGCACGTCGAGACTGCTGTCGGCACCCTCCAGGCGAGCCGCGAGGTAATCGCGCGTCTCGTCTTCGTCGTACGGCTGCAGCTCGATGGCGTGATAGCGCTCCTCGCCATCGGCCAGTACCTCGAGCCGGGCCACCAGGGTCGCCTTGCCGAAAAGAAACACATGCGGCCGCGCCTCGGGACTGCCCGCCGCCAGCCGCAGCAGAAGCTCCACGGCATCGTCGCTGAGCAGCTCGGCGTCATCGAACAGCAGGTAGACTTCCTGACCGGTCAAGGCCAGCTGGACGATCTGCGCCATGATGCCGTCGAAGTCCGCGCGCTTGACGCCCAGCCCCTGGGCGATCTGCTGCAGCAGATCGCCCGGTCCGGTAGCGTCCTGCAGGGCCACCACGACGCTTTGCACCGCCTGTTTGTTGGTGCTGGCGACCAGCGCTTGGCGCAACAGTGTCTTGCCACTGCCGGCCGGCCCCGTGACCACGAGCAGGAGCTGGCTGTAACGAGCGAGGTGGTGCAGCTGGCCCAACACCGGTTTGCGCTGGGCAGGGAAGAACTTGAAGCCCGGCACGCGAGCGGCGAAGGGGTCGTGACTGAACCCATAATGGCTCAGGTAGGACTCGTCAGCGGACAAACTGGTCATGGAAATTCTTAGACTCCTAGCTGAGCCAGCAGCGCGTCGTAATCGGCGCGCAAGGTGGCTTCCAGCACTTCACGGGGGAAATCGGCGGTTACGACAGCCTCTCCCAGGCGCTTGAGCAGCACCAGACGCAGCTGCCCATCGATGACTTTCTTGTCGACGGCCATATGGCGCAGAAAATCCTCGGGCGTCATGTCGGCTGGAGGGGTAACGGGTAACCCGGCGCGCGCCAGCAGGCGCACCGCACGGTCGCGATCCGCAGCCGACAGCCAACCGAGGCGGCAGGACATTTCCAGCGCCATCACCGTACCCGCGGAGACGGCCTCGCCGTGCAGCCATACGCCATAACCCTGATGGGTTTCGATGGCGTGACCAAAGGTATGGCCCAGGTTGAGAATGGCTCGAATACCCGACTCCCGCTCGTCCGCCCCGACCACCCTCGCCTTGGCGGCGCAGGAGCGCCGAATGGCTTCGGTCAGCGCAGCCGCATCAAGCGAACGCAGTGCCTGAACGTGCTCTTCGAGCCAGCCGAGGAAGGGCTCGTCACAGATCAATCCGTACTTGATCACCTCGGCAAGGCCCGCGGACAGCTCGCGAGGAGGGAGGGTGGACAGGGTCGAGGTATCGATGATCACCGCCTGCGGCTGGTAGAACGCACCGATCATGTTCTTGCCCAGCGGGTGGTTGATACCGGTTTTCCCCCCCACCGAGGAGTCGACCTGCGACAGCAGCGTCGTCGGCACCTGGATGAAATCGACCCCCCGCTGATAGCAGGCGGCCGCAAAGCCGGCCATGTCACCGACGACACCGCCGCCGAGCGCAATGAGGGTGACCTTGCGGTCCAGCCGGGCCGTAAGCAGTGCATCGAAGATGAGATTGAGCGTCTGCCAGTTCTTGTAGGCCTCGCCATCGGGAAGCACGACAGGCGTCACCGCCACGCCGGAGAGCGAATCAATCAGGCGGTCCAGGTACAGGGGCGCAACCGTCTCGTTGGTAACGATCGCGACCTGCTTGCCGCCAATGTGCTCGCCAAAGAGCTCACCACGACCGAGCAGCTGGTCGCCGATATGAATGGGATAGCTACGCTCGCCAAGATCGACTTCAAGAGTCTGCATGACACCCCCGCTCAAAGGGCCCTAGGATAGCGCAGATTGGTCGCGGCTTTCACGGGGCATGAGCCCCTGCAGGCGATCGAGGATTTCCATCACCACCAGACGCGGCGGACGCTCGTCCGTCTCGACGATGATGTCGGCGATGCTTCGATAAAGAGGGTCGCGCACAGCCATCAGCTGACGCAGGATGGCCTCCGGATCGGCTGCACGCAGAAGCGGGCGGTTGCGATCCCGAGCGGTTCGATCGAGCTGCTGCTCGACCGAAGTACAGAGGTAGACGACCCGACCGCCGGCGCGCAAAGCCCGACGGTTGTCGTCACGCAGAACAGCCCCGCCGCCGGTCGCCAGCACCAATCCTTCCAGACGGCAAAGATCGGCAATGACCGCATGCTCGCGCTCGCGGAATCCCTGCTCACCTTCCACATCGAAGATCAGCGGAATGCTCGCCCCGGTACGCTGTTCGATTTCCTTGTCGGAATCCTTGAACGGGATGCGAAGCTCTTTGGCAAGAAGACGCCCGATGGTGCTTTTACCAGCACCCATCGGGCCCACAAGTATGGTGTTCTGCACCTAAATCAGCGGCTCACTGCAATGGCTTGATGATTCAGGATACGCGGAGTGAGGAAAATCAGCAGCTCCGATTTGGCATCGGACACGATGTCGCGACGGAACAGCCGACCCAGATAAGGCAGGTCGCCCAGGAACGGAACCTTGTCGACAGCCTGAGTCTGGGTATTGGAGAACACGCCCCCGATCACCACGGTCTCGCCGTCAGCCACCAGCACCTTGGCGTTGACCTCGTTTTTGCTGATCGGAGGCACACCGTTCATAGCACGCTGGAAGTCCGCCGCGTCCTTGGTCACCTTCACTTCGAGAATCACACGGTTGTCCGGCGTGATCTGCGGCGTCACTTCCAGCGACAGGGCCGCCTCCTTGAACGAAGTCGAAGTCGCGCCACTGGAGCTGGCTTCCTGGTAAGGAATTTCCGAGCCACGCAGGATCTTGGCGGTTTCCTTGTCAGCGGTCATGACTTTCGGCTGCGAGACGATTTCACCGTTACCGGTCTTTTCCATCGCAGACAGTTGCAGGTCAAGGATCAGATTGTTGGTGATGAAGCCAATGCCGAGGCCAGCCGTACCCTGAGCCCCCAGGTCCACGAAAGGAACCGGAGCGATACCTTCGGCGGCAGTTACGTTGCCGACGGTATCGGTACCTGGCCACCGAGGCTGATTACGGTCTCCATCAATGAAGGTGGTAGCGCCATCCTTGCCATAGATAGTCGAATTACCCGAGGTCAGGTTGCCACCCCAACGTACACCGAGCGCCTTGTCGTAATCGACGTTGGCTTCAACGATGCGCGCTTCGATCATCACCTGACGAACCGGGATGTCCAGCTGAGTCACGATCCGGCGCAGCTCGTCCAGGCGCTCCTGGGTCTGATAGGCAATGATGTTATTGGTGCGGTCATCAACGGCGATCGAACCGCGATCATCGGCCTGCCCCGCGCTGGTCGTCACGGTCTGGAACAACTTGGCGATATCCGAAGCCTTGGCATAGTTCACCTGAACCACTTCGCGGCGCAACGGGGCCAGTTCGGCGATCTGACGCTTGGCTTCGAGCTCCTGACGTTCCCGTGCAGCGATTTCGTCAGCCGGTGCGACCAGGAGCACATTGCCTACCTGGCGCTTGTCCAGGCCCTTGGTTTTCAGGACCAGATCCAGCGCCTGGTCCCAGGGCACGTTCTGCAGACGCAGGGTAATGTTGCCCTGGACGGTATCGCTGGCAACCAGGTTGAGATCCGTGAAGTCGGCAATCAGCTGCAGCACGGAGCGCACATCGATGTCCTGGAAGTTCAGGGACAGCTTCTCGCCGGAATAGGCGAACCGCTCGGCCTTGCGCTTCTCCATGTCGTCCTGGGTCAACGGCTTGATGCTGATGGTCAGCTTGTCGTCCGTCTGATAAGCCAGGTAATCGTAGAAGCCACTTGGCTCGATGACGATGTCGGCGCCGTCGGACTTGCTGGAGGCATTGACGAAGCGCACCGGCGTCGCGAAATCCTGCACGTCCAGACGCACGCGCAAGGCTTCCGGCAGTTGAGTCTTGGCAAAGGACACGCGGATCTTGCCGCCCTGCTCTTCGATGCTCGGGCTGACCGACGGATCGGACAACGAAATGACCACGTTACCCGCGCCGTCTTCCCCGCGCTGGAAGTCGATATTGCTGATGGCCTTGCCCGCCGCAGCGCGCACCACCGGCGCCGACGCAACCGGAGCCGTGGCTGGCGCGGCGGAAACCGCAGCCGGCGCGCCGGCACTTTCGCCCAGGACCACGAACATGTTCTTGCCGTCGACCCGGGTCGAATACGGGACCAGCGAGGTCAGGTTGACGATGACGCGCGTACGATCCTTGGCTTCGACAACCGTGACGCTGCGGGCATTGCCCACACCCAGTTCACGATTCTTCGCGCCGAGCTTGTTCGAAACGCCAGGCAGGTCCAGCGCGATACGCGCCGGCTGGTCGATGGTATAGCCACGAGGATTGGCGACGGGCTCGTCGAAACCCAGCTTGAGCTCGACGCGATCCCCCGGCAGCGACGCCACGTCGAGGGCCGTCAGGTTGGCCGCGAGCAGCGCGGGCGATATGAAGACCGCCAGCATGGACAAACCGAGGCGAGATAAGGTGCTGTTCATAAGAGGCTTCCGTTGTGCAGACCGGTATAGGTTTTCCATTATTTATCCCGCGCTCAGGAGCGCTCTTTCAGGGTCAAACTCCGGGGACGTTCAAGCCATCCACCGTCCCCGTCGGGCACGATCTCAAGCACATCCACAGCGGCTTCATTGATGGAAACGACGCGCCCATGGTTGCGCCCGAGATAATCGCCGACACGCACCCGATGCACGCCGCCAGCCCCTTGGACCAAGGCGTACATGCCACCGTCGTTGGACAGCGAACCCACCATGGTGAAGTTCTCGATATTGAAGCCCTCGAGGAACTGCTTGATACGCGTATCGTCGGGACGGATATCCTTGGTGCCTTTCTGCTGTCGGGCGAGATCGATCTTGACCGGCGGCTGGAATGGACTGCGCAGCGCAGAAGCGCTATAGGTGAAGGCTTCGTAAGGCTGAAAGGCCGGTAGCGGCTCGATCGAACCCTTGGGCTTGGCCCTGACCTCATCCATATAGGCCTGCAGGTCAGCGAAGTTGCCGCCACTGCCACAGCCGGCGAGTACAGCAAAAGAAAGGCTGAGTGAAATCAAACGGACGCTGTTCATTGCTGCGCCCCCTTGTCGTTATAACGATAGGTCTTGGCCCGAATACTCATCCGCAGCCGCGAAGTGGTTTCGGCGCTTTCCGGCTTCAGCTCGAAATCGTGCAGCGTGACGATGCGCGGCAGACTGGCGACGCCACTGACGAAAGTCGCAAGATCGTGGTAAGTACCGACCGCCTTGATGTCGATGGGCAATTCGATATAGAACTGCTGGACTACTTCAGGCTGCAATTTGATTTCCTCGAACTCCAAGCCACTGCCGAGGCCGGTCCGGGTAATGTCTTCAAGCAGGCCAGGCACTTCGGTATCGCTGGGCAACTGCCTCAGCATGGCGCCGAAGGAAGTTTCCATCTCCTTCATCTGATCGATATAGGCCTCCAGATTCGCCGCCTGGAACGCCTTGGTGGAAAACTGTTGCTTCAACGTTTCTTCCTGGCTTTGTTCTCGCTCAAGCCGAGCCTGAATATCTTTCAGGTGAAAGTTATAGCCAAGCGCGAGCACTGCAATAAACACCAGAATGCAGGCAATGACCTTTACCGGCGCGGGCCAGGAGCCCAGGTTGTTCATGTCCAGGTCGGCAAGATCGACCTGGCGCAGACTTTCCAGCGATTTAGCCAAGCTCATTGTTTGGCTCCTTCCGTAGCGACCACTGGCTGCGTTTGCTGCACGGTGAGTTGAAAGACGTTGGCCTGCTCCACTGCACCAGCAGTCACAGCCTTGACCTCGTTGAGGTTGGGCGCCTGGAGCCACTCGGAGCCATCGAGGTTACGCATCAGATTGGAGACGCGGTTGTTCGACTCGGCCGCACCCACGATGGCGATGTTCTTGCCGGTCATCTTCAGGCCGGTGAAATACACACCATCCGGAAGCGTCCGTACCAGCTGGTCGAATACGCGACCGATGATCGGACGATTGCCCTGCAGATCCTGGATGATCTTCATCCGCTCGAGCAGCTGCTGACGACGCTGCTTGAGTTCGCTGATTTCCTTGATCCGAGCATCGAGAACGGCGATCTCCTTGCGGACGAAATCATTGCGCGCCTGCTGCTGGCTGATGGCGCCTTCGAGGTATTGGTCACCCAGGAAGACGAGTCCGGCGGAGACGACGAGCACGCCCACCAGAGTGACGAGAAAGCGCTGCTTTCGCTCTTCACGCAGCTGTTCACGCCAGGGAAGTAAGTTGATCCGCGCCATCAGTCGAAACTCCTCATCGCCAGACCACAGGCAATCATCAAAGCGGGCGCGTCACTGGCCAACGCACCGGCGTTGACCCTGCTGCTCAAGGCCATATCGGCAAAAGGATTGGCGACTAGAGTCTGGGTCCCGATTTTCTGCTGAATCAACCGATCGAGGCCCGGAATCGAAGCCGTGCCACCGGCGAGCAGAATGTAGTCGACATCGTTGAACTGGCCGGCCGCAAAGAAGAACTGCAGCGAGCGGGATACCTGCTGGACGACCGCCTCTTTGAACGGCTGCAACACTTCGCTGTCATAGTCGTCCGGGAGGCCTCCCTGTTTCTTCGCGAGCCCGGCCTCTTCGGTGGAGAGACCGTAACGGCGCTGAATCTCTTCGGTCAGCTGGCGGCCACCGAACAACTGCTCGCGGGTATAGATGGTACGCCCGTTGTGCAGCACGCTGAGCGTGGTCATGGTGGCGCCGATATCGACGATCGCCACGGTGAGCTCGTCATGGCTGCCGCCGAGCTGGGCATCGAGCAGGCTATATGCCCGCTCCAGTGCATAGGCCTCGACGTCGACCACCTTGGCGGTCAACCCGGCGAGCGCCAGGGCCGCTTCGCGTACTTCGACGTTTTCCTTGCGGCATGCGGCAAGCAGCACCTCGACCCGCTCAGGCGTACGCGCCAAGCCCTGAACCTCGAAGTCGATCGCCACTTCCTCGAGCGGATAGGGAATGTACTGGTCCGCCTCGATCTTGAGCTGATTCTCCAGCTCGTCGTCGGACAGGCCCGCCTCCATCTCGATGGTCTTGGTGATCACCGCCGAACCGGCCACCGCCACGGCAACCGAGCGCGCGCCGGTCTTGGCTTTCGCCAGCACGCGCGCAAGCGCCTCGCCGACACCTTCGAGTTCGGCGATGTTCTTTTCGACGACTGCGTTTGGAGGAAGCGGCTCCACGGCGTAGGCCTCTACCCTGTAGCGGCTGCCGGAGCGGCTTAATTCGAGGAGCTTGACTGAGGTCGAACTGATATCGATCCCAAGCAGCGTATTCGCTTTCTTAGTGAAGAGCCCTAGCACGACCGATTTCCTATCTGAATCCGGTACTTACGGATTAATTATGTTTTTCCACATTAGATAACAGTCTTGACAGAAGCGCAAATGGCTCCCCAGCAAAAAAACCGCTTATAATGTGAACGGTTTTTCCCTTTCAGCATCGCCTCCGGCAGCACTCACTTTACCCACCTGGAACCCCAAGAACCTTGATGCGTTTCCTGAAGTTTTTCCTTTGGTCTGGCTTAGCTATTTTCTGCGGACTGCTGCTCAGTTTGAGCGGTGCCTTCCTTTATCTAAGCCCCAACCTGCCTTCCGTCGACGCACTTCGCAGCATCCAGCTCCAGATCCCGCTGAGGGTCTACAGCAGTGATGAAAAGCTGATTGCAGAATTCGGGGAAATGCGCCGGTCGCCGATTCGCTTCGACGAGATCCCGAAGGACTTCATCCATGCGTTGCTCGCGGCAGAGGATGACAACTTTGCGAACCATTATGGCGTCGAGCTGACCAGCCTGATGCGCGCTGCCACGCAAATATTGAAGAGCGGGCAGATCCAGACCGGCGGCAGCACCATCACCATGCAGGTCGCGAAGAATTACTTCCTCACCAGCGAACGGAGCTTTTCCCGCAAGATCAACGAAATCCTGCTCGCACTGCAGATCGAACGCGAGCTGAGTAAGGACGAAATTCTCGAGCTTTACGTCAACAAGATTTACCTCGGCAACCGCGCCTACGGGATCGAAGCAGCCGCTCATGTCTATTACGGCAAATCCATCAAAGACTTGAGCCTCGCGCAGATGGCGATGATAGCCGGTCTGCCGAAAGCCCCTTCGGCATTCAACCCCCTGGTGAATCCGACGCGCTCCAAGGAGCGTCGCGACTGGATCCTGGGACGTATGCGGCGCCTGGGCTCCATCGACCAGGCGCGCTATGAAGAGGCCCTCGCCGAGCCGGTCGACGCCAAGTATCACTTCGCCGCGCCGGAGCTCAACGCCGCCTATATCGCCGAGATGGCCCGCGCCGAAATGGTCGGCCGTTACGGCAGCGACGCCTACACCGAGGGCTATCGGGTCTACACCACCATCACCAGCGAGCGCCAACTGGCCGCCAACGCCGCGCTCGATACCGGCCTGATCGAATACGACCAGCGCCACGGCTACCGCGGCCCGGAAGCCCGACTGGAAGGCCGGTCCCGCGAAGAGTGGCTGACCGAGCTCGGCAAGCGCCGGGCGGTTTCCGGCATGCTGCCCGCCGTGGTCACCCAGGTGGAGAACAGCGGCATCATGGTGCTGCTGCGCGACGGCACCGAACAGCCAGTCGCCTGGGACAGCATGAAGTGGGCCCGCCCCCATCTGGGTACCAACAGCCTGGGCCCAAGGCCGCAGCGCCCAGCCGATGTGGTCAAACCAGGTGACGTCATTCGGGTGCGTCAGCAGGACGAATCCCTGCTGTTCAGTCAGATCCCCGCTGCCCAGGCGGCACTGGTGTCACTGGACCCGCAGGATGGCTCGATCGAAGCCCTGGTCGGCGGCTTCTCTTTCGACCAGAGCAGCTACAACCGTGCCGTCCAGGCCAAGCGCCAGCCCGGCTCGAGCTTCAAGCCGTTCATCTACAGCGCCGCGCTGGACGCCGGTTTCACCGCCGCGAGCATGGTCAACGACGCCCCCATCGTGTTTACCGAGCAGGGCATGGATCGCGTCTGGCGCCCCAAGAACGACAACAACACCTTCCTGGGGCCGATCCGCATGCGCGAGGCCCTGTACAAATCGCGCAACCTGGTCTCGATCCGGATGCTGCAGACCATCGGCATCGATTACGCCATCGACTACATCACCCGCTTCGGCTTCAATCGCCAGGACCTGCCGCGCAATCTTTCGCTCGCACTGGGTACCGCCACCCTGACGCCGATGGAAATCGCCACGGGCTGGACGACCTTCGCCAACGGCGGGCACAAGATCCAGCCGTACCTGATCCAGCGCATCGAAGACCGCGAAGGCAAGGTGATCTTCCAGGCCAACCCGCCACGGGTCGGCGCCACGGAACAGCCCTCCGCCAAGGCCGAAACCGTCGGCCAGCACGCCGCGGCAGACGCCCCGGACGCGCAGACCCCGATCGCCGCCGAACAGGTGATCGACGAGCGCACCGCCTACATCATGACCAGCATGCTGCAGGACGTGATCAAGAAGGGCACGGGCCGCCGGGCGCTGGCGATGAACCGTGGCGATCTCGCTGGCAAGACCGGCACCACCAACGATTCGATCGACAGCTGGTTCTCCGGCTACAACGCCGATTTCGTCACTACGGTGTGGGCCGGCTTCGACCAGCCCCAGAGCCTCGGGCGCAACGAATACGGCGGCACGGTCGCTCTGCCGATCTGGATGCATTACATGTCGGCGGTGCTCGAAGGTCGACCGGAGCACCTGCCGCCCGAACCCGACGGCATCACGACCCTGCGCATCGATCCGGTCAGCGGTCGTGCCGCATCGCCCGGCACGCCGGATGCGTACTTCGAGCTGTTCAAGTACGAGGACTCGCCGCCCTCCATGGGCGAGTTCGACGGCGGCCTGCAGATTCCCGGCACACCGCTGCCCGAATCCGAAGCCGCACCGCTGGACCTGTTCTGACCGCCAGCCGGACGCATCGAGACGAAGCATCCGGCACGCGGCAACGGGCAAAAAAAACCCCGCATCAGCGGGGTTTTTTCATTTGTCTTCGGCGGTCTGCGGCGATCAGCCGTTGAACACGTCGTTTACCGACTGCAGCGGATAGTGCTTCGGATATGGCAGCGTGGCCACGCCCGTCTCGATCGCCGCCTTGGCGACCGCGTCGGATACCAGGGTGATCAGGCGAGGATCCATCGGCTTGGGAATGATGTACTCGCGACCGAACTCCAGGCTGTCGACACCATAGGCTGCGGCGACTTCGGCCGGCACCGGCAGCTTGGCCAGGTCACGCAGGGCCAGCGCAGCGGCGATCTTCATCTCTTCGTTGATGCGCTTGGCGCGCACGTCCAGAGCACCACGGAAGATGAACGGGAAGCCCAGCACGTTGTTGACCTGGTTCGGGTAGTCGGAACGACCGGTCGCCATGATCACGTCGGAGCGCGTCGCATGGGCCAGCTCGGGGCTGATTTCCGGATCAGGGTTCGAGCAGGCGAACACGATCGGGTTGGCCGCCATGCGGTTGAGGTTTTCCGGGCTCAGCAGATTGGCTCCGGAAAGACCGACGAACACATCGGCGCCGTCCAGCGCATCGGACAGGGTGCGCTTGTCGGTTTCATGGGCAAACACGGCCTTGTACTGGTTCAGATCGTCGCGCCCGGCATGGATCACGCCCTTGCGGTCGATCATGAAGATGTTCTCGATCTTCGCGCCCATGCTCACCAGCAACTTCATGCAGGAGGTGGCTGCAGCACCGGCGCCAAGGCAGACGATCTTAGCCGATTCCAGCGACTTGCCGGCGATTTCCAGCGCGTTGAGCATGCCGGCTGCGGTCACGATGGCTGTGCCGTGCTGGTCGTCGTGGAAGACCGGAATGTCGCACTGTTCGATCAGCGCACGCTCGATCTCGAAGCACTCAGGCGCCTTGATGTCTTCGAGGTTGATGCCACCGAAGGTGATGGAGATACGCTTGACGGTGTCGATGAAAGCCTGCGGGCTTTCGGCATCCACTTCGATGTCGAAGACATCGACGCCGGCGAAGCGCTTGAACAGAACGCCCTTGCCTTCCATCACCGGCTTGGAGGCCAGCGGGCCGAGATCGCCGAGACCCAGGATAGCCGTACCGTCGGAAATGACTGCGACCAGGTTGCCTTTGCCGGTGTATTTGAAGGCCAGCTCCGGATCGCGAGCGATCTCGCGCACGGGCTCGGCGACACCAGGGCTGTATGCCAGGGACAGGTCGCGGGCAGTCGCGGTGGGCTTGGTCAGCTCGACACTCAGCTTCCCGGGACGGGGCTGGCAGTGATACTCGAGCGCGGCAGTTTTCAGGTCGGTCATGTTGGCATTCCGCTTGTTTTACTGGAACAGACAGACGGTCGAGCATACGCAAGAAGGTGGGCCCTCACAAGGTTGCCACCGCCGCAGCCCAGACGCCACGGGCACGCCAGCCGAAAAGGCGCTTACGTTATGACCGACAGCGGAACCCCGGTGCCAAGCGAGAACGCCCACCCCGCCAAGCGTCATGCCGATCGCTCCGAGCGATGACTCAGTCGCGCGCCTCCAGCATCGACGGATGGGTGATCGGCAGCATCCAGCGGGCCTGCCCTGCCCTGACGCCTCTGCGCTCGATCACCCAGCCGCGCGCCTGAACCCGGCGACCGGCCAGGGCGTCGAGCGCAGCGCTGTCGAAACTGTCCAGGTGTCGCATCGCGATGTGCAGGACCGCCGGCCCTTCGAGCTCGAGCCATACCCCGCCCCGGTTGCGCTCGACGCGCTCCACCCGCGCCTCGATCAGCGCGAAGCCCGCCTGGGCGAGGGCATCGGGCGCAAGAACGGAGGGCTTGCGCCAGAGGTTTCGGCCCGCCTCGCGCGCCTGCCGCTCGGCGGCCTGATGGCATTGCCAGAGCTCGACATTGGGCGCCTGAGCAACGAAGTAACCAAGCCCTTCACCAAGCAGCGCCGCTTCGAGACTCGCACCCGCGCTGTCGTAGACATGCGCCAGGGTGCGACCGTAGCGGTCCTTCGCTTCGGCGCCGACCTGCAGGCCGACGCGCCCGCCACTGGCCCGGACCCGCGCCTCCAGTTCTCGCCGCGCCAACACGGCGAAGGGTTCCTCTGCCCGCCCGCCCCCGCCGAGCTCCGGCGTGTTCAGCCCGATCAGCCGAACGCTGCGCCCGTCGGCCAGGCGCAGGGTGTCGCCATCCACCACCCGCGCCACCTCGACCTGTGGCAGGGGGCCGGGCGCAGGACAGGACGCCTGAACCGCAGATGACAGACAAACGAAAAAGGCGCCCACGAGGGGCGCCTTTTTCAGTGTCGCTGTAACGAAGAAGCCCATCGGCTTTTCGTCTCGGCCCAAGCTTACTTGGCGCCGAATACGCCGAAGCGCTGCTTGAAGCGGTCGATACGGCCGCCGGTATCCAGCACTTTCTGCTTGCCGGTGTAGAACGGGTGGCATTCGGAGCACACGTCCAGGTTCATGTTCTTGCCCAGCGTGGAGCGGGTCTTGATGACGTTGCCGCAGCTGCAGGTGGCTTCGATTTCTTGGTACTTCGGATGGATATCGGCTTTCATGATGAATCCTCACGTCTGATGTGCCGCCACCCGACCCTATGTCGAGCACCGCACGGATTAAGGGCGCGGATGATACCAGAGCAAGGGCACGATGCAAGGGCCGCAGCGATGATCGGCCGACGCCCTCTGCGCCGCGCCCGGCTTCGCTGATAAGATCGCGCCTCGCCCCCAAGGACCGCTCGCGTGCCCATCCCGATCCTACGCCTCGCCCTGCCTTCGCCGCTGCGCCGACTGTTCGACTACCGGGCGCCGGATGGCGTGCCGCATACGGCACTGCAACCGGGCATGCGGCTGCGCGTGCCGTTCGGCAGGCGCGAGGTGATCGGCGTGCTGGTGGAGATCGCAGACCAGAGCGAAGTGCCGGAGGCCAAGCTCAAGGCAGCGTTGGAAGTACTCGACCTCCAGCCACCGCTGCCGACGGCATTATTCAAGCTCTGCCTGTGGACCGCCCAGTATTACCAGCACAGCCTGGGGGACACCTTCAGTTGGGCCCTGCCGACCCTGCTGCGCCAGGGCGAGCCGGCCGAAGCGCGCCAGGAGCGCTTCTGGTACCTGGCCGAGGGCGCGCGCATCGATGACCCGCGCCTGGCACGCGCGCCGCGCCAGCGCGAGGCGCTCAAGGCCATCGCCCAGCATCCCCATGGCGTTGCCCATGCGCTGCTGGCGAAGCTGCAGCTGAGCAAGGACAGCCTCGACCTGCTGCGCCAGAAAGGACTGCTGCGCGTCGAAGTGCGCCGCCATGTGCCGGCCGAACACCATGGCAGCTGGCTGCTGCAGCCGGAACTGCCGCTCAACCCCCAGCAACGCCTGGCCGTCGAAGCGGTACGCGCGGGCCTGGGCGGCTACCAGGCCTTCCTGCTGGCTGGCGTGACCGGCAGCGGCAAGACCGAAGTCTACCTGCAGCTGATCCACCAGGTGCTCGCGGCGGGCAGGCAGGCGCTGGTACTCATCCCCGAGATCAACCTCGGCCCGCAGACGCTGGCCCGCTTCGAGCGTCGCTTCAACGCACGCATCGCGCTGCTGCATTCCAACGTCAACGACCGCGAGCGCCTCGATGCCTGGCTGGCGGCGCGCGACGGCGAGGCGGACATCATCATCGGCACCCGCTCGGCGCTGTTCACCCCGATGAAGAACCCGGGGCTGATCATCATCGACGAGGAGCACGACGCCTCTTATAAACAGCAGGAAGGCCTGCGCTACCACGCGCGTGACCTCGCCGTGGTACGCGCCCGGCAGGAAAACCTGCCGATCGTGCTCGGCTCGGCCACCCCCTCGCTGGAAAGCCTGCACAACGCCCACAGCGGCCGCTATGCCCTGCTCAAACTGACCGAGCGCGCCGGCGGCGCGAAGCCGCCGCGGTTCCACCGCCTCGACGTGCGCAGCCGCCCGCTGGATTCAGGCATCTCCGGCCCCCTGCAGCAGGCCATGGCGCAGACCCTGGCGGCCGGCCAGCAGGTGCTGGTGTTCCTCAACCGCCGGGGCTTCGCGCCGACACTGCTGTGCCACGACTGCGGCTGGCTCAGCCAGTGCCCCCGCTGCGACGCGCGAATGACGCTGCATCAGCGCCACAACGAGCTGCGCTGCCATCACTGTGGCCATAGCGAACGTCCGCCGAGCAACTGCCCCAGTTGCGCGCACGTCGACCTGCGACCGGTCGGTGCCGGTACCGAGCGCGCCGAGGAGCGCCTGGCGGTGCTGTTTCCCGATTACCCGGTCTTGCGCGTCGACCGCGACAGCACCGCGCGAAAGGGCGCCATGGACCAGTTGCTGGGGACCATCAACCGGGGCGAGCCCTGCCTGCTGGTCGGTACGCAGATGCTCGCCAAGGGGCACCACTTCCCCCGCGTGACCCTGGTCGCCATCCTCGATGCCGATGGCGGCCTGTTCTCGGCCGACTTTCGCGCAAGCGAGCGCATGGCGCAGCTGATCCTGCAGGTCGCCGGCCGCGCGGGGCGTGCCGAAGAGCCGGGCCAGGTGATCATCCAGACCCACCTGGCAGACCATCCACTGCTGGTGCAACTGACCGAACAGGGCTACTTCGCCTTCGCCGAGCAGGCCCTGTCCGAACGGCGTGCCGCCGGCCTGCCGCCGTTCAGCCACCTCGCGCTGCTGCGCGCCGAGGCCCACAAGCCGGGCCAGGCGGAAGCCTTCCTCGATGACGCCTGCGCCGAGGCGGAAGGGCTGCTGGGCGCGCTGCAGCTCGGCGGCGTCGAACTGCTCGGCCCGGTACCGGCGCCCATGGAGCGGCGCGCCGGGCGGTTCCGTGCGCAATTGCTGCTGCAGTCCAGCGCACGCGCTCCGCTGCATCGCCTCATGGCCGCCTGGCTGCCGCTGCTCGAGCAACTGCCCGACAGCCGCACGGTACGCTGGTCGCTGGACGTAGACCCGATCGACCTTTTTTAGCGGGAGCTGGCAGGAACCCGCCGGCGCGCTTTTCCGCTTTTACCTGAAGCGGGTGGCTTGCAGCTTGCCGCTACTTTTATAATGCAGGGTTTACCGCGTCCGCAGGCAAGGCCTTATCCGATGAAAGACAGCATCCGCCACCTGATCCAGCAAGCCCTGAACCGCCTCGTCGGCGAAGGCGTGCTGCCCGAGGGGCTGACCCCGACGATCCAGGTGGAGAACACCAAGGACAAGAGCCACGGCGACTTCGCCAGCAACATCGCGATGATGCTGGCCAAACCGGCCGGCATGAAGCCGCGCGATCTGGCCGAGAAGCTCATCGCCGCGCTGCCGGCCGATGAAGGAATCACCAAGGTGGAGATCGCAGGGCCGGGCTTTCTCAACTTCTTCCAGAACAGCGCCGCGCTGGCCGAACGACTCGAAGCCGCGCTGGCCGACGAGCACCTGGGTGTACGCAAGGCCGGCCCGGCGCAGAAGGTCGTCATCGACCTGTCGTCTCCGAACCTGGCCAAGGAGATGCACGTCGGCCACCTGCGCTCGACCATCATCGGTGACGGCGTGGGCCGAGTTCTTGAGTTTCTCGGCGACGAGGTGATCCGGCAGAACCACGTGGGCGACTGGGGCACCCAGTTCGGCATGCTGCTGGCCTATCTGGAAGAACGCCCGGTGGCGGCGCAAAGCGAGCTGGCGGACCTGGAAGAGTTCTACCGCGCCGCCAAGAAGCGCTTCGACGAGAGCGCCGAGTTCGCCGACCGGGCCCGCGCCCTGGTGGTGAAGTTGCAGGCCGGTGATGCCGACTGCCTGCGGTTGTGGAACCGCTTCAACGACATTTCCCTGTCTCACTGCCAGAAGGTCTACGACCGCCTCAACGTCCGCCTGAGCCCCGCCGACGTACGCGGCGAGAGCGCCTACAACGACGAGCTGCCCGGTATCGTCGACGCTCTGCGGGACAAGGGCCTGCTCAGCGAAAGCGACGGCGCGCAGTGCGTCTTCATGGACGAGTTCAAGAACGCCGAAGGCAACCCCCTGCCGGTGATCGTGCAGAAGGCCGGCGGCGGCTACCTCTACGCCACCACCGACCTGGCGGCCATGCGTTACCGCAGCCAGGTGCTCAAGGCCGACCGGGTGCTCTACTTCGTCGACCAGCGCCAGGCGCTGCATTTCCAGATGGCGTTCGAAGTGGCCCGTCGCGCCGGCTTCGTGCACCCGGGCATGCAGCTCGAGCACATGGGCTTCGGCACCATGAACGGCGCCGATGGCCGCCCGTTCAAGACCCGCGACGGCGGCACGGTCAAGCTGATCGACCTGCTCGACGAAGCCCAGGAACGCGCCTACACGCTGGTCAAGAGCAAGAACGCCGACCTCGACGAGGCCGAGCTGCGCCAGATCGCCCGCGCCGTGGGCATCGGCGCAGTCAAGTACGCCGATCTGTCCAAGCACCGCACCAGCGACTACAGCTTCAACTTCGAGCAGATGCTGAGTTTCGAGGGCAATACCGCGCCCTACCTGCTCTATGCCTACACCCGGGTCGCCAGCCTGTTCCGCAAGCTGGGCAAGGGCGTGGACGAGATCGGCGGCCACATCCAGCTCGAGGCCGAACAGGAGCAGGCGCTGGCCGCCAAGCTCGCGCAGTTCGCCGACGTGCTCAACAACGTCGGCGAGAAAGGCGTCCCACACCTGTTGTGCAGCTATCTGTACGATCTCGCCGGACTGTTCTCCAGCTTCTACGAGCACTGCCCGATCCTTGCGGCAGACAGCGAAACCCGCAAGCAGAGCCGCCTGCGCCTGGCCGCCCTGACCGGCCGCACGCTCAAGCAGGGGCTGGAACTGCTCGGCCTGGAACCACTGGAGCGGATGTAAGTGGCAGCAAAGAAGAGAGCCGCGCCCAAGCGCGGCGCCAGTCGCTATCAAGCCCCCTCGAAAAAACCCGTCCCGGGCTGGGTATGGCTCGTCTGCGGGCTGGTGATCGGGGCCTTCGTGGTGTTCCTGACCACCCTCGAACCCGGTGACGACCAGGTCAAACGGGTCAAGGAAGACGCCCGACAGACCGCCAAGGAGCAGCCCAAGCGGGCCACCACGCCGGCCAAGCCGGAGCCGGCCAAGCCCAAGTACGATTTCTACACCCTGTTGCCCGAGTCGGAAGTGATCCTGCCGCCGGACGCCACGCCGCCGGCTCCGCAAACGCCGACGGTGACGCCCGAGGAAGCCGCCCGGATCGACGCCGCCCGCGCCGAGGCCGCGCTCAACGGGCAGACGCCGCCGCCTCCGCCGACCGTCGCTAAGGCGCCGGTGACCCAGTACTTCCTGCAGGCCGGTTCGTTCCGCAAGAAGGAAGACGCCGACCGCGTCCGTGCCCAGATCATCCTGCTCGGCAATGACGTGCGGGTCGAAGCCGGTACCGTCAACAACGAAACCTGGCACCGGGTGCTGGTCGGGCCGTACGGCACCCGCGAACAGCTCGCCCAGGCGCAGAAGACCCTCGCCGCCAGCGGTTACAAGAACCTGCTGCTGCAACAGCGCCAGGGCCGCTAACCGACCGGGCCGGCAGGCACCCGGATGACGGCGTCATCCTTGAAGCCTGCCGACCGCGTCCCCATATCCCCAGGCATTCGGGCATTCATCGCCCCGCTGCGTGGAGATTTCACCTTGACCACCATCGTTTCAGTACGCCGCAACGGCAAAGTCGTCATGGGCGGCGACGGCCAGGTATCGCTCGGCAACACCGTCATGAAAGGCAACGCCAAGAAGGTCCGGCGCCTCTATCACGGCCAGGTCCTGGCCGGCTTCGCCGGCGCCACCGCCGATGCCTTCACCCTGTTCGAACGCTTCGAAGGTCAGCTGGAGAAGCACCAGGGTCATCTGGTGCGCGCCGCCGTCGAACTGGCCAAGGACTGGCGCACCGACCGCTCCCTTAGCCGCCTCGAGGCGATGCTGGCCGTCGCCAACAAGGATGCCTCGCTGATCATCACCGGCAATGGCGACGTCGTGCAGCCCGAAGACGATCTGATCGCCATGGGCTCGGGCGGCGGCTTCGCCCAGGCGGCGGCGATGGCGCTGATGCAGAAGGGCGACGCCGCGCTGTCGGCCCAGGACATCACCGAAGCCGCGTTGAACATCGCCGGCAGCATCTGCGTCTTTACTAATCAGAACCTGACCATTGAAGAGCTGGATTCCGCGGTCTGACCGGCCCTGAGAACCGTTTCCCGCTCCGGAGTACCCGCATGTCCATGACGCCCCGCGAGATCGTCCACGAACTCAACCGCCACATCATCGGCCAGGACGACGCCAAGCGCGCCGTCGCCATCGCCCTGCGCAACCGCTGGCGGCGCATGCAGCTGCCTGCCGAGCTGCGCCAGGAAGTCACGCCCAAGAACATCCTGATGATCGGCCCCACCGGGGTCGGCAAGACCGAGATCGCCCGGCGCCTGGCCAAGCTCGCCAATGCGCCCTTCCTGAAGGTCGAGGCGACCAAGTTCACCGAGGTGGGCTATGTGGGACGTGACGTCGAGTCGATCATCCGCGACCTTGCCGACGCCGCCCTGAAGATGCTGCGCGAGCAGGAAGTCCACAGGATGCGCCACCGCGCCGAAGATGCCGCCGAAGAACGCATCCTCGACGCGCTGCTGCCGCCCGCCCGCCCGGTGGGCTTCAGCGAGGAACCGACCCGCAGTGACGATTCCAATACCCGCCAGCTCTTTCGCAAGCGCCTGCGCGAGGGCCAGCTCGACGACAAGGAAATCGACATCGAGGTGGCCGAGACGCCCGCCGGCGTGGAAATCATGGCCCCGCCCGGCATGGAGGAAATGACCAGCCAGTTGCAGAACCTGTTTTCCAGCATGGGCAAGGGCAAGAAGAAGTCGCGCAAGCTCAAGATCAAGGACGCGCTGAAGATGGTCCGCGACGAGGAAGCGGCCCGCCTGGTCAACGAGGAGGAGCTCAAGGCCCGCGCGCTCGAAGCGGTGGAGCAGAACGGCATCGTCTTCATCGACGAGATCGACAAGGTGGCCAAGCGCGGCAACACCAGCGGCGCCGACGTGTCCCGCGAAGGCGTGCAGCGCGACCTGCTGCCGCTGATCGAAGGCAGCACCGTCAACACCAAGCTGGGCATGGTCAAGACCGACCACATCCTGTTCATCGCCAGCGGCGCCTTCCATCTGTCCAAGCCCAGCGACCTGGTGCCCGAACTGCAGGGTCGCCTGCCGATCCGGGTCGAGCTGAAGGCGCTGTCGCCGGAAGATTTCGAACGCATCCTCACCGAGCCCCACGCGTCGCTCACCGAGCAGTACCGCGAACTGCTCAAGACCGAGGGGCTGCACGTCGAATTCGCCGAAGACGGCATCAAGCGGCTCGCCGAGATCGCCTGGCAGGTCAACGAGAAGACCGAGAACATCGGGGCGCGCAGACTGCACACCCTGCTCGAGCGGCTGCTGGAAGAAGTATCCTTCAGCGCCGCCGACCTGGCCGGCCAGCAGAACGGCGAACCGATCCGTATCGATACCGACTACGTCAACAGCCACCTCGGTGAGCTGGCCCAGGACGAAGACCTGTCGCGGTACATCCTTTAAAAGCAGCCGGAAGCTGCGTTCACCAGCTTCCCGCTCACACGGAGCATGCCCATGCGCATCCCCACCGCCATCAAGCTGCACAAGGCCTCCAAGACGCTGGAGCTCGAATACGGGCCGAACGAGCGCTACGTGCTGAGTGCCGAGCTGCTGCGCGTCCATTCGCCCTCGGCCGAAGTGCAGGGCCATGGCAACCCGATCCTGCAGACCGGCAAGCTCGGCGTCGGGCTGACCCACATCGAACCGGCCGGCCAGTACGCGCTCAAGCTCACCTTCAGCGACGGGCACGACAGCGGGCTGTTCACCTGGGACTACCTGGAGAAGCTGGCCACCCAGCAGGATGCGCTCTGGGCCGCCTACCTCGAAGAGCTGGCCGCCGCCGGCAAGTCCCGCGACCCTCAGGTATCCCCGGTCAAGCTGATGCTCTGACCTGATGAGGTCTGGCGCTCGGCACCGAGCGCCAGTGCCCCGTCCCGTCCGCCCGGCGCCCCGAGCGTTCACCGCCCGCCCTCCCGCCTGCACGCTTCGGCGCCCGCCGCCGTGCCTCTCACTCCGCGATTCACGCTGGACACCGATCCAGGCGCCGCCTCCCCGGGTCAAAAAGCCGCGCCCCGCTCCTCAAGCGACAGGCGCGCCGGCCCGCTTGGCGAAGGCGACGCGCGAGGTGGGGCAAAAGCGCAGCCTTTTAGGTTTAGAATGCCGGCACATTCTTCCGGTGAAAGTGACATGACCGATCCCCGCAAAGAGCCAGACGTAGACGGCATCACCCATTTCGGCTACCAGAGCGTGCCCGAGAGCCAGAAGGCGCAGAAGGTCGCGGAGGTCTTCCACTCGGTGGCCGCCAAGTACGACCTGATGAACGACCTCATGTCCGCCGGCGTGCACCGCCTGTGGAAGCGCTTCACCATCGAGCTGTCCGGCGCCCGTCACGGCAACCGCGTGCTCGACATCGCCGGCGGCACCGGCGACCTGACCCGCCAGTTCTCGCGCATCGTCGGCCCCACCGGCGAGGTAGTGCTGGCCGACATCAACGCCTCGATGCTCAAGGTCGGCCGTGACCGCCTGCTGGACAAGGGCGTTTCGGGCAACGTGAAGTTCGTCCAGGCCGACGCCGAGAAGCTGCCGTTCCCGGACAACCATTTCGACGTGGTGACCATCGCCTTCGGCCTGCGCAACGTGACCCACAAGGAGGACGCCATCGCCTCCATGCTGCGCGTGCTCAAGCCCGGCGGCCGACTGCTGGTGCTGGAATTCTCCAAGCCGACCAATCCGCTGCTCTCCAAGGCCTACGACGCCTATTCGTTCAGCCTGCTGCCGATGATGGGCAAGCTGATCACCAACGACGCCGACAGCTACCGCTATCTGGCCGAATCGATCCGCATGCATCCGGACCAGGAAACGCTCAGGTCGATGATGGCCGAGGCCGGCTTCGAGCGCGTCACCTATCACAACATGACCGGCGGCATCGTCGCCCTGCATCGCGGTATCAAACCCTGATGTTGCGCGCCGCCCTGCTCGCCAGCGCCGAAACCGGCCTCAACCGCGTGTTGCGGATGGACAGCACGGCGTTGCCGCGCCTGGGCCGTCTTGCCGGCAAGGTCATCGAGGTACGCTGCAGCACACCCACGCTGACCCTGTTCATCCTCGCCGACGAGCAGGGCCTGCGCCTGGCTTCGGACTGGGCGGCCGAACCCGATTGCCGGCTGACCGCACCGGCCTCGCGCCTGCTGCAACTGGCCGTCAGCCGCAACAAGACCGCCGTGCTGCATGCCGATGACGTCACGCTGGAAGGCGACACCCACGCCCTGACCAGCCTCGCCGACGTACTGCAGGACCTCGACCTGGACTGGGAATACTCGCTCTCCCAGTGGCTCGGCCCGGTGGGCGCGCAGCTGGTCGGCTCGAGCCTTCGCGGCCAGGCGCGCTGGACGCGCAACAGCATCGAGACGCTGCGCCGCGACCTGGCCGACTACCTGGCCGAGGAAAGCCGCAGCCTGGTCGGCAAGGCCGAAGCCGAGGCACGCTTCGCCGAACTGGACGACCTCAAGCTGCGGCTCGATCGACTCGAAGCCCGCCACCGCCGCCTCGCCCATCCCCTTACCGCCAACGACGCCGAAGAATGAAGCTGTTCGCCGCCACCCGCCGCCTGTTCCGCATCCTGCTGGTGGTGATCCGCTACCGCCTCGACGACATCATTCTCGACCTGCCGATGCCCTGGTGGCTGCGCGCGCCGAGCTACCTGCTGCCCTGGCGCTGGATACCGCGCCGGCGCACCACGCTCAGCCGCGGTGCCCGCCTGCGGCTGGCCCTCGAAGGCCTGGGGCCGATCTTCATCAAGTTCGGCCAGCTGCTGTCCACTCGCCGTGACCTCATGCCGCCGGACATCGCCGAAGAGCTGGCGATGCTGCAGGACCGCGTACCGCCGTTCAGCTCGGAAAAGGCCATCGCGCTGATCGAGCAACAGCTGGGCGCGCCGGTGGGCCAGGTGTTCGCCCGCTTCGACAGCAAGCCGCTGGCCTCGGCCTCGGTCGCGCAGGTCCACGCCGCCAAGCTGCGCAGCGGCGAGGAAGTGGTGGTCAAGGTGGTGCGACCGAACCTGCGTCCGGTGATCGCCCAGGACATCGCCTGGCTGTTCGTGCTCGCCAAGACCGCCGAGCGCGCCTCCACCGAAGCGCGTCGGCTGCATCTGGTGGAGGTGGTCGACGACTACGCCAGAACCATCTACGACGAACTCGACCTGCTGCGCGAGGCGGCCAACTCCAGCCAGCTCAAGCGCAACTTCGAAGATTCCCAGCTGCTCTACGTGCCGCAGGTGTACTGGGACTACTGCCGCCCGAAGGTGCTGGTGATGGAGCGCATCTACGGCATTCCGGTGACCGACATGGCGGCCCTGGCCGATCAGCGCACCGACATGAAGAAGCTCGCCGAGCGTGGCGTGGAAATCTTCTTCACCCAGGTCTTCCGCGACAGTTTCTTCCACGCCGACATGCATCCGGGCAACATCTTCGTCAGCACCCGCCAGCCGTGGGACCCGCAGTACATCGCGGTGGACTGCGGCATCGTCGGCAGCCTGACGCCGGAGGATCAGGACTATCTGGCGCGCAACCTGATGGCCTTCTTCAAGCGCGACTACCGCAAAGTGGCGCAGCTGCACATCGACTCGGGCTGGGTGCCGGCCGAAACCAAGGTCAACGAGTTCGAGGCGGCGATCCGCACCGTCTGCGAGCCGATCTTCGAAAAGCCGCTCAAGGACATCTCCTTCGGCCAGCTGCTGGTGCGCCTGTTCCAGGTGGCGCGGCGCTTCAACATGGAAGTCCAGCCGCAGCTGGTGCTGCTGCAGAAGACCCTGCTCAACATCGAGGGCCTGGGCCGCGAACTCTATCCCGAACTGGACCTGTGGAAGACCGGCCAGCCCTATCTGGAGCGCTGGATGCGCGAGCGCCTGAGCCCCAGGCAACTGGTGAAGAACCTGCACGGGCAGATCGAACAGCTTCCCCACCTGGCCGGCATGACCCGCGAGCTGCTCGAACGCATGGCCCATCCGCACGCCCACAACCCGCCGCCGCCGTGGCGCGAGCGCCATCACGGCTGGCCGTTGCGGCTGATCGGGGCCGTGCTGATCGGCAGCGGCGCGACACTCGCGGCCGGGGCCGACAGCGTCACCGCCGCGGCTGCCTGGCCCGCCTGGGTGATGCTGGTGACCGGCCTGTTCATCGTCGTGCGCCGATAGCCAGCCGCGCAGCGCACTGGCACACTTGGCCCTCTAGCGGAGATTGCGATGAACTGGCTGGACGAAATCAACTGGAACGACGACGGCCTGGTGCCGGCGATCGCCCAGGACTGGCAAAGCGGCCGGGTGCTGATGATGGCCTGGATGAACCGCGAAGCCCTGCAACTGACCGCGCAGGAAGGCCGTGCCATCTACTGGTCACGTTCGCGTGGCAGGCTATGGCGAAAGGGCGAGGAGTCCGGGCATGTGCAGAAGCTCCACGAGCTGCGCCTGGACTGCGACGCCGATGTGGTCATCCTGATGGTTGAGCAGGTCGGCGGCATCGCCTGCCATACCGGGCGCGAAAGCTGCTTCTACCGCGTCTACCAGGACGGCGACTGGAAAACCGTCGAGCCGGTGCTCAAGGACCCGCACGCCATCTATGCAGGACATACGCATGACTGACACGCTCGCCCGTCTGGCCGAGGTACTGGAGGCCCGCAAGGGTGCGGCGCCGGACAGCTCCTATGTGGCCAGCCTGTATCACAAGGGACTGAACAAGATCCTGGAAAAGGTCGGCGAGGAATCGGTGGAAACCATCCTGGCCGCCAAGGACGCTGCCGGCAGCGGCGACTGCAGCGACCTGATATACGAAACCGCGGACCTCTGGTTCCACAGCATGGTGATGCTCGCCGCCCTCGGCCAGCATCCGCAGGCCGTGCTGGACGAGCTGGATCGCCGCTTCGGCCTCTCTGGGCACGCGGAAAAAGCCGCGCGCCCGCAAACCTGATTCATCTTCCGGAGACATCACCATGGGTTTAGGTGGCATTAGCGTCTGGCAACTACTGATCGTCCTTCTCATCGTAGTCATGCTGTTCGGTACCAAGCGCCTCAAAGGGCTGGGCTCGGACCTTGGCGATGCGATCAAGGGATTCCGCAAGTCCATGGGCACCGAGGACGAGAAACCCGGCGTCGAGGAAAAGCGTCCGCACACCATCGATGCCGAAGCCCGCAAGGTCGACGAGCCGGTCAAGAAAGACTAACCGGGGTCCGCCGCGATGTTCGACGTAGGTTTCACCGAGCTGATGCTGGTCGGTCTGGTGGCGCTGCTGGTCCTCGGCCCCGAGCGCCTGCCCGGCGCCGCGCGGACCGCCGGGCTGTGGATCGGCCGGCTCAAGCGCAGCTTCAGCACCATCAAGGCGGAGGTCGAGCGGGAGATCGGGGCCGACGAGATCCGCCGGCAGCTGCACAACGAGCGCATCCTCGACCTCGAGCGGGAAATGAAGCAGAGCATCATGCCGCCTTCCAGCGCGCCCGAGACCAAACCGGCAGAGCCGCAAGACGTCGCACCGGCTCCCGAACCGACCGCGCCCGCCCCACGTCCGGACAGATCGCCTGAACCATGACCAACAGAGCCAACGATGACCAGGAAATGCCCCTGGTCGCCCACCTGACCGAACTGCGCAAGCGCATCCTGCGCTGCGTGGTGGCGATCCTGCTGCTGTTCGGCGGCCTGTTCTATTTCTCCCAGCAGATCTACGCCCTGGTGGCCGCGCCGCTGCGCGCCTACCTGCCCGAAGGCGCGACCATGATCGCCACGGGCGTCGCCTCGCCGTTCCTGACGCCCTTCAAGCTCACCCTGATGGTGGCGCTGTTCCTCTCGATGCCGGTCATCCTGCACCAGATCTGGGGCTTCATCGCGCCCGGGCTGTACAAGCACGAGAAGCGCATCGCGGTGCCGCTGCTGATCTCCAGCATCGTGCTGTTCTACGCTGGCATGGCGTTCGCCTATTTCGTGGTTTTCCCGATCATGTTCGGCTTCTTCGCCAGCGTGACCCCGCAGGGCGTGGCGATGATGACCGACATCGGCCAGTACCTGGACTTCGTGCTGACGCTGTTCTTCGCCTTCGGCGTGGCCTTCGAGATCCCGGTGGCGACCTTCCTGCTGATCTGGGTCGGCATCGTCGACGTGCAGACACTGCGCAAGAGCCGCCCCTACGTCATCGTCGGCTGCTTCGGTGTCGGCATGGTGCTGACGCCGCCCGACGTCTTCTCCCAGACACTGCTCGCCGTGCCGATGTGGCTGCTGTTCGAGATGGGCGTCATCTGCGGCAGCATGGTGGCCAAGAAGCAGCAGGCCGAAGAGGCCGACCCTGCGGCCAATGGTAGCCAGCCGCCCGCACCGCGCCCGTGAACCTGCTGCTGCTCGAGCCCGCCGACCATGTGGCGGGCGACCGGGTCGTCCTGCGCGACCGGCGCCTCAGGCATCTGCGCGAGGTCCACGAGGCCGAGGTCGGGCAGACCCTGCGGGTCGGCCAGCTCGGCGGGCTGATGGGCGAAGGGCGCCTGTTACGCCTGGACGAACAGGAAGCCGAACTCGAGATCAGTCTCGACCAGCCGCCGCCGGCCAAGCTCCCCCTCACCCTGCTGCTCGCCTTGCCGCGTCCCAAGATGCTGCGCCGCGTGCTGCAGACGGTCGCCGCCATGGGCGTGCCGCGTCTGGTGCTGCTCAACAGCTACCGGGTGGAAAAGAGCTTCTGGCAGACCCCCTTCCTCGAACCCGCCGCGATCCGCGAACAGCTCGTGCTCGGCCTCGAACAGGCCCGCGACACCCTGCTGCCCGAGGTCATCATCGAGAAGCGCTTCAAACCCTTCGTCGAGGATCGCCTGCCCGCCCTGGCGGCCGGCAGCCTCGGTCTCACCGGCCACCCCGGCGACTATCCGCCCTGCCCTCGCGCCCTGAGCGAGCCGGTGACCCTGGCCATCGGCCCGGAAGGCGGCTGGATTCCCTATGAAGTGGAAAAGCTCGCCGCCGCCGGCCTCGCGCCGGTGCAACTGGGCGAGCGCATCCTGCGCGTCGAGACGGCCGTCCCGGCGCTGCTGGCACGGCTGTTCTGAAGCCTCACCAGCTCATCGACGTCTCGAAACGCTGCTGACCGGCATCGATCAGGCCGAACTGACGGAGCAGCGCTGCCAGTTCCGAGCCCGGTTCGACGCTGCCGGCCAGGTCGCTGCGGCGCGCATCCCGCAACGCCGTCAGCGCGAAGCGATGATGCCCGGCGCGTTCCAGGCGCGCGTTCAACCGAGGCGGTCCCGTGCAGTCGAGTTCCAGATCGCCTCGTCCCAGCGGCATGCCCCAGGGGGCGATCAGGACCAGCCGTGGCGCGTGCAAACCGCCCTCGGCGGCCACGCAACGACGGCCTTGCCCCCGCACCAGCACGCTGCCCTGCCAGGCACCCTCCAGACGAACCAGCTCGCCGCTCGCCGGTCCTGGCCCTCCATCCTCCAGCGTCGCCTGCCAGGCCCAGGGCCAGCCGCGCACGACGGCATGCCAGTCCCGCTGCAAGGCACCGGCGCTCACCTCGAGCGCCGGACCGTCGGCCAGCCGCACCCGCCAGCGCAACGGAGCCAGCGCACCCAGCCGCTCGGCCTGGCCGCGCCACAGGGTGCCGCTGACCGCTTGCGGCGCCCAGCCTTCCGGCCAGGGTATCCAGCGCGACCAGAAGGCGGCCGGCGCACCGGCCAGCGCCACCAGGACGAACACCGCCAGTGCCCAGACGAGCAGCGCCGGCCTCAACGCATCGGCTCCCGACCGGCCGGCCGCGCCACCAGGGTGAAGGCGAACCCCTCGGCATCGCGCCGCACGGCCCACGCCTCGACTCGCCAGCCCTGGGCAACCACGCGCTCGACCAACGCCGCCAGGGCGCCGGCTCGTGGCAGGCGGCCCTCCACCGACCAGTCGCCATCGGCCTCGCGCACTTCGGTGAGTACTACGCCGCTGGCCTGGCCCAGCGCGCCCCAGTCGTCGGCGACCAGCGCGCGGGACTGCGCCAGCGCCTGGGCCTCGATGGCCAGCTGTCGCCAGCGCAGGGCGTCCTGCCAGCCGTTGAGCAACGGGCGGCCGGCCACGTAGGCCGCCATCAGCGCCACCAGCAGCCAGCCGACGGCCAGCAGACGCTGGCGTGCCGGCGGCAGGCCCTGCCAGTGGCTGAACAAACGGTCCAGGCTCATGAGTCGCCTCCTGTATCCAGATCGAAGCGGGCAGTCAGCTGCGTGCCGTCCTGCTCCAGGGTCGCAGTCATCCCGAGCGCCTCGCCGAGGGCATCCCAACGTCGTCCGTCGCTCAACGAGCCGTCGGCGCCGCTCAGGGTCAGGGTCCAGTGACGACCGTCGAAGCCGAGGGCTTCCAGCTGGACGCCAGGCGCTGCGGCCAGCAAGGCGTCAACGGCCGAGCCCAGCGCGGCCAGTTGCTGCTGACGGAACGCCGCCGCCTGGTCGTCCCGCTGCAGCCGCCGCAGGCGCGCCTCGGCCTGCGGCGGCGTGGTCACACCGCCGAGCCGTTCGGCCAGGCGCACACGCCCCTGCTCGCCCTCACGGTAGGTCTGGCCAAGCTGCGCCAGCCCCCAGGCCAGGGCGCAAACGGCGCAGAGCGCGGCCAGCTGGCGCAGGCCCCGACCGGAAGCCGACGGGCGCCGTGCCCGATGCCCAGGTGTCAGGTCGGCCAGCGACGCCAGTGGCTGCCCGGGCCCACCCGGCGCCTGGCGCGGCAGTTCCTGCGCCCCGTCGGCGGAGGTCCAGGGTCCGAGCGGGTCCGGCCAGGCGAACCAGTACGGCAACCCGGCCTCGTCGAGACCCGCCACGCACCGGTAACCGTCACGCGGCCAGACGAGCGCCTGCCCCGGCGCGATGTCGGGCAGCAGCTGATACTCGCTCCAGCAGCGCTCGATGCGCATGCCATGCTCGGCGGCGGCCTGCTGCCAGGCGGTCAGCCGGCTGCGCTCGACGACCAGCAGACGCAAGCGCCCAGCGTGGCGGCCGACGCAGGTCACCTGCACCGCCTCGGGAGGCTGCAGCAGGCGGTCCTCGAGCAACAGCGGCCATTCCGACGGGCGCACGCCCGGTGGCGCCGCCACTTCGAACTGGCTGCACGCCGTCGCCGGAACCAGCAGCGCACGGCGCAGCGTCTCGTCATGCCGCGCGGGCGGCCAGTCGCCTTCGGCAAGCAGCTGCCCGGCGCGCCAGTGCAGCCAGCGCCACGGCCCGGCGTCGCTCGGGCGCAGCAGCAGCCAGTCGTCCGCCGCCGGGCGGGCCAGGTGTCGCCGCAGGGCCTCAATCATGGCCGGGTATCCGGCAGGGCGAAGGTGCAGACATAAGGGTCTCCGCGAAACAGGAATTCGAGCCGCACGCCCGCGTTGGGCTGCGCCGCCACCGTGGAGGGATAGGCCAGCCAGCGCTGGCCCTGGCGAAAGCTCAGGCGTGGCTGAGTGACCTCTTCCAGGCGTTCGCGCAGCCTCCATTGCGGCTGATCGGCCGCGTAGAGGTCGTCGCTGCTGTACAGCGCCAGTCGCGCGTCCCCGGCCTGGTAGACCAGCCGCTGACGCTGCAGGCGCGAGCCTTCGGTAACCGGCGGCCAGCCGGTCAGGGCCGTCCACTGCAGTTGCAGGCGGTCGGGCTGCCAGTCGAGCCAGGCCATCGGCAACGGCAGGCGCTGCTCGTACAACTGGCGCAGGGCAAGGCCGTCGAAGCGGCTTTCGAGCGCCAGGCAGAAATCCAGCACCGGCGGCCGCTCGGCGGCGCCCAGGCGCTCGCGTACCTGCAGCCAGCCGTTGACCAGCGCCGCGACCAGCACCCCGAGCACGGCGGTCAGGGCGATCGCCACCAGCAGTTCGATCAGGGTCAGGCCCTGCTGGCGGTCGATCATGGTCGTTGCAGGAACAGGCTGTACTGGCCGAGCGGACGACCGTCCTCGGCGCGCAGCATCAACTCGCCGCGGCGCAGATTGGCCACGCCCGTGTAACCGAGCGTGAGCTGCCACAGGCACAGGCCGGGGCCCTGGCGCAGTTCGCCGCCCACCTCGTCACGCATCGGCCAGTACTGCTCGACCTCGAAGCGCGCCAGCAGCTCGCGCGCGCAGAGCGCCCCGTACTGGTGGTCGCGTACCGCCAGGTGGCCGTCGATGCGCTGACGCAGCACGCCGCCGACCATCACCGCCAGGGTCGCCGCGATCAGCAGCGCCACCATGACCTCCAGCAAGGTGAAGCCGGCGCTGCGGTTCATGGCTGCGGACCGATTCGCAGCTGGCCGTCGCCGGCCCACTGCCAACGCTCGCCGCCCTGCGGCCAGGACCAGTCGAGCAGCGCCGCGCCCGCGACGCCGGTCGGGGTGAACACCACCCACGGCCGGCCTTCGGCCGCCGGCCGCGGTTGCAGCGCCTCCGGCCAGTCGCCCAGGCCGAGCGGTTCGGCCTGCCAGCCGGTCCCGCCGGTGTTCGGGTGCAGACGCAGCAACGCCGGCGCCCCGTTCGACCAGCCGAGCCCGAGCAACCGACCGCTGTCGCGGGCCTCCTCGGCCAGGCTGGCGGCACGCTGCGCCAGCCGGCCAAGCGCGTCGGGCACCGCGGTTTCGCCCCGCGCCAGCCAGGCGACCGACAACCCCGTCAGCAGCCCGACGATCAGCAGCACCAGCAGCAGCTCCAGCAGGCTGAAGCCCGCGGCACGGCGGCGTTTCACAGGTTCCAGTTGCCGATGTCGGCATCGGTGCCCTCGCCGCCCGCGATGCCGTCGGCGCCGAGGGAATAGACGTCGAAGCGCCCGTGCTGTCCGGGCGAGCGGTACTGGTAGGCCTGCCCCCAGGGGTCCTTCGGCAGGCGGCGCAGGTAGCCGTCGGCACGCCAGGCGCGCGGCAGCGGCTCGCTGACGGGCTTTTCGATCAGCGCCGCCAGGCCCTGCTCGGTGGTCGGGTAGCGCAGGTTTTCCAGGCGGTAGAGGTCCAGCGCCTGCTCGAGGGTGGCGAGATCCGCGCGCACCTTCTGCTGCATGGCCTGATCCTGGTTGCCGAGCACGTTGGGCGCGACGATGGCCACCAGCAGGCCGATGATGAAGATCACCACCATGATTTCCATCAGGGTGAAACCGCGTTGCCGGCGGCAGGACAAGGACGAATCGCGCATGGTCTGGACTCCTAGAAGGTGAGGCCCTGGTTGAGTTGCATGATCGGCAGCAGCACGGCGAGGACGATGAACAGCACGATGGCACCCATCACCAGGATCATCGCCGGCTCGAACAGCGCCAGGGCCAGGTCGACCTGGCGGGCGAAGGCGCGCTCCTGGTTGTCGGCCACGCGCTCGAGCATCTCGGCCAGCGTGCCGCTGGCCTCGCCACTGGCCACCATGTTGATGAGCATCGGCGGGAAGTGGCCGTCGGTGGACAGCGAGCGGTGGAGGCTCAGGCCGCCCTTGACCTGTTCGCGGGCACGCTCGAGCGCCGCGCGGATCGGCAGGCTGCCGACCGTGGCGGTGCCGACCTGCAAGGCGTCGAGCAGCGGAACTCCGCTGCCGCAGAGGATCGCCAGGCTGCGCGACAGGCGCGCGCTGTCGAGCACACGCAGCAGCACGCCCACGCGCGGCAGGCCGAGCAGCAGGCGGTCGCGGCGAAAGCGCCAGTGCGGCCGTCGCAGCAGCGCGCCGCCGCCGATCGCGGCCAGCACCAGTGCGCCGAGCAGCCAGGGCCCGGCCGCGACCAGCGCCTCGCTGAGGCCGATCAGCACCCGGGTGATGGGGGGCAGGCTGCGCCCGAGGTGATCGAACTGCTCGGTCAGGCGCGGCACCACGAAGGTCATCAGGCCCACCACGACGATCACCGAGACCAGCATCAGCACCGCCGGGTAGACCAGCGCGGTACGTGCCTTGTGGCGCTGGCGCTGGACCTGTTCGAGGTAGTCGGCCAGGCGTTCGAGTACCGGCGCCAGGCGGCCGGAGCGCTCGCCGGCCTCGACCAGCGCGCAATAGAGCGTATCGAAGGGCGCGCCATGGCGGCGCAGGCTCTCGGCCAGCCCGTGACCCTCGGCCACCGAGGCGCCGACGCTGGCCAGCACCCGCCGCGACGCCGCGTCGAGCTGGCGCTCCAGGGTGGCCAGCGCCTCGGCCAGGGGTATCGCCGCGCCGAGCAGGGTCGCCAGCTGGCGGGTCAGTTCGCAGAGCTGGGCATGGCTCAGCCGTCGACCGGCCGCGCGCCGCCCGCCTTGCACCTGCAGCTCGAGGCGGCGGGCGAACAGGCCCTGTTCGCGCAGCAGCTGGCGGGCGTGGCGCTCGCTGTCGGCCTGCACCAGGTCGCGGCAGCGGCGGCCCTGGGGGTCGAGGGCGTGGTAGAGGTAGGTCGGCATGGCGGCGTCCCGTTAGCGCTGCACCGCGCGCAGCACTTCGGCGAGGCTGGTGCGGCCCTGGCGCAACTGGGCCTGGGCCGCCTGAGCCAGGCTCTGGCGGCGGCCGGCGAGATAGCGCTCCATCTCCGGCTCGCTGGCACCGGCGTAGAGCAGGCCGATCAGGCCCGGGTCCAGCTCGATGAATTCGTACAGCCCCAGCCGCCCGCGGTAGCCGGTGTGGGCGCAGGCTTCGCAGCCGACCGGCTCGAAGAGCGCCTCCAGCGCATCGAGCCCTTCGAGCAAAGCCTGTTCGGCCGGCAGCAGCGATCGCGGCCGGGCGCAGTCGCACAGCTGGCGCACCAGCCGCTGGGCCAGCACGCCCTTGAGGCTGGAGGCGATCAGGAACGGCTCGATGCCCATGTCGCGCAGGCGGGTCACCGCGCCCACCGCGCTGTTGGTGTGCAGCGTGGAGAGCACCAGGTGGCCGGTGAGGCTGGCCTGCACGGCGATCTGCGCGGTCTCCATGTCGCGGATCTCGCCCACCATGATCACGTCCGGGTCCTGGCGCAGGATGGCGCGCAGGCCGCTGGCGAAGGTCAGGCCGGCGCGCGGGTTGATGGCGGTCTGGCCGATGCCGGTGATGGCGTACTCGACCGGGTCCTCGACGGTGAGGATGTTGCGCGTCCCGTCGTTGAGCCCATTGAGGCTGGCGTACAGCGTGGTGGTCTTGCCCGAGCCGGTCGGGCCGGTGCTGAGCAGGATGCCGTTGGGCTGCTGCAGGCAGCGCCGCAGGCGCTCCTCCACCTCCGCCGGCATGCCCAGGTTGGCGAGTTCGAGCAGGCTGGCCTGCTTGTCCAGCACCCGCATCACCACCCGCTCGCCATGGATGCCCGGCAGGGTGGAGACGCGGATGTCCACGTCGCGTCCGCCCAGGCGCAGGCTGATACGGCCGTCCTGCGGCTGGCGCTTCTCGGCGATGTCCAGGCGTGCCATGACCTTGATCCGCGACACCAGCATGGCCGACAGCGCTCGCGGCGGGCTGAGCACCTCGCGCAGCTGGCCGTCCACCCGCAGGCGCACCACCAGGCACTGCTCGAAGGTCTCGATGTGAATGTCCGAGGCCTTGAGCCGCAGCGCCTCGGCCAGCAGCCCGTTGATCAGCCGGATCACCGGCGCCTCGTTCTCGCTGTCGAGCAGATCCTCGATGCGCGGCAGTTCGCTCATCAATCCGGCCAGATCGACCTGCTCGGCGATGCCGTCGATCCACGCCGCGCTGGTCGGCTCCCCCGCCTGGTAGAGCGTCCCCAGAGCCTGCTCGAAGGCTTCGCCGGCCAGGGTGGTACAGGCGCTCGGCGCGCCGTGCACCCGCAGCACTTCCTGCAGCTGGCCCAGGTCCGGCGCCTCGCGCAGCAGCAGGTGCAAGCCGCCGGCCTCGGCGCGCAAGGCCACGCCGCACTGGCGGGCCAGACGATAGGGCAGCAGGGGCTCGGCCATCAGCGCACCAGTTCGCCGAGCCGCGCCCGGCTCGAGGGGAACAGGCCGAGCAGCTCGCCCTGCTCGGCCAGGGCCGGCAGTTCCAGGGGGCTGGCGGCCTTCAGGTTGCGGTATTTCTCGTCGCTCAGCTGGCCGAGGGTCAGGGCGTCGCGCACGATGCGCGGGCGGATGAACACCATCAGGTTCTGCTTGACCTGGCTGCGCGCGGTGGAGCGGAACAGCCGGCCCAGCCCGGGCACGTCGCCGAGCAGCGGCACGCGCTGGTCGCTGTTGGCACGCTCGTCGCTGATCAGCCCGCCGAGCACCACCATGCCGTTGTCCTCGACCATCACCGTGGTCTTGATCTCGCGCTTGTTGGTGATGACGTCGCTGGCGCTGCTGGTATCGGCGATCGAGGAGACTTCCTGGATGATGTCCAGCCGCACCGTGTTGTCGACGTTGATCTGCGGCTTGAGGCGCAGCTTCACGCCGACTTCCCTGCGCTCGATGGTCTGGTAGGGGTTGGCGTTGTTCTGGGTGATCGAACCGGTGACGAAGGGCACTTCCTGGCCCACCAGGATGGAAGCCTCGGCATTGTCGAGGGTCACCAGCGTGGGCGTGGACAGCAGGTTGAAGCCGTTCTCGTTGCGCAGGGCGTTGAGCAGCGCGATGAAGTTGATGCCGCCGCCGACGTGCCCGACGCCGGCTGTCACGCCCTGTATGTTCGACAGCAGCGAGCCGGCCTGGGTGTAGTTCCGGCTGGCCGCCGCCGCGGCGAGGCGATTGATGCCGTTGTTGCCGAAGCTGACGCTGCCGGCCGGCAGCTTGCTGTCCGGGTCGAGGAACAGCCACTGCACGCCCAGCTCCTGGGCACGGGTGTCGGAAACCTCGGCGATGATCGCCTCGACCACCACCTGGGCACGACGGATGTCGAGCCGTTCGATGATCTGCCGGTAGGTGGACAGATCGTTGTCGGGGCCGAGCATGACGATGGCGTTGGCGCCCTCCTCGGCTTCCAGCCGCACGCCTTCGACCGTGGCCACCGGCGTTGCCGCCGCGCCCTCTTCGGCCGGCACCGCGCCGGACTCCTGGCCGAGCCCGCGCAACACCTTGAGCACGTCGCCGGCGCGGGCGTGGCGCAGGTAGATCACTTCGGTGTTGCCGACGTGCTCGCGGGCCACGTCCAGCTGGCCGAGCAGCTGCCGCACGCGCTCGCGGGCCGCGCCGCTGCCGCGTACCAGCAGGGCGTTGCCGCGCTGGTCGGCGACCACCTTGGCGCTGTCGCCGGCGCCTTCCCGGCCCAGCAGCTCGGTGACCACCTTAGCGGTGTCGCGGGCATTGGCATGACGCAACGGCAGGGTCTCCACCGGCTCGTCGCTGACCTGATCGAGCTGGCGCAGCAGGGCCTCGATGCGGCCCAGGTTGCTGCGCCAGTCGGTGACCACCAGCAGATTGGCCGACGGATAGGGGGTGATGACCCCGACCCGCGGGTCGATCAGCGGCTTGATCACGTCCAGGATCTGGGCGCTGCTGGCATTGCGCACGCTGAACACCCGGGTGGCCATGCCGTTGGCGGCCTGCGCGGTGCGCTGCGGCGTATCCACCGGCACCGGTTCGAGGCGCGCCGCCTGGTCGGGCACGATCTTCACCTGGCCGTCGGCCAGGTCCACCGCGGCGAAGCCCTGGGCGCGCAGCTGAGCGAGGAAAAGGTCGTAGATTTCGTCCGGGGTGTGGCGGGTGACCGTCCGCACGGTGACCCTGCCCTGCACCCGCGGGTCGACGATGAAGGTGGTGCCGGTGATCCGCGAGACGCTGTCGATGAACTCGCCCATCTCGGTGTCGACGAAATTGACCTCGTAGCGCTGCGGCTCGGCGAGCGGGAATTCCTCGGCCGCGAGCGGCGACGCGAGCAGGCAGAACAGCAGCGGAGTTGCTATGGACAACCTAACCATGGCGTTTGAGTCCTTGCAGGGGGCGCTCGGCGGGCCAGGGCAGACGCTCCAGCCGGCCGTTGTGTTCGAAGATCAGGCCGCGCTCGTCGATGCGGCGCAGCACGATGCCGGGTGCCAGCGACTGGCCCTCGGTCAGGGTGTGCTGCTGCTCGCGGTAACCGAGTACGACCACGGTGGCCTGCAGCGGCTCGGCCTTCAGCCCGCCCACCCAGGTCAGCGGCAGGCCGGTCACGGGAATCTCGTCGCTGACCGGCGCGGTGCGGGGTGTCCAGTGCTCGGTCAGAAGATCCAGCGGCGGCACCGTGCGGGCCGGGGCCGTCAGCGGCAGGGGTGCCGGCCCGTGCCAGAGCGTCAGCAGGCACTGGGCGGCCAGCCACGCGGCGAGCGTGGCCAGCCCCAGCTGCAGGACGCCGGTCATGCCGTCTCCCCCGGTGCCGGATGCCAACCGGGATGGCCCTGCAGGTAGCGCAACTGCGGCACGGCCAGCGCCGGCAGTCGCCAGTCGCCCGGCTGCTCGCGCAGGTAGGCTTCCAGCATCTGCCAGAGCGGTTGACCGCCCGCCTGCGGACCGAGGCCGAAGGTACGCAGCCGCGCCGGCGCGGCGGGCGCCTGGACGCGCTGCCCGCTCGGGCTGTAGGCGACCTGCCAGGACTGGCCGAACAGGCGCGGCAGGTCTTGGCTGTTGTCGAGAATGGCCAGGTCGCCGAACAGCTGTTCGGCGGCGTTCTCCAGAACCCGCCCCAGCGAACCCGCCGCCACCTCGCGCACCGGCGCCGGGTGGCTGCCGGTCAGGCACAGCAGGTGTTCGCGGGTGATGACCTGGCCCTGGCGCAGCGGCACGTCATAGCGCAGGCCCGGCAGCAGCACGCCGCCGTCGTAGCCCTCGGCGAGGGCCTGGTGAATGAGGCGGTCCCAGCTGCCACCGCGCACGTCCCGCCGCCAGAGCGGTTCGGGCGCCCGTGCCAGCGGCTGGTCGAGCCAGCCGGCATGGGCCGCACGCTGGACAGCGAGCTCGCGCGACAAGCGGGCCTGGGTCTCGCGGCCGGCGGCATCCAGGCTGCCGGCATAGGCCGGATGGAAGCTCGCCTCGAAGCGCCAGCCCGTGTCGCCCGGCAGGCAGCGAATGCGAAAGGCGCCGCAGCCGCGGCTGCCGGCCACCACCAGCGGCACGCGGCGGCCCGACGCCTGACGGACCTCGATCGGGCGCGGCCAGAGGTCCTGCCCGCGGGCCGCGAGCACCAGGTCCACCTGTTCCAGCCGCTCGGCCAGCCACAGGCCGGGGCCGGTGCCAACGTCAGCCAGGGCGATCACCAGGTCGGCCTGCCGGCGGGCCTCGTCGAGGCTCGGCTGAAGGGCGTCGAACCATTGCGCCAGGGTGCCGGCCTGGTCCGCGGCATAGGGGTCCGGCAGACCGACCACGGCGATCTCGACGCCTGCGCGTCGAAAGCGCGCCAGCGGCTGAACGCCCGGGCTCTGCAGCCCGGCGCCAAGCACCGGGCGGCCCCACTGGCGGTACAGCCCGGCGGCCTGCTCCGGCCAGAGCACACGCTCGTCGCTGCTGACCCGCACCTCGGCGCCGAGCAGTTCACTGCCCTGGAGGCCCGACGCCCCTTGGGTCAGCATGGCCAGCCCGCTGCCGTTCCAGCACTGGCCGTTCTCCAGCACCAGGCAATTGTCGACGCCGGCTTCGCGGCGCAAATGTTCGAGCAGGGCGCCGAGCGTCGCGTAACCGCCGATTTCCGACGCTGGCAACGCGGCATCGAGCAAGGGTCCGAACTGGGGGGCATCGGGGAAGGCGGCGCGGGCGCTCGGGCCGGTCAGCCACGGCGCCTGGCCGATACGCGAGGCGGCGCCCAGCCGGGTGCGCGGCACCACCGGCAAACCCGGCTGGCGTGCATCCAGGGTATCGGCGTAGTAGAGAAGCTCGAAAGGGCCCCGGCCACTGGCCGATCGCGCGCTGCTGGCGCAGCCCCCCAGCCAGGGCAGCGAGGCCCCCGCCATCAACCACGCCAGCGCCTCGCGGCGCGCCAACCTTGTCATCAATCTGTCACCCACAACTCGAATGCGTGGGGATATTGCGGCAGTCAGATGACAGGGACATGTCAGACAGCCATCGGCCGTCTGTCAGGAGAAGCAGTTCTTTTTAGAACATATCTTCATATAACTATAAAAGAATTATCACATTCGCTACCTACAGTCCTGGCTCGCCAACACCTAAGCCAAGGAGCTGTAAGCATGAGCCGTCATACTGGCACCAACGTGAATGCCAACCCCAGCGACAACCGGCCGATGGACTCGGTACTCGAGTCCTACCTTTCCCGCCGTACCGTTCTGCGTGGCGGCCTGGGCGCTGCGATCGCCATGATCGCGGGCACCGGCCTGACCGGTTGCTTCGACAGCGGCGGCAGCAGTTCGCGCCGGAACAACCCGAACCCGGGCAACCCGAACACCCCGGCACAGCCGCTGGCCCTGAGCTTCGACTCGATTCCTGTTTCGCGCACCGATGCCTGCGTCGTCGCCGCCGGCTATACCGCGAGTGTCCTGGCGCCCTGGGGCCAGCCGATCAACAGCAACGCCGCTCCCTGGAAGGACGACGGCACCAACACTTCGGTCGACCAGGCCAACGCGATGGGCATGAACCACGACGGCATGCACTTCTTCCCCATCAACGGCAGCTCGGACGACGGGCTGCTGGTGATGAACCACGAGTACATCGAAAACGTGCTGCACCCCAACGGCCCGACCCGGGTCGGCGGCGTTCGTCCGGTAGAGGAAGTGCGCAAGGACATCAACGCCCATGGCGTGGCCGTGGTGCGTATCACCAAGATCAACGGCAACTGGCAGGTGGTCGAGAACGACCCGCTGAACCGTCGCTTCACCACCGCCAGCGTGATGGACCTGTCCGGGCCGATGCGGGGCACCGACCACGTGCGTACGCCCTTCTCGCCCAACGGCACCGAGACCCGCGGCACCAACAACAACTGCGGCAACGGCTACACCCCTTGGGGCACCTATCTGACCTGCGAGGAGAACTGGCCGAACGTCTTCGTCAACACGCAGCAGCCCCTGCCCGCCGACCAGGCGCGCATCGGCATCCGCAACAGCGGTACCAGCCAGTACGCCTGGGAAACCGCCGCGGGCGATCCGAGCGAGGTCGACGACGAATTCGCCCGTTTCAACATCACCCCGACCGGGGCCGACTTCACCCAGGATTACCGCAACGAGGCGAGCACCTACGGCTACATCGTCGAGATCGATCCGTACAATGCCAACACCCGCGCCGTGAAGCGCACCGCGCTGGGCCGCTTCCGTCACGAAGGCTGCTGGCCGGGCCTGCTGGAAGCCGGCAAGCCGGTGGTGTTCTACAGCGGCGACGACGCTCAGAACGAGTACGTCTACAAGTTCGTCTCCACCGCCCTCTGGGACCCGGCCGATGCCAACCCGAGCGATCGCCTGGCCACCGGTGCCAAGTACATGGACCAGGGCACCCTCTACGTGGCGCGCTTCGACGACAACGGCACCGGTGTCTGGCTGCCGCTGACGGTCGCCAGCGTCGCCACCAACGGGCAGACCCTGGGCACGCTGTTCGGCGATATCGACGACATCATCCTCAACACCCGCGGTGCGGCCGACGCCCTTGGCGCCACGCCGATGGACCGCCCGGAATGGACCACGGTCAACCCGCTCAACGGCGACATCTACCTGACCCTGACCAACAACTCATCGCGCACCACGCCGAACGCAGCCAACCCGCGTACGAACAACGTCAACGGCCACATCATCCGCTGGCACGACGCCGACGATCAGCTCAACTTCACCTGGGACATCTTCGTCTTCGGTTCCGAGGCGACCGCCGCCCCCTCCACCAACCGCTCGGGCCTGACCGACCTGAACCAGTTCGCCAGCCCGGACGGCATGATCTTCGATAACCGCGGCATCCTCTGGATCCAGACCGACAACAGCGGCAACGCCGTGGCCAGCCAGACCAACGACCAGATGCTGGCGGTAATCCCGACCAACCTCGTCGACGCCCAGGGCAACCAGGTGCCGGTGACGGCCGACAACCAGAGCGAGCTGCGCCGCTTCTTCATCGGCCCCAATGGCAGCGAAGTGACCGGCATCGCCTACACCCCGGACTACACCTCGATGTTCGTCAACATCCAGCATCCGGGTAACTGGCCGTACAGCGACGATGCGACCGAAGCGACGCCGGCCGGCGTCACGGTTCGCCCGCGCGCCTCGACGGTAGTGATCCAGAAGGTGGACGGCGGCCCGATCGGCGTCTGATCCCTCCTGCCTGAACAAGGCCGGCACCGGAAACGGTGCCGGCCTTTTTTATTCGCCTCTCCGTAACGGCAGCCGCACGCCTACCCGGCTGCCCCGGCAAGGCGCCCTTCGCTGCGTATTCGCTGATCGAACGAAGCGTGCTTCGGCCTGCCGGCCCCCAAGCGACGCTCGGCTCAGGGCACCAGGAGGCGGGCCGGCGTCTGCGCGGTCCAGAACGGCGCGGGCTGGCGGCTGCGAAAGAGCACCTGCTGCGCCGGCACCCGACTGTGCCAGCGCGAGACCCCGCGCACCTCGACCTGGTGCAGGGTTCGGTAGTCCGCCTCGTCCAGCCGTATCTCGATGCCCAACAGGAAGTGGTCGCTGTTCAGCAGCAGGCCTTCGCTCAGGCGCTCGAAGGTCGCCTCGTCCAGCGCGCCCAGATGGCGGCGCAGGTCATCGGCGTCACGGTAGCCGCCGGCGGGGCGCGCACTGATCAGGCGGGTCAGCAGGCTGCGCGGCAGTCCGCCCTCGTACAGCGCGTCCAGAAGCGGCAATTGCTCCAGGGTCAGCGCGTTGACGTTGAGCCGCCAGCCTGTGTTTTCCGGCAGCGCGCACAGCTGGGGGTGGCGCAGGTAGCGCTGCGGTTCGGCCGGCAGCAGCAGGTTCAGCTCGCTGGTGTCGCGCAGTGGCTGGTTCGCGGCCACCCGCGGCCGGGGCAGGCGCAGATACTGGTCGGTTTCCGCGCCCAGCACCTGCGCCTGGTGATCGGCGTCCATCCAGTCGATCAGCCCATCGATCAGGCGGTCGTCGTCGAACGAGGGCCGTCCGCCGCCGAGCAGATGGGCCAGTTGCCGCCGTGCACGGGCCTGATCCTCGCCAACCAGCGCATTGAGGTTGAAGCAGGTACGCAGGTCGCGCAGCAGCAGGCGCGCCTGGCCGCCCTCGAAACGGTACGGCAGCGGCATGCCGCGCAGTGCCTGCCAGAACAGGGGGCTCTCGCGCCAGGCCGGATCGCGCATCGCCTGCACGGCGAAGGCCCGCGCCGCGGTGTCGACCGCCCGTGCCTGGATCCGCGTCTGCAGTTGCCGCGTGCGCTCGATCTCCTCACGGCCCTGCTGGACCAGCCAGGTCAGCCCGCCCGCCAGCATCGCCAGCGCCATCAACACCATGAGCAGGGCCACGCCCCGCTGCCGCCCGTAATTCATCACTGCCATCCACCAATCCTGGCGCCCTAGTAAACGCGGGCAAGGTTGCAGAAGCGTGGCAGGCCGGCCTCGGCGTCATCGCCCGGTCACACCCGTGCGGCAGGCTATGCCGAACCCATTTTTTCGACAGACAGGGAGACACCTCATGGGCTTCGGCGGTATCAGCATCTGGCAACTGGTCATCATCCTGCTCATCGTCCTCATGCTCTTCGGCAGCCGGCGCCTGCGCAGCCTGGGCAGCGACCTGGGCGAAGCGGTGGGCGGCTTCCGCCGCACCATGGCCGGCGGCGAGGCGCCGTCACCACAGCTGGAGCAAACCACCCAGCCAAGCCGGACCACCCAGGAGTCCGTCGAGCGGGCCTGAACCACGGCCCGATGAACGTCGCGCACCCCTTCGGGACGCCAGGGTCAGAAATGCTGAACCCCTTTTTTCGAAAGGCTCTCATGCGCCCCCTGACCATCGATCTCGACCGCCTCGAATACGCGCTCGACAGCCGCGACGCCGCCGAGTACTACCTCGACCAGGAAACCGGGGAGATTCGCGCGGTGTTCCCCGGCGACCCCGCGCCCGGAGCCGAGGAGAAGTACGACGTCCAGCACGACCGTTACCTGCACATCGAGCGCCTGGACCTGGCCCAGTCGCTGGCGATGCGCGAGGCCTTCCTCTTCACCATCCACGATCCGGACGCGCACGTGGCCCACGCCGTGCTGAGCGATGCACTGTCCGGGCGCCGGCCGCTGCGCACCTTCGATTTCAAGCTGGAAGACTTCCCGCGTATCCGCGAACGCTGGCTGCACTACCAGGCCACCCAACTGCGCGAATACGCCATCACCTGGCTGCACGACAAGGGCCTCGAACCGTCGCGCCGCTGAGCGGCAAACGGCGTCGCGAAGCGGCTAGACTGCCGGCTCTCAGGGCTACGGAAATACAGCGATGAGCATCGACGACATCGAACGTTTCTGCCTGCAGCTGCCCGGCACGCACAAGCGCGTGCAATGGGGCGGCGTGCATGTCTTCTCGGTGGGCGAGCGCAAGATGTTCGCCACCCTGCACCTGTCCGGCGCTGGCGCGCTGGCGTTCAAGGTCGACGACGACCATTTTCTCGGCTTCTGCGATCGCCCCGGCTTTCGTCCGGCGCCCTATCTCGCGCGGGCCCGCTGGGTCAGCCTGGACCGTCCCGGCGTCGTCGCTGCGGCGGAGCTGAAGGACCTGCTGACGCGCTCGCACCAGCTGGTGGTGGCCCGCCTGCCGAAGCGGCAACGGGTCGGGTTGCTGCTCTGAGCCTCAGGTTTCCAGCAGAAGGGTCACCGGCCCGTCGTTGACGAGATGGACCTGCATGTCGGCGCCGAAACGCCCGCAGGCCACCTGCGGGTGGCTGGCGCGTGCCCGCTCGAGCAGGTAGTCGTACAGGCGCTCGCCCTCGTCCGGCGGCGCGGCGGAGGAAAAGCTCGGGCGCATGCCGCTGCGGGTATCGGCCGCCAGGGTGAACTGGGACACCAGTAACAGCCCGCCCTCGACGTCCCTGAGCGAGCGATTCATCCTGCCCGCCTCGTCGCTGAAGACGCGGTAGTTGAGCAACCGGTGCAACAGCTTGTCGGCTCGCGCCGGATCATCGCCCCGCTCCACGCCGATCAGGACCAGCAGGCCCTGGTCGATCGAGCCGACCACCTCGCCCGCGACCTCCACCCGCGCCTGGCGGACCCGTTGCAGCAGGCCTTTCATCAGGCGTCCGCGGGCGGCAGGTCGAGCAGCCGGTGGGCGATGTCCGCCGCGGCGCGCACCAGTGCATCGGTGATGCAGGGTTCGGATGCCGAGTGACCGGCTTCGCGGATGATATGCAGCTTGCTGTTGGGCCAGGCCTTGTGCAGCGCCCAGGCATTGTCCAGCGGGCAGATCAGGTCATAGCGGCCATGCACGATGATCCCCGGCAGGTGGGCGATCTTCGGCATGTCGCGCAGCAGCTGGTCAGGCTCGAGAAACGCCTGGTTGACGAAGTAATGGCACTCGATACGCGCCAGCGAAAGGGCCCGGTGGGCATCGGTGAAACGCTCCACCACTTGGTGGTTGGGACGCAGCGTGGCGGTCCGACCCTCCCAGCAGGACCAGGCCTTGGCGGCATGCATCTGGGCGATCTGGTCGTTGCCGGTCAGGCGCCGGTAGAACGCCTGCATCAGGTCGCCACGTTCCTCCAGGGGAATCGGCGCGAGGAAGTCTTCCCAGTAATCGGGGAACAGCCGGCTCGCGCCCTCCTGGTAGAACCAGTGCAGATCCTGCGGACGGCAGAGAAAGATGCCGCGCAGGATCAGCGCCTGCACCCGCTCCGGATGCGCCTGGGCATAGGCCAGCGCCAGCGTCGAGCCCCAGGAGCCGCCGAACAGCACCCAGCCGTCGATGCCGAGAAATTCACGGATGCGCTCGATATCGGCGATCAGGTGTCCGGTGGTGTTGTTCTCGAGGCTGGCGTGGGGCGTCGAGCGACCGCTGCCGCGCTGATCGAAGGTGACGATGCGGTACAGCGTGGGATCGAAGAAGCGTCTGCTCAACCCATCGCAGCCGGCACCCGGGCCACCGTGTATAAAGAGCACCGGCAGGCCGTCGGGAGTGCCGCTTTCATCCAGATAAAGCACATGACCATCACCGACCGGCAGCTCGTGCCGGGCGTAGGGTTTGATTTCTGGAAACAGGTTCTGCATGAAGCTCTCCCGAGTCTGCGGCGCGCTGCGCCGGTTAGGTCATCCTATGGCCGGCGCCGCTGCGACTGCCCTCCCGCCCTTCTATAGCCAGGCTTGGCCTGTGGGCATCATAACCACGAATCAGGAGTAGAGCATGCCCCCGCGAAAGCTCATGTTGCCGCTGTTCTTCATTATGGCACTGCTGCACGGCTGCGCCCGCGAGGACGCGCTGGCCGAACTGGAAGCCGCCACCCGCAGGCTGCAGGAAAACATCGAGGCGCACCGTACCTCGGCGGTGATGGAACAGCTGGCAGACGATTTTCACGCGGGGGACGACCGCGACCGCGCCTGGGCGCAGCGCACGATGACGCTGCTGTTCATGCGCCACCGGTCGATCAACGTCATAGCCCTGAGCCAGTCGAGCCGACTCGACCCGACCTACAGCAACAAGGGCTACACCGACGCCCAGGTCACCCTGACCGGTGCCGAAGGCCTGATCCCCGACAGCGTCCGTCACTACAGCGTTCGGCTCGAATGGTGGCGCGAGGACGGGGACTGGCGCCTGGCGCGGCTGCACTGGGACTGAAGCGGTCTCAGGGCAGCGGCCGCTCGAGGGTCTCGTCGTCCAGCCGCCAGATCAGCTGGCTGGTGTCGTAGCCACGCCTGTGCGCCTCGGCCAGCAGGTGCGCCTGGGTCTGCGTCGAGACGGTCGGCGTACGCGACAGCAACCACAGGTATTTGCGATCGGGGTGCCCGACCACTGCCGTGTTGTACCCCTCGTCGAGGTAGAGGACCCAGTAGTCGCCTTTGGTGAACCAGGGCAGCAGCTTGCTGGCCCAGTTGTCGAAGCGCACCCACAGCTTGTCGGTCTCGCCCTCGACCTGCGGCCAGGCCTCGCCCGTGGCCTGCTGCCAGTCGCCGTTCAGCGTGCGGCAGCGATTGGTCACCGCGAGACGACCGTCGTCCCGGCGCTGGTAGTGCGCCTCGGACTGCACGCACTTGCGCTGGAAGAACATCGGCAGCCTGGCCAGCTCGTACCAGGTGCCCTGGTAACGGTCCAGGTCGACGTTGCCGACGGTGAGTGGAGGCGTCTGTGACGTGGAACTGGCGCAGCCGGCGACCAGGGCGGCGAACAGCACGGCGAACAGATAACGCATGGCGGCTCCCTGCAGGAACCGCCCAGGGTCGGTCCCGCTTTACTTCAGTCCCTTGCCGGAAAACATCATCACGTCGTCGCCGGCATACTGGATGCTGATGAATCGATTCTTGTCGCCCCAGGTGCAGCTGGACACGCCCAGCGCACCGGCGCATTCGGAGGGTTTGCCGAGCAGCGCCTCGACCTCGGAGCGATGCATGCCGGCATGGAGCTTGGCGTAGTTGTCCTGGGTGATCGGGTTGCAGGCCCCGAGAAACAACGCGCAGCCCAGCAGGGCGAGATGACGCAGCGACATGAACACCATCCTCTGATTCGCAAAGCGTCTAGCTTCTCACAGCCGTACGGCCATCTCACGCCTCTGGTTAGGAGGCCGGCGCGGCCTGGAGGTTCCGCGGGCTGTGCCACTCGAGGGGGAAGGAGCGTGCCGCCGCGTTCAGAAGCGCGAGCCGGGCTCGCGCAGAAACTGCGCTTCGGCCTCGCTGGAGACGCGGCCCAGCACCTCGTTTCGATGGGGGAAGCGGCCGAAGCGTGCGATCACGTCGCGATGGCGCACGGCAAAGATCAGGAAGTCGTCGAACAGCGGGCGCTCTTCGGGCGCGGCGATGTCGCGCAGGAGGGTGAACTGGGTGACGGCGATGTCCTGCACCGCGAGGTTTTCGGCGTGTTCGCAGACCAGGTAGATGAAGACCCGCTGGATCGGCGACAGCAGCACGTCGCCGCCCTGGGCCATGCCGTCGTGGACCAGATGCTGGGCGCGTTCGTCGCCGGCGAAGGCACGGGGCGTGCCACGGTGGATCATGCGGGGCAGCTGGTCGAGCAGCAGGATCAGCGCCAGCCAACCCTGCGGCGTGCTCGCCCAGCCATCCAGCTCACCGGCCAGCGCCTGCTCGACCTGGAGGCCGAAACGCTGGCGGGCGTCGTCGTCCTGAATCGCCTTGTAGCCGAACCAGAGGCCCTGCTTCTCGGCGGCGATCTCGATCGACGTGGTGCCCTGGCCGAACCACCAGTCCAGCAAGTCCTGCCAGGGCGCGGCCTGCATCAGGCCTGGTGGTAGCCGGTGATGCGCTCGACTTCCTCCTTGGAGCCCAGGAACACCGCGACACGCTCGTGCAGCGACTTGGGTTCCACCTCGAGGATGCGTTGCTGGCCATTGGTCGCCATGCCACCGGCCTGCTCGATGATGAAGGACATCGGGTTGGCCTCGTACATCAGGCGCAGCTTGCCGGGCTTGTCCGGCTCACGCGCATCGCGCGGGTACATGAAGATGCCGCCGCGGGTCAGGATGCGGTGCACGTCGGCCACCATCGAGGCGATCCAGCGCATGTTGTAGTTCTTGCCCAGCGGGCCTTCCTCGCCGGCCTGGAGCTCGGCGACGTAGCGCTGCACCGGCGGTTCCCAGTGGCGCTGGTTGGACATGTTGATGGCGAATTCGGCGGTGCTCTGCGGCACCTGCATGTTCTCGTGGGTGAGCACGAAGCTGCCCAGCTCGCGGTCGAGGGTGAAGCCCTTGACGCCGTCGCCCAGGGTCAGGATGAGCATGGTCTGCGGGCCGTACACCGCGTAGCCGGCGGCCACCTGCTTGGTGCCCGGCTGGAGGAAGGCTTCTTCGCCGAGTACGTCGTTCTGGCTGAAGCAGTCGCCCGGGCAGCGCAGCACCGAGAAGATGGTGCCGACCGAGACGTTGACGTCGATGTTGGAGGAGCCGTCGAGCGGATCGAACAGCAGCAGGTAGGCGCCTTTGGGGTAGCGGCCGGGAATCTGGTACGGCTTGTCCATTTCCTCGGACGCCATGCCGGCCAGCGTGCCGCCCCACTCGTTGGCTTCGAGCAGGATCTCGTTGGACATCACGTCCAGCTTCTTCTGCACCTCGCCCTGGACGTTCTCGGTGTCCATGCTGCCGAGTACGCCACCCAACGCGCCTTTGGACACGGCATGGCTGATCGCCTTGCATGCGCGCGCCACCACCTCGACGAGGAAGCGCAGATCCGCCGGTGTGTTGTGACTTCGGGTCTGCTCGATCAGGTAGCGGCTGAGGGTCGTACGTGACATGGAAGGCTCCAGGGTGAGGGATCGGCGCAGTTTAGCGCGGCGGCAGTGCGGTGGCACGGCAATATCTCCCCTGAGACCGGAGCCGCCCGCGCGAGTTCAGCGCGGCGTGCGCCGCGCTGATCGCCCGGCACCGCCTTCCCCTTCACCCTCCAGACGGCGCGCCCTACATCACCTTCCAGATCTCCGTGGCGTACTCGCGGATCGTCCGGTCCGAGGAGAACCAGCCCATCCGCGCGGAGTTGAGCACGGCCGACCGCCACCACAGGTTGGAATCGCGCCAGCGCTCCTCGACCTGGAGCTGCGCCTGCCAGTAGGCCTCGAAGTCGGCGCAGACGTGGAAGGTGTCGTGCCAGGTGATGCCATCGATCAGGCCGGTGTAGCGCGCCAGGTCGTCCGGCGAGAAGGCGCCGTTGCGGATCGCCATCATCACCTCCCGCAGGCGCGGCGATTCGGCGAGCGTGGCCTCGGCGCTGAACTCCCCGGCCTGCTTGCGTGCCGCCACCTGCTGGGCGGTAAGGCCGAAGATGAACATGTGCTCGCCGCCGATCTGCTCGCACATCTCCACGTTGGCGCCGTCCAGCGTACCGATGGTGAGCGCGCCGTTGAGGGCGAACTTCATGTTGCTGGTGCCCGAGGCTTCCAGCCCGGCGGTGGAAATCTGCTCCGACAGGTCGGCCGCCGGGATGATGTCCTCGGCCAGGCTGACGTTGTAGTTGGGCAGGAACACCACCTTGAGCAGGCCGCGCACGGTGGGATCGTCGTTGATGGTGCGCGCGATGTCGTTGGCCAGCTTGATGATCAGCTTGGCCTGGTGATAGCTGGCGGCGGCCTTGCCGGCGAAGATCTTCACCCGCGGCACCCAGGGATACCCCGGATCGGAGCGGATCGCCTGGTACAGCGCCACGGTGTGCAACAGGTTGAGCAGCTGGCGCTTGTATTCGTGGATGCGCTTGACCTGCACGTCGAACATGGCCGTCGGGTCGAGGCTGATGCCCAGCCGCCGATGGATCAGCGCCGCCAGGTCGCGCTTGTTCTCCAGCCGCTGCTCGGCGAAGCGACGGCGGAACTCCGCGTTGTCGGCGAAGGGTTCGAGCCCGCGCAGCGCGGTCTCCGGCGAGTCGAGGATGGACTCGCCCACCGCCTCGACCATCAGCGCGGTGAGCCGCGGGTTGGACTGGTAGAGCCAGCGGCGGAAAGTGATGCCGTTGGTCTTGTTGGTGATGCGCTGCGGGTAGAGCCCATGCAGGTCGGTGAAGACCGTCTTGCGCATCAGCTGGGTATGCAGGGCCGACACCCCGTTGACCCGGTGCGAGCCGAGGAAGGCGAGGTTGCCCATGCGCACGCGGCGACCGTGCTCCTCCTCGATCAGCGAGACCGAGCGCAGCAGCTCGAAATCATGGATCTCCTTGGCCCGCAGCGAATCGATGTGGTACGCGTTGATCAGGTAGATGATCTGCATGTGGCGCGGCAGCAACCGCTCCATCAGCCCGACCGGCCAGGTCTCCAGCGCCTCGGGCAACAAGGTGTGGTTGGTGTAGGACAGGGTCCCCACGGTGATCTTCCAGGCCTTGTCCCAGGGCATGGCATGCACGTCGACCAGCAGGCGCATCAGCTCGGCCACGGCGATCGCCGGGTGAGTGTCGTTGAGCTGGATCGCGGCGAACTCCGGCAGGCTGTCGAGCGAATCGCGCTGCTTGAGGTGCCGACGCAACAGGTCCTGCAGCGAGGCGGCGACGAAGAAGTATTCCTGGCGCAGGCGTAGCTCCTGGCCGGCCTCGGTGCTGTCGGCCGGATAGAGCACCCGCGAGATGGCCTCGGCACGCGCCTCCTCGGCGACCGCACCGATGTGGTCGCCGGCATTGAAGCGCTCGAGATGGAAGTCCGCCTCGGCCCGGGCGCGCCAGAGGCGCAGGGTGTTCACGCCGCCGCCCTTCCAGCCGACGATGGGTGTGTCGTAGGCGATCGCCCGTACCCCCTCGGCCCAGTGCCAGAAGTGCTTGGGCTCGCCGCCGTTCTCGCTGGGCATGGCCGATACGCTGCCGCCGAAGCCGATCAGGTAGCTGGTTTCCGGCCGTTCGAATTCCCAGGGGTTGCCGAAGTCGAGCCAGGTTTCGGTCTGCTCGTGCTGCCAGCCGTCGACGATCGCCTGGCGAAACAGGCCGTGGTCGTAGCGGATGCCGTAGCCATGGGCGGCGATGCCCAGGGTCGACATGCTCTCCATGAAGCACGCCGCCAACCGGCCGAGGCCGCCGTTGCCGAGCGCCGCGTCCGGCTCGAGCAGGCGAATCCGCTCGATGTCGACGTCAAGACCGGCCAGCGCCTCGCGCGCGGTGTCGAGGATGCCGAGGTTGCTCAGGCTGTCGATCAAAAGCCGTCCGATGAGGAATTCCAGCGAGAGGTAGTAGACCCGCTTCTTGCCTTCGCTATAGGCCTTGCGCGTGTGGTTCATCCACTGGTCGACGATCTGGTCGCGAGCGGCCAGGGCGATCGCCTCGAACCAGTCATGGTCGAAGGCGTGCTCCGGGTCCTTGCCGACCGAATAGGTCAGTTTGGACAGAACCGCTTCTCGGAAGGCGGCGACTTCGTCGGATTTCGGGACGTTGGGCTCCTGCGTCATGGGCTGACCTCGGGACATTGGAAAACACATGAGGGGTGGCCACGGCGGCTGCGCGGCCACTCTTGCGATAGATTCCCCAAAGGGTTGCAGGTTTCATGCGGCTCTGCGTGACCGTCCGTCAGGGTTTCGCCTCGTCGGACGGAGTGGATATTTTTCCCGCGCCGGCTATGATCGCGCGCCTCCCTGCCCTGGCCATGCCCCGTGAAGCCCAAAGTCATCCCCGCCGCCGACCTCGATCGCCTGGAAACCTGGCCGCGCTACAGCAACGGCATGTGCCGCAGCTGCGACGCCACCTGCTGCACCCTGCCGGTGGAAACGCGCATCGACGACCTGATCCGCATCGGCGTGGTCGATGCCTTCGAGCGCGACGAGCCGGGCAAGTCGATCGCCAAGCGATTGATCAAGATGGGCGTGGTCGAGCGCTTCAACCAGAAGACCGAGGTCTACACCCTGGTGCGCCTGGCCAACAACGACTGCCTCTATCTGGATCGCGTCAGTCGCCTGTGCACCATCTACGACAAGCGTCCCGAGACCTGTCGCAACCACCCGCGCATCGGCCCGCGCCCCGGCCACTGCGCGTACCGGCCCAAAGCCGCGCGCTGAGATCGGGTGGCGACCAGGCCGCCTTGTTCTCCTGCTATCACACCCGCGAACATGCCGCGCCGGCCCCTGGCGCCAGGGGTCGATGAGCGCAACTGAATGGGCGCCGAGGGTGGCAAAAGCGTGACTCAGCAGTCATGCTTGGCGTCTGCCTTGTCTTCGAAACATTTAGGAACCTCCTCGGCATGAGCCGCGATAGTCGCTACCTGGAAGCCATCCTCCATCACGACATTCCGCTGACGCGCGCCATGGGGCTGCGTGTACTGCAATGGGAAGGTCACGAGCTTCGCCTCAACGTCCCGTTGGAGGCCAACGTCAACCACAAGAGCAGCATGTTCGGCGGCAGCCTCTACTGCGCCTCGGTGCTGGCCGGCTGGGGCTGGCTGCACCTGCGGCTGCGCGAGGCGGGCATCGAGGATGGGCATATCGTCATCCACGAAGGCAAGATCGAATACCCGCTGCCGGTGGTCGACGACGCCGTGGCGATCTGCTCGGCGCCGGCCGACGACGCCTGGGAGCGCTTCGAGACCATCTACCGCCGCCGAGGACGTTCGCGCCTGACCCTGCAGAGCCGCATCCTCGCGGCCGATGGCCGTGACGCGGTGCGTTTCACCGGCCAGTTCGTCCTGCACAAGTAACTGCCGCGCGCGCGGCAGGCTCAGCCGCGATTGGCCAGTTCGACCAGCCGATCGCGCCAGGGCGCGCCCTGCGGCAGGGCGAGAAACGACGGGTTGAGGAAGTCGTGTCGCGCGGCGTAATCGAGTGGCGCGCCCGTCACGTCCAGTACCTGCCCCCCGGCACCTTCGAGCACGCCCTGGGCCGCCGCCGTGTCCCACTGCGAGGTCGGCGCCAGCCGCGGATAGCAGTCGGCTTCGCCCTCGGCCAGCAGGCAGAACTTGAGCGAACTGCCGACGTTGACCAGCTCCAGCGCACCGAACGCCTGCTTCAGCCCGTCGATCAGCTGCTCCTGGGCGGCGCTGGAGTGGCGCCGGCTGGCCACCACGCGAAAGGCGCCCGACTGCTCGGTGCTCACCCGCAGCGGCCGGGCGTCGCCGCTGCTCTCCGAGGCCCAGGCGCCGATGTCGCTGCCGCCGTAGTAGCAGCGGCCCGTGGCGGGAATGCCGACCACGCCGAAGACCACGCGCCCCTCTTCGATCAGCGCCACGTTGACGGTGAACTCTTCGGTGCCGGCGATGAACTCCTTGGTGCCGTCCAGCGGGTCGACCAGCCACCAGCGCGTCCAGCGCGAACGCGTGTCGAACGGCAGGTCGCAGGCCTCCTCCGAGAGCACCGGAATCGACGCATCCAGCGCCGAGAGCTTGTCGCTGAGCAGATGGTGCGCCGCCAGGTCGGCCGCGGTGACCGGCGAGGCGTCGGCCTTTTCCTCGACGGAGAGTTCGCTGCGCCAGTAAGGCAGGATCACCTCGCCGGCCTCGCGGACCAGGTCGATCACCGTCGGCAGATACGGATGGCTCATAGGGTCAGCTCCCCTCGTTGCTGAAGCAGATCGCGCGCCAGGTAGAGTGCGGCCAGCGCGCGCCCTTCGCTGAACTGCGGATGCTGGATGAGACTCGACAGCTCGCGCAGGTTGACCCGATCCACCCGCAGGGGTTCGGGTTCGTCACCGGGCAGCTGCTCCGGATAGAGGTCCTGGGCGAGCACGACCTGGATCTTCTGACTCATGTAGCCGGGCGAAAGTGACAGCTCGGTCAGATGTTCCAGACGGCGGGCACCGAAGCCGGCCTCCTCCTTGAGTTCACGATTGGCGGCATCCAGGACATCCTCGCCGGGCTCGATCAGCCCCTTGGGCAGCGACAGCTCGTATTCGTCGGTGCCTGCGCAGTATTCCTCCACCAGCAGCACGTGCTCGGCGTCCTCCATCGCCACGATCATCACCGCGCCGTAGCCGCTCCCCTTGCCGACCAGCCGTTCGTAGGTTCGCTCCACGCCGTTGGCGAAGCGCAGCTGCAACTCCTCGACGCGGAACAGCCGGCTGGTGGCGACGATCTCGCGGGCGAGCACGGTGGGTTTCTGGCGCATGGCATCACTCCTGGAAACGCGAGGGGCTATCATACCCCGGCTAATGACAACGACCGCGACCGGTTTACGACCGAGGCCTTCCTTCCCGCTACGAGCCCGCCATGACCGCATCCCTGCCCTGGTCCGAGATCGACACCGTCCTGCTCGACATGGACGGCACCCTGCTGGATCTGCACTTCGACAACCATTTCTGGCTCCAGTACCTGCCGCAACGCTACGCCGAACGCCACGGCATCAGCCCGGCCATGGCCGAACTGGAACTGGCGCCGCTGTTCAAGGAGCATCAGGGCCGGTTGACCTGGTACTGCATCGACTTCTGGACCCGCGAACTCGACCTGCCGATCCGCCAGATGAAGCGCGAGATCGCCGACCTGATCGCCCTGCGCCCGGCCGCCGACCTCTTCCTCGGCGCCCTGCGCCAGGCCGGCAAGCACGTCGCCCTGATCACCAACGCCCACCGCGACTCGCTGTCGCTCAAGCTCGAGCGCATCGAGCTGGCGCCCTGGTTCGACCGCATGATCAGCTCCCACGACTACGGGTTTCCCAAGGAAGACCAGCAGTTCTGGTTCGCCCTGCGGCAGGACTTCCCCTTCGACCCCTCCCGCACGCTGTTCATCGACGACAGCCTGGCGGTGCTGCGCAGCGCCGCGCGCTTCGGTGTCGCCCACCTGCTGGCGGTGCGTGAACCCGACAGCCGGGGCGGCCCTCGCGATACCGAGGAATTCGCCGCCGTGGAGGACTACCTCGCGCTGGTACGCAACCTGGCCGGTCTCGTCAATTGATCGTCTGGCGGCTTTACCGAAGCCATTTGACCAACCACACTCAGAGAAAGGTGAAGATCCCTCCACCACGTGTTCAATCGGACGATTTATGACCTCCAAAGGAGCCGCGCCCTGGCCGCGCAGCACGAGCAAGATGGGCGAACGGATTCGCCGTCATGACTGGGCAGCAACACCACTCGGCGCACCGGCCAACTGGCCGCCCTCGCTACGCATCCTGCTCGACACCATCCTCGATGCACCCCTGCCGATGTGCATCCTCTGGGGTGCCGACGGCATCCAGCTCTACAACGACGCCCACGCCCGGCTCATCGGCAACCGCGACCGGCAGGACCTGGGCACGCCCGCCTGCCAGGGCTGGGGCGATACCTGGTCAGTGCTGGAGCCTGCCTGCGACAGGGCCCGTCGCGGCGAGCCGCGGCTGATCAGGAACCAGTACCTGCAGATCGAGCGCGGCGAAGACAGGCACGACGCCTGGTTCGACCTGTCGCTGAGCCCGATCCGCGGCGAGCCCGACGACGCCGTCGACGGCCTGCTGCTGTGCATCATCGAAACGACCGACCAGATGCGCACCGAAGCCCGCCTGGCGGAAGCCGCGTTCGGCTACAAGCTCAGCGCCGAAGCGCACCGCCAGAACGAGCAGCGCCTGCAGACCGCCCTCGAGGCGAGCGACCTGGTCGGCATCTGGGACTGGACCCTCGGGGCCGATGCGTCCGTCGCCGACATGACGCTGTCGCGCTTCCTGCCGCCGCACATGAGCGACGCCGAGCGCAACCTGCCGCTCGAGGACTTCTTCCTGCACGTCCATCCCGAGGAGCGCGCCCGCGTCCAGGCGGCGCTGGAGCAGAGCATCCGCGAGACCGGCAGTTTCGCCGAGTACTACCGGCTCGCCGCCGACGGCGGAAAGACGCGCTGGGCCTTCGCCCGCGGGCGCGTCCACTATGACGAGCAGAACCGCCCGGTACGCTTCCCCGGCGCGGTGATGGACATCACCCGCCAGCAGGCCAGCGAAGAGGCGCTGCGCAAGAGCGAGGCGGAGCTGAAGCTGATCACCGACGCGCTGCCGATCCTGATCGGCTACATCGACGAGAACGAGCGCTACCGCTTCAACAACCGCGCCTACCAGGAGTGGTACGGCCACACCCCCGAATGGCTGGCCGGCAAGACCGTGCGCCAGGTGCTCGGAGACCGCGACTACGAAAGTCGCCGCCAGCACATCCGCACCGCGCTGTCCGGCTCGCCGGTCACCTTCGAGGCCTACACCCCGCACCAGGACGGCCAGCAGCGTCGCGCGCTGGTGCAGTACCTGCCCCGTCGCGATGCCGGCGGCGCGGTGCACGGTTTCTACGTGCTGGCGCTGGACGTCACCGAACGCTGGAACACCGAGCGGGCGCTGCGCGAGAGCGAACAGCACCTGCGCGCCACCATCGACCTGTCGCCGGCGATGCACTGGAGCCTGGATGCCGAGGGCCGCTTCATCTTCCTCTCCGAGCGCTGGCTGCAGCAGCTCAGCGTCCCCGAGGACGAGGCGCTCGGGCGGTTCTGGGTCGACCTGGTCCGCGCGCGGCACCCGCAGGCGCTGCGCAACATCTGGCAGGACGCCCAGCGCAGCGGGCTGCCGTTCGACATCGAGCACTGCCTGCAGGTGGTCGGCGGCGACTTCCACTGGATGCGCCTGCGCGCGCTGCCGCTGCACGATGCCGACGGCCAGGTGATCCGCTGGCACGGCACCGCCGAGGACATCCACGACCGGCGCACCGCCGAGCAGTCGCTGCGCGAGCTGAACGAGAACCTGGAAAGCCGCATCCAGGAGCGCACCCGCGCACTGGCGGAGGTCTACGAGCGCCTGCTGGCCGAAATGTCCAAGCGCGAGCAGGCCCAGGAAGCGCTGCGCCAGGCGCAGAAGATGGAGGCGGTCGGCCAGCTCACCGGCGGCATCGCCCACGACTTCAACAACATGCTCACCGGCATCATCGGCGGGCTGGACCTGGTGCAGCACTACATCGCGACCGGCCGCCATGGCGAAACCCGCCGTTTCATCGACGCGGCGATCACCTCGGCCAACCGCGCCTCGGCGCTGACCCACCGCCTGCTGGCGTTTTCCCGTCGCCAACCACTGAACCTCAAGCAGGTCGAGCTCAACGGCCTGATCCTCTCGATCCGCGACTTGCTCAGCCGCACCCTCGGCGCGCACATCCAGATCGTCAGCGACCTGCAGGAAGGGCTGTGGCGGGTCGACAGCGACGAGAACCAGCTGGAAAGCGCGCTGCTGAACCTGGTCATCAACGCCCGCGACGCGATGCCCGACGGCGGCATCCTGCGCATCGCCACGCGCAACGTCGAGGTCACCGAAGACAGGCCGCTGGCCGAACTGCTGCCCGGCCAGTACGTGACCCTGACCGTCAGCGACACCGGCTGCGGCATGCCGCCCAAGGTACTGGCCAGCGCCTTCGAGCCCTTCTTCACCACCAAGCCCATCGGCCAGGGGACCGGCCTCGGCCTGTCGATGATCTACGGTTTCGTCCGCCAGTCCGGCGGCAGCGTCCAGCTGACCAGCGAGGTCGGCTCGGGCACCCAGGTATGCATCTATCTGCCGGCCAGCCTGAAGCCGGACGAGGCCGTCGAGCCGGAGCGCTCCTGGCAGGACGCCCTGCCGGCCAGCGAAGGCGAGACCGTGCTGGTCGTCGAAGACGACGCCGCGGTGCGGATGCTGGTCATCGATGCGCTCGGCGAAATGGGCTACGCCACCCTCGAGGCGGCCGAAGGCAACACCGCGATCGAGCTGCTGAGCTCCCCGGCGCGCATCGACCTTTTGCTCACCGACGTCGGCCTGCCGGGCATGAACGGTCGCCAGCTCGCCGACATCGCCCGCCAGCACCGGCCTCAGTTGCGCGTGCTGTTCATGACCGGCTACGCCGAGCAGGCGGCCAGCAGCGGCTTCCTCGAACCGGGCATGGACCTGATCACCAAGCCCTTCACCATCGACAAGCTGATCCTGCGGATCCAGGAGGCGCTGCATTAGGGCGCGCTTGCCGGGCGACCGCTCGGCAAGCGGGGTTTACCGGCAAGGCTATTGGTCATACCCTCGCGCTCCTGACCCCGCACCACCGCCCAGCGGTAACGAGACGCCGATGACCCGCACCAGCGCCGATACCCCGATTCCCGCCGCCATCGCCCACGCCCAGGACCAGGCCCGCTACAGCAGCCTGGAAAACCCCGGGCAGAGCGTCGGCATCAGCGCGCTGGCGGCGGAAGTCGCGCTGTCGATCGCCTACAACGGGCTCAGCCACAGCGTGATGATGGTCTCGCCGCTGGACCTGGAAGACTTCGTGGTCGGGTTCACCCTGACCGCGGGGCTGGCCGAGTCGCCGGACGATCTCTACGACGTGCAGATCGAAGGCGAAGGCGAGGCCCGCCGGGCCGAGGTGAACCTGAGCAACCGCGCTTTCTGGCAGCTCAAGCAGCAACGCCGGCAGCTGGCGGGCAACAGCGGCTGCGGGCTGTGCGGCGTCGAGGCGCTGGAGCAGGCGTTGCCGGAGCTCGAGTCCCTGCCGGCCGGCAGCCTGCCGCGCGCCGAGTGGTTCGAGGGGCTGCGGCAGAAGATCGGTGATTTCCAGGTCCTGGGGCGCCACTGCGGTGCGGTCCATGCCGCGCTGTTCATGGATGGCGACGGCACGCTGCGGCTGGGGCGCGAGGACATCGGTCGGCATAACGCGCTGGACAAGCTGATCGGTGCGCTGGTGCGGCAGAAGATCGACGCCAGCGCCGGTGTCGCCATCGTCACCAGCCGGTGCAGCCTGGAGCTGATCCACAAGGTGGTCCGCGCCGGGATTCCCACCCTGGCGTCGCTGTCGGCACCCACGGCCCTGGCGGTACAGTGGGCCCAGCGCCACGCGCTGAACCTGATCCACCTGCCCCAGCATTCGCCGCCGCGGGTCTACAGCGCCGCCGGACTGGCGCGCCGCTAGAACCTCGCAGCCAGCAGCTTTCGCCCTCCGAAGCGGCATCGGACCCGCCGTTTCGCTGCTGGTTCCCCCTGAAAAAACAAAAACTTAGCGAACGTGCGGTGATTCACACCGCCCCGCCGAAATCGCTTGCGCCGGCCCTGCAAGCGAAGCGAGGATCGCGCCGTCATCCCGTGGAGGCGCAGCCCCTATGAAGTATTCCTCGATGCTCCTGTTGTCCCTTGGCCTTTGCGCCAGCAGCGCCATGGCCGGCAGCTCGGTCGAAGCCGGCGTGGGCGGCGCCCTCGGTGGCGCCCTGGGCACAGTGGTAGGCGAACACCTGGGCGGATCGACCGGCGCGGCGATCGGTGCGGGCCTCGGCGGCGCCGCCGGCAGCGCCGTCGGTGCCGACAAGCGCAGCCGTACGGAAGCGGCGATCGGCGGCGGTCTCGGCGCGGCGGGCGGCAACGTGATCGGCCAGCAGGTCGGCGGCAGCACCGGCGGGCTGATCGGCGCCGCGGTGGGTGGCGGCGCCGGCGGCGCGCTCGGCAATGCCTACGGCGCCGACGACGACAGCGACAGGCACCGTCACGACAAGCGATACGCCAAGCATCACCGCAAGCACCCGGGCAAGGGCCACCACAAGCACGAGTGGCACAAGAAACATCGTTGAACAGAAGGCCTGCGAAACCCGCAGGCCTTTTTCTTTGGCCACGCAACGGGAGCTTGCGCGGCGTCCGCGGTTCAGGACGGTTCGAGCAGGGCCGTGGCGTCGCGATCCGCCTCGCGCTGCGCCTGGTCACTGAGTTCCCGCATGTGCAGCATCACCAGCTCGACGTGGCCGGAGCGCATGTCGGTGCGCAGGTCGATCTGCACGAAGCCATGGCGCTGATAGAAGGCGACGGCGTCGCTGTTGCGCTCGTAGACACAGACTTCGAGCCTGCCACCGGAGCATTCCATGGCCTTGTCCAGCAGTGCCGAGCCCACGCCCTGGTTGTGGTTTTCCGGATCGACGAACAGGGCGGCGAGAATATCCCCCTGCAACGCGCAGAAGCCTTCGATCGCGCCGGATTGCTCGTAAACCCAGATCTCCGCGCTGGGCAGGTAGCGATTGCGCATGTCCTCCATCTTGCTCTGCCAGAAGGTCGGCTCGATGAAGTCATGCGCCTGCAGCGAAGCGGCCAGCCAGATCGCCAGCAGGGCTTCCAGATCCTCGGGATTGCCTTTCCTGATCATGCCCGACTCCGTTGGGATTCCTCGTCCATTGGAGTCGTCCGGCGCGGCCGTCGTTCCTTCAGCCCCCGTGTTAGAGCACCGGAGAGACCAGGCGGGCGATGCGCATGCCGAATCGCCGCAAGCGGTGAGTGCTGCGCTGGCTCTGCCGGCTGAGCTCGATCGAGCGGTCAAAATCATCCATCAGCATGGCCTCGACCTCGCTGGCGAACACCTCGTCGACGGTGAACACGGTGAGCTCGAAATTCAGCCGGAACGACCGGTTGTCGAGGTTCGCGCTGCCCACCGCCGCGCAGATGTCATCGATCAGCAGGACCTTCTGGTGCATGAACCCCGGCTGGTAGCGGAACACCCGGATGCCTATCTTCAACGCCTCGCCCGCATACAGGCTCGAGGCGGCATAGACTACCCGGTGATCGGGACGGGACGGCAGCAGCAGGCGCACCTCGACACCCCGCAGCACCGCCAGGCGCAACGCCCCGAGCACGGACTCGTCGGGCACGAAATACGGGCTGGTCAGCCAGATTCGCTGGCGCGCCGCGTTGATCGCCGCGACGAACTGCAGCGACCCGGTTTCCTGGCTGTCGGCCGGGCCGGCGGCGACCATCTGGCAGATCACCCCGTTCTCCGGATACGTCTCGGGCAGCAGCAGCGGCGGCAGCTTGTGGGTGACCCAGTACCAGTCCTGGGCGAAGGACTCCTGCAGGCAGGCCAGCACCGGTCCTTCGAGCTCCAGGTGGGTGTCGCGCCAGGGCGCCAGCGGCGGCTTGAGGCCGAGGTACTCGTCGCCCACGTTGAGCCCGCCGATGAAGCCGACCCGGCCATCGACCACCACCACTTTGCGGTGGTTGCGGAAATTGAGCTGGAAGCGGGTGATCATGCCGCGCCGCGCGGAAAAGCCCTTCACCTTCACACCGCCCTCGCGCAGGGCCCTCACGTAACCCTGCGACAGCGCATGGCTGCCGATGCTGTCGAACAGCAGGTAGACCTTCACGCCCTCGGCGGCCTTGCGCAGCAGCAAGGCCTGCAGACGGCGGCCGAGCCTGTCGTCGCGCACGATGAAGAACTGGACGAGCACCACCTTTCGGGCCGTCTCGATGGCCTCGAAGATCGCCTCGAAGGCCGCCTCGCCGTCGATCAGCAGGCGCACCCGGTTGTTGGCCAGCACCGGCTGCCCGGCGAGCCCGGCCAGCACCTTCAGCTCGCCATAGGCGGGCGACTCGCGCGCCGCCTGCGCCTCCTCGACCCAGGGCCGCCAGTCCAGGTCGCGTATCGCCTCGCGCATTTCGTCGTCGGCGGCGCGTCGGGCGCGGATGTAGGCATCGAAACGGCTGCGGCCGAAGACCAGGTAAGGCAGCAGCGTGAGGTAGGGCATGAACACCAGCGAGATCGCCCAGGCGATCGCCCCCTGCGCCGTGCGCACGGTGTACACGGCATGCAGGGCCGCGGCGATGCCCAGCATCTGGATCAGGCCGAGCAGGAAGCCCAGCAGATAGAAATCATCGGTCGTCATGATCGCCGAGCATAACGGAACCCTTGCCGCTGCGTTGGGTGGCCGGTACGGACGGTCAGCCCAGCGCTACCAGCGCCTCGCGCAACCTGGCGGGAATCGGCACCGGCCGGTTGCTGGCGCGGTCGACGAAGACGTGGACGAAACGCCCCGCCGCGCACGCCTGCTCTTCGCCCGCCTTGAAGATCGCCAGCTCGTACTGCACCGAGCTGTTGCCCAGCTTGCCGACCCGCAGGCCGACGTCCAGGGCGTCCGGAAAGGCGATGGAGGCGAAGTAGTCGCAGGACGAACTCACCACGAATCCGACCACCTCGCCCTCATGGATATCCAGCCCGCCGCGCTCGATCAGGTAGGCGTTCACCGCGCTGTCGAAATAGCTGTAGTAGACGACGTTGTTCACGTGGCCGTAGAGGTCGTTGTCGTGCCAGCGCGTGGTGATCGGTCGGAAGTGGCGGTAGTCGGCGCGCAGATGCTGCGGTTGTTCGGCCATTCGAAAATTCCTTGAAGGCGGGCCGGCGCGCGACGGAGGCCGCGCGCCGCAGAGGATCAATAAGCGGCGCGGTAGATCGCCAGCGCGTCGGCCTCGGTGACCTCTCGCGGGTTGTTGACCAGCAAACGCTGTTGCAGCATCGCCTCTTTGGCCAGTTGCGGCAGCATGTCTTCCGGTACGCCGGCGTCGCGCAGGCGGGTCGGCAGCCCGACGCGGGCGCTCATCCGCTCGAATTCCTCGATCAATTGCTCGGCATAGGTGGATGGATCGCCCGAGCGCAGCCGGTCACCGAGGACGATCGGCGCCAGTTCACCGTAATGGGTAGTCGCCGCGCTGACGTTGAAGCGCAGCACCTGCGGCAGCACCAGCGCATTCGACAGCCCGTGCGGAATATGGAAGTTGCCACCCAGCGGATAGGCCAGCGCATGCACCGCCGCCACTGGCGCATTGGCGAACGCCTGGCCGGCCAGGCAGGCGCCGAGCAGCATGGCCTGGCGCGCCTCGCGGTTCTGCCCGTTGTGCACCGCCTCGTCGAGGTTGGCCGCCAGCAGGCGCAGCGCCTCCCGCGCCAGCAGGTCGGACATGGGATTCTTCTTCAACGCGCTGGTATAGGCCTCGATGGCATGCACCATGGCGTCGATCCCCGTCGCCGCGGTGACCGCCGGAGGCAGGCCGAGGGTGAGATCGGCATCGAGGAGCGCCAGGTCCGGCAACAGCATCGGCGAGACCACGCCCATCTTCGTCGTCTCTCCGGTGGTGATGATGGCGATCTGCGTGACTTCCGAGCCGGTGCCGGCGGTGGTCGGCACCTGAATCAGCGGCAGGCGCTTGCCCTTGGCGTTGCCGACGCCGTAGATGTCCTGCAGCGACTGGGTGTTGTCAGGATGCGCCAGCAACGCGACCAGCTTGGCAACGTCCATCGAGCTGCCGCCGCCGAAGCCGACGATCAGGTCGGCCTTGCTCGCCTTCGCCTGCTCCACCGCAGCGAGCACGATCGCCTCCGGCGGGTCGGCGATCACCTGGTCGTAGATGCCCACCTCCAGCCCTTCGCTCTGGAAGCCAGGCATAACCTCGCTCAACAGCCCAAGGCGGGTGATGCCCGGATCGGTGACGATCAGCACCGAGCGCGCCTCGCGGTCGCGGCACAGGCTGGCAAGACGCTTGGCTGAGCCCGGCTCGCAAATCAGCTGGGCGGTGGTGGCAAAACTGAACGGGTGCATGGTGCCTCCTGATTTTTATTGGATTGGGCTTCGGCGAACACCGCCCAAAGCGCTCGGCGCTCAAAACGCGAACTGCGCCTCCGGCATCGCCATGAGGCATTCGGCACCCCCGAGCAAGGCCTCGCGGTGGCCGCTGGCGCGCGGCAGTACGCGTCGCATGTAGAAGCGGGCGCTATGCAGCTTGGCCTCATAGAAGGCCGCCTCGCCGCTGCCAGCATCCAGCGCCTGCTGTGCAGTGCCGGCCGCCTTCAGCCAGAGCCCGGCCAGCAGGGCGTACGATGAGTAGTGCAGGAAATCCACCGACACCGCACCGATTTCCTGCGGGTCCTGGACGACACGGGTCAGCACTTCGTCGGTGAGTTCACGCCACTGGATCAGGCGCGCGCGCACCGGTCCGATGAGGTCGGCTAGCGCCTTGAGGGTTTCCAGCTCGTCGCACAGTGACAGGAATTCGGCCTGAATCGCCTGCAGCTCGGCACCACCGTCCCCCATCAGCTTGCGGCGGATGTAATCCAGCGCCTGGATGCCGTTAGTACCTTCGTACAGCTGGGTGATGCGGCTGTCGCGCATCAACTGCTCCATGCCCCATTCGCGGATGTAGCCATGGCCGCCATAGACCTGCACGCCCAGGCTCGCCACTTCCTGGCCCATGTCGGTGAAGAACGCCTTGACGATCGGGATCAACAACGCCGCGCGCTTGCCGGCGGCCTTGCGCGCGGCGGTATCCGGATGGCCGTGCTCCAGGTCCAGCTCACGGGCGCAGTAGGCTGCCAGCATGCGGCAGCCCTCGACCAAGGTCTTCTGGATCAGCAGCATGCGGCGCACATCCGGATGAACGATGATCGGGTCGGCGGGCTTGTCCGGGTGCGCCACGCCCGACAGCGCACGCGACTGCAACCGCTCGCGGGCATAGGCGAGCGAACCCTGGTAGGCCTGCTCGGCGATCCCGAGGCCCTGCAACCCGACCTGGAAGCGCGCATCGTTCATCATGGTGAACATGCAGGCCAGGCCCTGGTTCGGCTCACCGACGACCCAGCCCGTGGCGCCGTCGAAATTCATCACGCAGGTGGCCGCGCCCTTGATACCCATCTTGTGCTCGATGGCGCCACAGGACAGCGCATTGCGCTCGCCGGGCGTGCCGTCGACGTTGGCGAGAAACTTGGGCACCAGCAGCAGGCTGATGCCCTTCACCCCGGCCGGCGCATCGGGCAGGCGCGCCAGCACCAGATGAACGATGTTCTCGCTCATGTCGTGCTCGCCGCCGGAGATGAAGATCTTGCTGCCGGTGACCCGGTAGCTGCCGTCGGCCTGCGGTTCGGCGCGGGTGCGCAGCAGCGCGAGATCGGTACCGGCCTGGGGCTCGGTCAGGCACATGGTGCCGCTCCAGCTACCGCTGACCAGTTTGGCCAGGTAGGCATTCTTCAGCGCCTCGCTGCCGTGCTTGTACAGCGCCAGCACCGCGCCTTCGGTCAGCCCCGAATAGATGCGAAAGGACAGCGACGCCGCCATCAGCATCTCGTGGAAGTTGCAGGCCACCAGTTGGGGAAATCCCTGGCCGCCGTACTCGGTCGGGCCGGTCATGCTCGCCCAGCCGTTATCGACATACTGCTTGTAAGCCTCGACGAAGCCCTTGGGCGTCCTCACCTCACCGTTCTCAAGGGTCACGCCTTCCTCATCGCTGTTGCGATTGAGCGGCGCGATCTCGCCGCCGGTGTAGCGCGCGGCTTCCTCCAGCACGCCATCGATCAGCTCGCGGTCCAGGCCGTTACCCAGCTGCTCGCAGTGCGCGGTGGCGTCGAACAACTCGTGCAGGACGAAGCGCATGTCGCGCAGCGGTGCCTTGTAGTCCATGGTCAGGCCTCCTTCTTCTTGTAGTCGACGAAGCGGCCGCCGAGGGTGGCCAGGCTGTCGATCAGTTCGGCTGGTTGCCAATGCGGTCCGTGGCGCTCGGCCAGTGCGCTGAGCCGGTCGCGAATGGCCGGCAGGCCCTGGCGGTCCGCCCAGGTCATCGGCCCGCCGACCTCGGCCGGGAAGCCGTAGCCGTAGAGGTAAACGGTGTCGATGTCGGTGCTGGACTCGGCCATGCCTTCCTCGAGGATCTTGGCGCCTTCGTTGACCAGGGCCAGCAGGCAGCGCTCGCGAATTTCCTCTTCGCCGATCTCGCGGCGCTGGAAGCCCAACCGTTCGGATTCGCGCTGCACCAGCGCATCCACGTCCGGGTCGTGCTCGGCCTGGCGGCTGCCCTCGGCGTAGCGGTAGTACCCCATGCGCGACTTCTGGCCGAAGCGGCCCAGTTCGCAGAGGCGGTTGTCGACCTGTACCTCGGCTTCGTCCTGCCCCTTGCCGGCCAGCTCGCGGGCGCGCCACTCCAGGTCGATGCCGACCACGTCGTACATGCGGAACGGCCCCATGGCGAAGCCGAAGCCCTGCAGCGCGGCGTCCACCTGATGTGGGTAGGCGCCTTCGAGCAGCATCATCCGCGCCTCGCGCACGTAGGTCTTGAGCATGCGGTTGCCAATGAAACCCGGGCAGTTGCCGGCGATCACGCTGACCTTGCCCATGCGCTTGCCGAGTTCGCTGGAGGCGTCGAGCACCGCTTGCGAGGTTTTCGCACCACGGACGATTTCAAGCAGCTTCATGATGTGCGCCGGGCTGAAGAAGTGCAGGCCCACCACCTGTTCCGGGCGCCTGGTGACCGCCGCGATGGCGTCGATGTCCAGCGCCGAGGTGTTGCTGGCGAGGATCGCCTCGGGCTTAAGGATGCCGTCCAGCTCGCGGAAGAGGGTCTGCTTGAGTTCGAGGTTCTCGTAGACCGCCTCGATCACCAGGTCCACGTCCGCCAATGCCCGATAATCTGCCGCCTGGCTGATGCAGGCGCGACGGGCCTGGGCCTGGGCGTCGTCGATCCGCCCCTGGCGCACGTTGTGCGCATAGGTATCGGCCACCACGCCCAGTGCCTGTTCGAGCATCTGCGGGTTGTTGTCCAGCCAGCGCACCTGCACCCCGGCATTGGCCAGGCTCATGACGATACCGCGGCCCATGGTGCCCGCCCCGATCACGGCGGCGGTCTGGATATCGAAGCGGGTTTGGCTCATTGCAGCTGTCCTCGTCGCAAGGCGGAAAAATCAGAAGACCTACCTTAGATGAAACGAGTACTATTTTTGAAATTTAGTCTTGTGATGTTTGCAATTCATTAGATGAATATCTACAACTTCGACCTCAACCTGCTGCGCGTGCTGGACGCCCTGCTGCGCGAACGCAACGTCTCCCGTGCGGCCGAGCGCCTGTCGCTCAGCCAGCCGGCCGTCAGCAATGCGCTCAACCGCCTGCGTGAACTGCTCGACGATCCGCTGCTGGTGCGCGTCGGCCGCGTGATGCAGCCCACCCCACGGGCGCTGGGCCTGGAGGCGCCGATCCGCGACGCCTTGCAGCAGATCGAACACACGCTCAATGCCGGCGACTTCTTCGACCCGGCCACCAGCCGCCAGCGCTTCGTCATCGCGGTGACCGACTACGTCGAGCTGATCTGCATGCCCGCGCTGATGGCGCACCTGGCCCAGGCCGCGCCGGGCATCCAGCTGGCGATCGAGCATCTCACCCCGAGCCTGCCCGCCGACGCGCTGGACGACGGCGAGCTGGACCTCGTCCTCGGGCGCTTCGTCGACGTGCCGGCGCGTTTTCATACGCGCCACTGGGCCAGCGAAACCCTGCGGGTCGCGGTGCGTCGCGGGCATCCGCTGATCGGCGAGCGGCTGGACCTGCCCGGCTTCCTGCGCCTGCGCCATCTCTGGGTCCACGGCGGCCAGACGCGGGGCATGGTCGACCAGTGGCTGGAAGATCAGGGCCTCGAACGCGACGTCGTCTACACCACACCCAACTACCTTCAGGCCGCCCACATCGTGGCCAGCAGCGACCTGGCGGCGGTGCTGCCGACCCAGCTCGCACGGCATTTCGCGAAGCTGCTTCCGCTGCAACTGCTGGAGTTGCCGTTCGATCTCGGCACGTTTCGCCTGGACATCGTGAGCATTGCGCAGCGCGAACGGGACGCGGCCCTGCAGTGGCTGATCGAGCAGATCGTCGCGGTGGGCGGCGTCACGAAGCCGTAGCCGCCGGGGGAAAGGGCCATGCCGCCCCGGCAGGGGGCCGGGGCGACATGGCGACGGACGCTCACTCCGTTGGAATGTTCGGGTCGTCCTCGAACATGTCGATGTCTTCGTCGGTCACGCCCGACTCATCGTTCGGATCGGAAATCGGTGCATCGTCGATGCCCGTATCGTCCGACTCGCCGGGCGCCTGCGCGACGCTTTGCCAGATGCTGTCTTCGCTCATGATTTCACCTCTCACCAGGGCCACCGGTGACCCTCTTCCATAAGAAAATCCCGGCGCGGGAAGGTGCGCGACCGTCGATCCGACAGGGGCGCCAGAGGATGAACGGGCAGCGCCAGGCGCTCCAGGCGCCTAGCCCCGCGAGGGTGCCTGATCGGTGAGCGAACCCTCGATGTCGTCGAAGATGCCCTGCCACTGGTCCTCGCCAAGCTCCAGCAGACCGAAGCAGCGCAGCAGGAACACCCCCTCGGTGGCCAGCAGCGCCAGCCGCGCACGACGCCCGGCGGCGTCCAGCGGCGCGTCCATTTCCAGCAGGCTTCGATAGAACGCCTGGGCCTCGCGGCGAACCTGCGGGGCATCCAGCGTGGCCGCCATCAGCCCGGCCGCGCGATCGGCCTCCTGGTTGTCCAGCTCGCGGGTCAGCGCGATGTGCGCCTGCACCGCCTCTTCGCGTGTCGGCGCCGGGCCGACACGCTGACGGACCGCGTCCAGGTATTCGTTGGCCCAGCGGTCATAGAGGGCCTGGAGCAACTGCTCCCGGGTGCCGAAGGCCGACTGCACCCCACCCTTGCTGATCCCGGCGGCCTTGGCGACGGCACCGATGCTGAGCCCGGCGACGCCGGAGGCGCGAAGGATCTGCTCGGCACACCCGAGTACCCGATCGCGATCGATGATCGATGGCCTACCCATCCTGCGCTCCAATACAATACGATCGTATTTTAATCTCGAGAAAGCTCATGCCTAACTCCAAAACGGGACGCTGGCTGGTTCTGGCCATCGTTTCCAGCGCCCTGTTGATGATCGTCATCGACATGACCGTACTGTACACGGCGCTGCCCTCCCTGACCCACGACCTGCAGGCCAACGCCAGCGAAAAGCTGTGGATCGTGAACAGCTATGCGCTGGTCGTCTCCGGGTTGCTGCTGGGCATGGGCACGCTCGGCGACCGCCTCGGCCATCGGCGGCTCTTCATCGCAGGCCTGTGGGTGTTCGGCGTCGCGTCGCTGGCGGCCGCCTTTTCACCGAGCCCCGGCTGGCTGATCGCCGCCCGTGCCCTGCTCGGCGTAGGCGCCGCGATGATGATGCCCGCCACGCTCTCGATCATCCGCCTGACCTTCGAAGACGAACGCGAGCGCTCCCTGGCGATCGGCATCTGGGCGGCCATCGCCTCGGGAGGCGCGGCATTCGGGCCGGTCATCGGCGGAGCCCTGCTGGAGCATTTCTGGTGGGGCTCGGTGTTCCTGATCAACGTGCCCATCGTCGTGCTGGCGCTGGTGCTGGCTTTGCGGCTGATTCCGGCCCGGCCGGGCAACCCCGAACGCGCCTGGGATCTGCTCGGCTCGATCCAGGCGATGGTCGGGCTGGTGGCGCTGGCCTATGCGATCAAGGGGTCGAGCATGCGCGAGCCATCGATCGGGGCGGTGCTGGCCGCGGCCGTCGTCGGCACGCTGGCCCTGGCGCTGTTCGTCCGGCGCCAGCGTCGGAGCCCGCAGCCGATGGTCGACTTTTCCATCTTCCGCAACCGGGTCGTCAGCGCGGGTGTGGCCGCGGCGCTCGTGGCCGCAGCCGCGTTGATGGGTATGGAGCTGGTGTTGAGCCAGCGCCTGCAACTGGTGCTGGGCCTTTCGCCGCTGGAGGCCGGGCTGGCGATACTGCCGCTACCGCTGGCCGCATTCGTCTCGGGGCCGCTGACCGGTCTCATGCTGCCCCGTATCGGCAATGCCCGCGTGCTGTTCGGTGCCCTGGCGGTCTCCGCCGTCGGCATGGCCGCGTACCTGCTGGTACGCGACGGCGGCCTCGTGTCCCAGATCGCCAGCCTGGCCATCCTGGGGGCCGGGCTTGGCGCGACGATGACCGCGGCCTCGAGCAGCATCATGCTGGGCGCTCCGGCGGAACAGGCCGGCATGGCTGCCTCGATCGAAGAGGTGTCCTATGAGCTGGGCGGTGCGCTGGGTATCACCCTGATGGGCAGCCTGGCGTCCGTGCTGTACAGCCGAGCGCTGACCCTGGCCGACCCGAGGCTGCCGGCCAAGGCCTACGGCAGCCTCGATGAGGCCTATCTGCTGGCCGAGGGGATGTCGCCACCCGCTGCAGCGGCGCTGCACGGGCTGGCAAAGGGCGCGTTCGATGCGGGCTTCGATGGGGTCGTCATGGTCTGCGCGGCCCTGCTGGGGCTCACGGCCGTGATCATCTGGCTGCGCCAACGCCCCTGAGGCGGGCTTTTTCGGCCTCGGGGTACCGGAAGCGCCGAGCGTGCCCAGAAAGCAAAAAACCCGCCGAAGCGGGTTTTTCCTGACCATCCAAATCCTTTTGGAACGCCGTCCTGGCCATGGTCGATCATCCTTGATCCTGAGCGCATCCGTGCGCTGCAGAGATGGCGCTATCCTAGGGGCGAGCCCGCCGCGACAAAAGCGCAGAACGCCGCGGCGGCGTGTAAGCCTTTTGCCATTCGCCCATGGAGACGCTGCCCGCCCGACGGTTCACCCAGCCCTGCCGTCGGGCTAGGATGCGGGAGCGATCATTCGGGAGTTCTGTATGTTCAAGCCGATCTGCCAAGGCCTGCTGACCGTTCTGCTGCTGGCAACGAGCAGCACCGCGCTCGCGTCGATGCGTTGCAACGGGGGCCTGATCAACGAGGGCGACAACAGCCTGGAGGTGCTGCGCAAATGCGGGGAGCCGGATGCGCGCGAACGAAGCGTGCCCACCCTGCAGGAAAACGGCCTGCCGCCTGAAGGTTCGGTCACGGTGGAGCGCTGGGCCTACGGCCCGCGCAACGGCATGACGCGCTACCTGCGCTTCATCGACGGCACCCTGGTGCAGATCACCGGCACCCGCGACTGAGGGCCCGATGGCGCCGGTTCGTCCGGGGCCGGAAAGCAAAAAACCCGCCGAAGCGGGTTTTTCCTGACCATGTCCAAATCATTGGAGCGCCATCCTGGCGGTGGTCGATCATCCATGATCCCGAGCACGTCCTGTGCGTCAGAGATGGGCCTATCTTAGGGAGCCGCACGGGTCCGAAAAAGCGCAGAACGTCGCGACGGCGTGTAAGCCTTTTGCCATAGTCACGCGTAACCGCGCGCAGGCTCAGTGGACGCCGGCCTTCTCGGAGCCGTCCCGATCGTCCGGCACTGTGGCCGACGCGTCGGGCCGGCCGCGATCCGCGCGCCCGCCCAGGTACCAGCCCAGCGCGCCCCAGACGGCGGCGCAGACCGCGCCCACCAGCGCCACCAGCACGGCGCCCTGGCCAAGCATGTCGATGAAGGCCTTGGCCCAGCCGCTGATGGCATCGCCGCCGCGATAGACCACCGTGTCGATGAAATTCTTCGCCTTGTACTTGCTCTGGGCATCGAGCGGGGCGAAGAGCATTTCGCGCCCGGGCCGGACGAAGGCGTATTCGCCGATCCGCCGCACGATCATCAGCGCCGCCAGCACGGCGAAGGTCGGCGCCATCGCCAGGCCGATGAACCCCAGGCAGACCAGCGCCGGGACGATCGCCAGCAGCACGCGCACGCCCAGGCGCTGCGCGATGCGGCCGGTGATGAACAGCTGCGACAGCAACGCACCGGCCTGCACCACGAAGTCGATGATGCCGAACACCCGCACCTGCTCGGCACGGTCGGGAAAGAGTTCGGACACCAGCCGCGCCTGCTCGAAATAGAGAAAGGTGCTGACCGTGGCCAGGAGGATGACGAAGGCGCTGATGCCCAGCAGGTAGGTCGAGCCCAGCACCCGCGTCAGTCCGCTGAACGGGTTGCCCGGCACCGGTCGGCGCGTGTGTTCCGTCGGCACCGCGCCCGGCCGCCCGGCACCGCCGACCTCGCGCCAGCGCATCAGGTAATGCTTGAGCACCACCGCGGCGGCGAGCAGCAGCGCCGCCAGCAGCATCAGCCCGGCTTCGCCCAGCACGCCGATCAGCAGGGCGCTCAAGGCCGGCCCGCTGAGCCCGCCGACGCTCGCGCCGGCGGCGATGAAGGCGAACAGGCGCTTGGCCTGCGGCGAATCGAAGACATCGGCCATCAGGCTCCAGGCCACCGACACCACGAACAGGTTGTAGACCGAGATCCAGACGTAGAACACCCGCGCCAGCCAGACGTCCTCGCCCCTGCCCAGGAACAGCCCGGCGAACAGCAGCAGGTTCAGGCAGAAGAAGCCGTACACCCAGTCGATGTAGTGGATGCGCGCCACGTGGGAGTTGAGCCAGGCGAACAGCGGCACCGCCAGCAGCATGGCGAAGAAGGTCGCGGTGAACAGCCATTGCAGGTTTTCCACGCCGGCCATGATGCCCATGGACTCCCGAATCGGGCGCAGCATGAAGTAACCGCAGAACAGGCAGAAGAACAGCCCGAAGCCAGCCAGCACCGCCAGCAGTTCACCCGGCTCGGCGTTGATCGAACGGGCCAGCCGGCGGGTCGCCGAAGAGGCAGCGGTGCTCATGGAAAACTCCTGCGAAAGCGCGGCACGTGGATCGATGCGCCGCGCAGTGGGGTCACGAGAAGGCCTGGACGATGCGCTCGCGCTGCCTGGCGTCGGGCAGGCGGCCCTGCCCGGCCCTGAGGTTGTCGGCCATGTAGCGTGGGTTGGAGGTGGCCGGGATCACCGCGGTGACCGCCTCGTTGGCCAGGATGAACTTGAGCAGCAGCTGCGCCCAGGACGTCGCGTCGACCTCCACGGCCCAGTCCGGCAACGGCTGGTCGCGGACCTTCGACAGCAATCCCCCACGGGTGAAGGGACGGTTGATCAGGGTGGCGATGCCGTTGTCGGCGCAATAGGGCAACAGGCGCTTCTCGGCGTTGCGTTCGGCCACCGAGTAGTTGAACTGGACGAAGTCGAGCTTTTCCTTCTGCAGCACGGCGAGCAGGTCGTCATGGGCCGAGTCGACGTAATGGGTCACGCCTATGTAGCGCACCTTGCCCTGCTCGCGCAGGTCGCGCAGCAGGTTGAGCTGGGTGGTGGTGTCCTGCAGGTTGTGCACCTGCATCAGGTCGATGGTGTCGGTCTGGAGCGCCTCGAAGCTGGCCTGGTTCTGCCGCTGGCCCGCCTCGCGGCCGGTGCTCGATACCTTGCTGGCGAGGAACACCTTGTCGCGCACGTCCAGCCGGCTCACCAGTTCGCCCGTCACCTGCTCGGCGGCCCGGTAGCTGGGCGCGGTGTCGATCAACCGGGCGCCGCCGTTGACGAAGGTACGCACCACTTCGAGCAGCGGCTCGAGCGCCTCGTCGTCGATCTCCACGTTGAAGGTCTGCGAGGTGCCGAGGCCGATGACCGGAAGCGCTTCGCCACTGGAAGGAATCCTGCGCTTGAGCACGCCGTCGGCAGCCAGGGCCAGGGAAGGCAGCGGCCCGAGGGCAGCCAGGGCGGCGGCGGCCGCGGCGCTGTGGACGAACTGACGACGCTTCATCGATGCTTCTCCTCTGTCTATTTCGGATCGGACCGTCGCCCTGGCGGACCGTCCCGGCAGCGGCCGCACGGGGCGACCACCGGGCTGCCGAACCCGCACGGCAGAGCCGCCGGGGCACGCGGCCGAAGCTGATCAGTATGGAAGAAGCTGACGCGGATGCCCGGACCAGGGCCCGGGCGTGCTTTTCGGAATGTTTCAGAAGGATGTCAGCGCGTCGAAACGGCGCCTGCTGGCAGGCGCCACCGATCTTGCCTTAGCGCAGGTGATCGACCATCTGCGCCATCACGCTCAGGACGTCCTTGCCCAGCTGCTTGGAGCGCGCACCGTTCCAGCCTGTCGCCGGGTTCGGCGTGTCGTCGTGGTCCTTGAACGGCATCTCGATGGTGAAGGCCAGGCAATCGAACTCCTGGCCGACCGAGTTGCAGGCCAGGGTCAGATTGGCTTTGCCCGGCGCGCTGCGCGGGTAGCCGTAACGGGTCTGGAATTCGGCGCCCATCTCCACCAGGCGACGGCGGAACTCCTCCTCCAGCCCGGCGATGCGCGGGGTATAGCCGGGGTTGCCCTCCCCGCCCGCGGTGAACACGTGGGGAATTTCCTCGTCGCCGTGGATATCCAGGAACAGGTCCACGCCGATGGCGCGCATCTGCTGCTGGACGAAGAACACCTCGGGCGTCTCGGCCTCGCTGGCATCCTGCCAGGCGCGGTTGAGATCGCGGCCGGCGGCGTTGGTCCGCAGGTGACCATGGAAGGCGCCATCGGGGTTCATGTTCGGCACCAGGTAGAGGTCGGCCTGGCTCAGCAGGGTTTCGAGTTCGGGATCGTCCCGGTTCTGCAGCCGCTCGATCACCCCTTCCATGTACCACTCGGCCATGTGCTCGCCCGGATGCTGCTGGGCGATGATCCACAGCTTGCGCGCCGCATCCGGCCGGCGGCTGATCCGCAGCAGCTGGATGTCGCGACCTTCCAGGCTCTTGCCGCAGGCGACCCGTTCGGCGCCGGCGCGGCTCAGCGCCTGCTCGATCAGCCAGTCGTGGCGGGCGCGGCTGTAGGGTTCGAAATAGGCGAACCAGATCTGTGCCTGTTCGGGTTCCAGGCCGAAGTGCAGTGCACCGTCTTCGAAGCGGCTCGGCACGCGGAACCAGTTGACCTGATCGTACGACGCGGCGGCGTGATATCCCGTCCAGGCGTGGCTGTAGGCCGAGTCGCCGGCATTGGTCAGGCTGAAATCGCAGCGCGCGCCCGGCGTCAGCCCCTCGACCTTGAAGTGGAACCACTGGAAGTGATGGCTGCGGGTATCGGGGCGGATCGCCAGGCGCACCTGCCGCGGGTCGCTGGCGTCCTGGACGATGATGTTGCCGCTGTCGAAATCGGAACTGATGCGCATGCTTGCCTCTGCTCGAAACGTTGCGCCGAGCATCGCAGGTCTTCACGCGCAGGGAAATGCCCGCGCGGCAAAGAGCGCCCGGCTAGATCGTCTCTTCCTTGGCCACCGCGCCGGCGGGGTTCTCCCGCGTCGGCATGGCCAGTATCTCGGGATACACCTGGGCCTCGAACACCTCATGCAGGCGCCGCAGCTCGGCGAACGGATCGCGGTGGTGGTCGACCCGGATGTCCCAGAGCGGGTACGCCTCGCGATCGACCACATAGATGGTCGCCGAGGATTCGCCGTGCCGATCGCCGCCCATCCGGTCGCCGGCCGCGATCGCCTCCATCAGCCGCTCCACCAGCGGCAGCGCCGGCTCGTGCATGAAGGCCCCCGCGATCGCGTCCAGCACTTGCGGCCCCGTGAGCCGGTTGCCCTGCACGGAAAACTGCTCGCCGGCCAGCGAGCCGGCCCAGGGGATGCATTTCTCGCCGGTCCAGCACGCGCTGCGCCCCTGGGGATCGATCACCGCGCACTGGCGCAAGGCCATGCAGGGGTCGGTGCGGTGCAGCTGTTCGATCACCTCGGCGGCCGAGCGGTTCTGGCGCAGCAGGTTCAGCCCGTCGATGCCCAGGTAAGGGTTGATCTGCGCCTGGGTCGCCACGGCGCCGACGCGGGCGGCGGCATGGGTCAGCAGTTTGCCCACCGCGGGCATGGCAGTGGCGGCCGCCACGCCGAACTGTCCGGTGCGCGGACAGCGGGCGATGATCGAAAAGGTCATGGGACGATGCTCCGAAGGCTTTCCCTCTTTGGCCTGCGTCGCGAGCCGATCGTTCCGCTTTGCCAGACAGCCATACCCGTTCCGAAAAAACGCCGGTGCAGCCGCAAAAAAAACGACGTGCTCGCAAGCACGCCGCCAAAGGAAGCATCGCCGGGCGGCGTCGCCCGACGCCTGTCCGGTCACTCCTTGCCCAGCGCCTCCTGGCGGGCCAGGAATTCTTCCTGCAGCAGGGCATCGGTCACCTGCGGCGGGTCTTCGCTCAGCAGCGGGTCGTCCAGATGTCCGGTGGATACGGTCTTGGCGTCCAGCTTGCCCGTCAGGTGCTCGAGGGCGTTGCGCATCTTCTCGGCGGCGCCATCGACCGCCAGCTGCAGGGATTCGGCCTTGTGCGTCACCGACAGGGACTGATGCCCCTTGGGCCGCGCTTCGATCTGGCAGCGCTTGTCGTCGGCACCGGCCTTCTGCGCGTTTTCGTCGCCGACGTGGATCTCCACCCGGGTCAACAGGTCATCGAACCGTTCCAGCCGCTCGGTGACGGCCGCTCCTACCCACTCCTGTAGCTCGGCACTGCCCTGGATGTGATTGGTGTTCACTTGAACTTGCATGGAGCCTACCTCGTTCTGACGTGCTTGTAGTTTCGAGGCGACTGACCGGCCGAGGTTCAGCTTTTTCTTCCGACCGGCCGGTCGACCCGTGCGCTACGCGCCTCGGACCCAGTCGCGCACCTGGGCGTAGGGATAGGCTTCCAGGCTGCCGAAGCCGGGCAGCGTTCGCGCTTTCAGGCGGGCGAACAGCGGCACGCCGATGCCGCAGAGAAAGCGGGTCAGCGTCTCGTTCGACGGCGCTTCGCCACGGGCTTCCCGGTGACGTGCGATGAAGCCCGCCGCGAGCTGGGACAGGTTCTTCTCCTCGAGCGGGGCGAGCGCCGGCGGCGCCGGCAGACGGGCGACCTGTCCACGGCAGACCGAGCAATGACCGCAACGGGCCGGCGCCTGCCGATCACCGAAATAGGCGGCCAGGCGCTGGCTCAGGCATTGCTCGGACTCGAACAGCGCCAGCATCGCCTGGATGCGCGCGATCTCGGCTGCCTCCTTGTCGAGGAAGTAGCGGTGCAGCCGTCCGGCCAGCGCCGGCGCGTCGAAGCCCGGCTGCAGCACGGCGTAGACCTCGGTCATCTGCTTGCTCTCGAGCTCGATCAGGCCCTGCTCGTTGAACCAGTCCAGGGCCTTGACCACCCGGCTGCGCTCGGCGCCGTGGTCGCGGTACAGCGCCTCGAAATCCACCGTGCACCAGGTCCGCGCGCGGGCCGAGGTCTGCACGATGGCTTCGACGAAACGCCGCCGCTCGCCCTCGAACCGCGCGACCAGCGCCTCGGGCTCGACCCCGTACTTGAAGCGGTATTCGGCGAAATAGGCATAGCGCGGGGCGATCACGCCGAGCAGTTCGAGCTGCACCAGCAGCGTCTTGAGCGGCAGCGGGCGGATGTTGCTCTGGTCGGACAGCGGATTGAGCAACAGCTCCCACTGCTCGCCCGCGGCGGCGATCTCGGCCAGCACCACGGCGATGCCGTCCTGCTCGGGGGTATCGCCATAGACGAAGTTCTGCAGCACGTTGAGGCTGTCGCGGTTGGCCAGCACCAGGCAGTCGGAAGCGTTGCCGTCGCGTCCGGCACGGCCGATTTCCTGGCTGTAGTTCTCCACCGACTTGGGCAGGTCGTAGTGCACCACGTTGCGGATGTCGGCCTTGTCGATGCCCATGCCGAAGGCGATGGTGGCGACGATGCAACCGATCTCCCCGGACATGAACCGTCGCTGGATCGCTTCGCGCTGCTCGAAGGCCATGCCGGCGTGGTAGGCGCTGGCCGGGAGACCGCCGCGGCTCAACTGGTCGGCCACCTGCTCGGCGGTCTTCTGCTGGGTCACGTAGACGATGCTCGGCTCGCCGGGCTTGGCCGCCAGCCATTCGAGCAATCGCTGCGGCTTGCGCAGGCTGGTGACCGGCTCGACCAGCAGGTTCAGGTTAGGCCGGTAGAAGCCGGTGGTGATCACGTCCTCTTCGGCAATGGCGAACTTGGCGCGCATGTCGTCGATCACCGCCGGCGTCGCGGTCGCGGTGAGCAGCAGCACCTGGGGGATGCCGAACTCGCGCTGGTAATCGGGCAGCTTCAGGTAGTCGGGGCGAAAATTGTGGCCCCATTCGGAGATGCAGTGCGCCTCGTCGATCACCAGCAGCGAGATCGGCACCTGGCCGATGAACTGCCGGAAGCGCTCGTTCTTCAGCCGCTCGACCGAGATCATCAGCACCTTGAGCTCGCCGGACTTGGCCTTGCCCATGACCTCGGCGGTCTGCTCGCGGCTCTGCGCCGAATCGATGCTCGCCGCCGCGATGCCGTGCCGATGGAGAAAGGCGAGCTGGTCCTGCATCAGCGCCAGCAGCGGCGAGACCACCAGGGTCAGGTTGGGCAGCAGCAGCGCCGGCAGCTGATAGCACAGCGACTTGCCCGAGCCGGTGGGAAAGATCGCCGCCGCCGAGCGGCCGGCCAGCACCGCGCCGACGGTCGCCTCCTGGCCGGGGCGAAACTGGCGGAAACCGAAGATGCGTTCGAGGGTGTCGTACATGGCTGTCACTCCGTTGACCGCCCGATGGCCCCTGACCATAGCGCGGCCGATGCTGGGTGAATAGTCGGCGCCAAATGAAAAAGCCGCCCGAAGGCGGCTTTTCGAACGGCGCGCGGCTTAGAGCTGCGGGCCGGCGTCGCGGATCGCGTCGGAGACGTCGAACTTCTTGAAGTTCTCGATGAACAGCTTGGCCAGGCCCTTGGCGGCCTCGTCGTAGGCGTTCTTGTCTTCCCAGGTGTTGCGCGGGTTCAGCAGGTTGGTTTCAACCCCCGGCACGGACTTGGGCACGCTCAGGTTGATGATCGGCAGCTGCTCGGTTTCGGTACCGATCAGCGCACCGCTCTGGATCGCCGCGATCACGCTGCGGGTGGTCGGGATGTTGAAGCGCTTGCCGATGCCGTAGCCACCGCCGGTCCAGCCGGTGTTGACCAGGTACACCTTGGAGCCGAACTCCTGGATGCGCTTGATCAGCAGCTCGGCGTACTCGCCCGCCGGACGGGGGAAGAACGGCGCGCCGAAGCAGGTGGAGAAGGTCGACTTGATGCCGGCGCCGCTGCCCATCTCGGTCGAACCGACCAGCGCGGTGTAGCCGGACAGGAAGTGGTAGGCCGCCTGCTCTTCGTTGAGGATCGACACGGGCGGCAGAACGCCGGTCAGGTCGCAGGTCAGGAAGATCACCGCGTTCGGCTCGCCGCCGAGGTTCTTCTCCGAGCGCTTCTCGACGTGCTCCAGCGGGTAGGCCGCGCGGCTGTTCTGGGTCAGGCTGTCGTCGGCGTAGTCGGGCACGCGGTTCTCGTCGAGCACGACGTTTTCCAGCACGGCGCCGAACTGGATGGCCTTCCAGATCACCGGCTCGTTCTTCTCGGACAGGTCGATGCACTTGGCATAGCAACCGCCTTCGATGTTGAACACCACGCCCTTGCCCCAGCCGTGCTCGTCGTCGCCGATCAGGTAGCGCGACTCGTCGGCCGACAGGGTGGTCTTGCCGGTGCCCGACAGACCGAAGAACAGGGTGACGTCGCCTTCCTCGCCGATGTTGGCCGCGCAGTGCATCGGCAGCACGTCGGCCTCGGGCAGCAGGAAGTTCTGCACGCTGAACATGGCCTTCTTCATCTCACCGGCGTAGCGCATGCCGGCGATCAGGACCTTCTTCCGGGCGAAGTTGATGATCACGCAGCCATCGGAATTGGTGCCGTCGCGCTCCGGTACGCACTCGAAGTTGGCGACGTTGAGGACCTGCCATTCCTCTTTCCCGGCCGGGTTGTACGGCTGCGGGTTGATGAACAGCTGGCGACCGAAGAGGTTCTGCCAGGCGGTGGCGGTGGTCATCTTGACCGGCAGGTAGTGGGCTTCGGAGGAGCCTACATGGACGTGGGAAACGAAGTGATCCTGAGCATCGTTGAACGCCTGGACGCGGTCCCACAGGGCATCGAACTTGTCGGCCGGGAACGGGCGGTTGATGGCGCCCCAGGCGATCTTCGAGTCGGTGGAAGGTTCCTGAACGATGAACCGATCCGCGGGCGAACGGCCCGTGCGGTGGCCTGTCTTCACAACGAGCGAGCCATTGGCGGCCAGTTCGCCTTCACCGCGGCGGAGGGCTTCTTCAACCAGTTGAGCGGTGCTGATGTCGCTGTAAACGGCGTGAGTGGCTTGCGTCATGATGATCCCCGTCGGCTTCTTAAGCCGAATCCTCCTTATATGTTGTAGCCGGCCATGCGACAGGCTACATCGAAAAAAGTGCCCGATTATGCCAAAAAGCCGAGCCGCTGGGTATGAGCGACAGGGCCTCGGAATGGTTCCGAAAAAATAATGGCTTTTTAGTGGCGGGTGGCCGAGGGCGCATCGCTGCCGCCACCGGCGAACAGCTGGGCGATATCGGCGGCATCGAAGACGTAGCGCTGGTTGCAGAACTGGCAGTCGATGGTGACCGACCCGCCCTGCTCCAGGACCAGCGCCTCGGCGTCCGCCTGGCCCAGGCTCACCAGCGCGTTGGCCGAGCGCTCGCGCGAGCAGCTGCAGTGGAACTGCAGGGGGCGGGGCTCGAACAGGCGCACCTGCTCCTCGTGGTAGAGACGGTGCAGCAGCGTCTGGTTGTCCAGCCCGAGCAGCTCTTCGGCGGTCAGGGTGTCGGCCAGGGTGGTGAGGTGCTGCCAGTTGGCCTGCCGCGCCTCGGCGTCCTTGATCCGATCGGCCGGAAGCTGCTGCAGCAGCATGCCGCAGGCGCGGCGGCCGTCGGCGTTCAGCCAGAAGCGCGTCGGCAGCTGTTCGGAAGTGGCGAAGTAGTCGGACAGGCAGGCCGCCAGGCTGACGCCCTCCAGCGCGACGATGCCCTGGTAGCGCTGCCCCCGCGCCGGGTCGACGGTGATCGCCAGCACCCCTTCGGGCATCAGCTCCGAGAGCGTGGCGCCAACGGCGATCTGATCGGCTTCGTAGCGGGCGATACCGCGCACGTCGCGCTCGCTGGAGCACTCGACCATCAGCAGCGGGATCGGGCCGGAGGAGCGGGCCTGCAGGACCAGCAGGCCATCGAACTTCAGCGTGCCGACCAGCAGCGCCGCGGCGGCCAGCAATTCGCCGAGCAGCTGGGCGACCGGCTCCGGATAGGGATGCTTGGCCAGCACGTGCTGGTAGCTCTCGCCAAGGCTGGCGATTTCACCACGCACGTCGGAATCGTCGAAAAGGAAACGCTGGGTATGATCGGACATGCCAAGGCTCGCAAGGACTGGAACAGCGAAAGGGCCGGCGATTTTAGGCGCAAAGGGCGACTCGACCAAGCACCGGGGCAAAACGCATCGCCGCAGGCAAACTGAACGGCAGCTGAACGAGTCGCACGTCGCCCGGACAGCGGCTCCCGCCACGCCTAAGATCGCGCGCCTTCATCCTCGAAGGGACGCGTCCATGACCTCCGCCTCCATGCCCCAGTCACGCTGGCGCCCGCTGCCGCTGATCGCCTGCCATGCCCTTGCCGCCCTGCTGCTGGCCAGCTGGCTGTGGCCCGCTACCCGCCAATATTGGGACCAGGCCGATGCGGCCGTGTTCCATCTGCTCAACGGCTCGCTCGGCGTCTCGCCGGTGTGGGACGGATTGTGGGCACTGGCCAGCATCCGCGTGTTCGACATCCTGGTCGGCGCCGTCCTGCTGACGTTGCTGATCCGCAAGGACTGGCTGTTCGGCCAGGCCCAGCTGCGCCCGGCGCTGTTCACCTTCGTCGGCCTGCTGCTGGTGCTTCTGGTGATTCGCGTGCTGGTCACCAAGATCGGCGCGCACCTCGGCTGGCAGCACGCCAGTCCGTCGATGCATTTCGCCACCGCCTATCACCTGAGCGACCATTTCCCGCTGCTCGAGCGGGTCTTCGAACTGAAGGATCGCTCCAGCAAGAGCTTTCCCGGCGACCATGCCTCGGTGCTGCTGATCTGGGGCCTGTTCATGGCGCTCTTCGCCCGGGGCGCCAAGCTGGCGGTGGTGCTCGGCGTCACCCTGGCGTTCATGCTGCCGCGCCTGGTGGCCGGCGCCCACTGGCTCAGCGACGACTTCGTCGGCGGGCTGCTGATCGCCCTGCTGGCGCTGGGCTGGGGCTACTGCACCCCGTTGGGCGCGCAGATCGCGGCGCTGCTGCAGTGGCTCGCGCGCCCGGCCTTCACCCTTGCGCGCGTACTTCCCGGGGTGCGCCAGCTGGCCGTGCTGCGCCAGGACTGATCAGCCCTCGAAATCGCGAAAGTGATGCAGCTGCCGGCGCTGCTTCTTGCTCGGCCGGCCGTCGGTCTGCAGGCCGAGCGTGCCGGCCTTGCGCATGGCCGCGGCCTGCTCGCGACGGGCCAGGCTGTCGGCGGTCTCCTCGTAGAGCAGCTGCGCCTCGGGCGCGCCACGGCGCACCGCCGACAGCCCCTTGACCACCACGGTGCGCTCGTCGAAACCGGCCCTGATGGTGAACGTCTCGCCCACCTTCGGCTCCTTGCCCGGCTTGCAGCGCTCGCCCCGGCAATGCACCTTGCCGCCTTCTATCGCGGCCTTGGCCAGCGCCCGCGTCTTGAAGAAACGCGCCGCCCACAGCCACTTGTCCAGACGCACCTTGCCATCGTCTTTTTCGCTCATCGCCCTACTCTTTCCAAACGCCGTTGTCCTAGGGTGCAGCAGACAGATGCAGTTGGCATACTGCCCCGTCTAGAATGCGCGCAAATCGCCCGGACACCACCTTGAAGCCAGACCAGACCCCTACCGTTATCGGCCTGCGTGAATGGATCGCCCTGCCTGACCTGGGCGTCGTCGGCCTGCGCGCGAAGATCGATACGGGGGCCAGCACCTCAGCGCTGCACGCCACCGACATTTCGGAATTCGAACGCGACGGCCAGCGCTGGGTTCGCTTCACCGCGCATCTGGGCACCCTGGTGCAGCGACGCCATCGCTGCGAAGCCCCGCTGCTGACACGCAAGACCATCAAGAGCTCCAACGGCCACGCGCAGACACGCTACGTGATCCGCACCCTGCTGGCCATGGGCGATTGCGCCTGGCCGGTCGAGTTCACCCTGACCTGCCGCAAGACCATGCGCTACCGCCTGCTGCTGGGCTCCAAGGCGCTGGTCGACGGCCGATGCCTGGTCGACCCGGCACGAACCTATATCCAAGACAAACCCCAGATCCTCACTGTCCCCGGTGCCCAATGAAAATCGCCGTGCTGTCGCGCAATCCGCGTCTGTATTCAACCCGCCGACTGGTGGAGGCCGGCCAGCAGCGTGGCCACGAGATGGTGGTGATCGACACCCTTCGCGCCTACATGAACATCGCCAGCCACAAGCCGCAGATCCATTACCGCGGCCGCCCGCTGGAGGGCTTCGACGCGGTCATCCCGCGCATCGGCGCCTCGGTGACCTTCTATGGCTGCGCGGTGCTGCGCCAGTTCGAGATGCAGGGCGTCTTCCCGCTCAACGAGTCGGTGGCCATCGCCCGCTCGCGTGACAAGCTGCGCTCGCTGCAACTGCTCTCGCGACGCGGCATCGGCCTGCCGGTGACCGGCTTCGCCCACTCGCCCGACGACATTCCCGACCTGATCCAGATGGTTGGCGGCGCGCCCCTGGTGATCAAGGTGCTCGAAGGCACCCAGGGCATCGGCGTGGTGCTCTGCGAAACCGAAAAGGCCGCCGAGTCGGTGATCGAGGCCTTCATGGGGCTGAAGCAGGACATCATGGTGCAGGAGTACATCAAGGAAGCCGGCGGCGCCGACATCCGCTGCTTCGTGGTGGGCGAGAAGGTCATCGCCGCGATGAAGCGCCAGGCCAAGCCCGGCGAATTCCGTTCCAACCTGCATCGCGGCGGCTCGGCCAGCCTGATCAAGATCACGCCGGAAGAACGCATGACCGCCATCCGCGCGGCCAAGGTGATGGGCCTGAACGTGGCCGGCGTGGACATCCTGCGTTCCAATCACGGGCCGCTGGTGATGGAGGTCAACTCGTCCCCTGGCCTGGAAGGCATCGAAGTCACCACCAGCAAGGATGTGGCCGGCATGATCATCCAGTACCTGGAAAAGAACGGCGGCCCGCACCTGACCCGCACCAAGGGCAAGGGGTAGCGAAGGGGGAAGCCATTGCAGCTGAGCGATCTCCCGGCGGGGCGCTCAGTTTTTCAACACATTCCGCGGCAGCAACAGCCCCAGCGGCAGGCTGACGCGGGCCTCCAGACCACCACCCGAACGGTTGCGCAGCTCGACCACGCCACCGTGCTGCGCGGCGATGCGCTTGACGATCGCGAGCCCCAGGCCGGCGCCCTTGCCGCCACGGGCGCGGTCCCCACGGATGAAGGGATTGAAGATTTCGGTCATTTCCCGTGGATCGATGCCCGTTCCGCGGTCCAGCACGCTGATCACCACGTAGGGTGCGTTCGGATCGCCCGAGCAGTGCGCCTCGAGTTCGACGCCGTGACCGCCGTAGCGCAGCGCGTTCTCGATCAGGTTCACCAGCAGACGCTTGATCGACACCCGGCGCAGCGCCAGCACCGGGATCGGCTCGACGCACAGGCGCACCGTCTCGGCATGCTGGTTGTACGGCTGCACGACCTCGCGGATCAGCTCGCCGAGATCGGTGGGCTCCACCGGCTCGTCCCGCCCGTCGCGGATGAACGCCAGGAACTGGTCGAGGATGGCGTCCATGTCCTCGATGTCGCGGACCATCTCCTCGGTCAGCTCGGCGTCGTTGGGCATCAGCTCCAGCGACAGGCGCAGACGGGTCAGCGGCGTGCGCAGGTCATGGGAAACGCCGGCCAGCATCAGCTCGCGTTCGCGCCCGGCCTGCTCGACATCCTCGGCCATCTGGTTGAAGGCGCGATACAGCTCGGTCATCTCGCTCGGCGTGTCGCTGACCGGCAGCCGCACGCTGCGCCCCTGGCCGATCTGCCGGGCGGCGTAGACCAGCCGCTTGAGCGGCAGGTTGAGCTGGCTGACGAAGATCCAGGCGGCCGCGGTCGACAGCAGGCCGATGCCGAGGAACCAGGCCAGCACGCTCCAGATGCGCTGCCCCTGCAGCGGATAGGGATACAGCGGCACCTCGATCCAGCCACGCCCCAGCCCCGGGGAACGGGCCCAGAGCGCCGGCGAGGGCTGGATGCGCACGTGGACCTCGGTCTCCGGACCCAGCTCGGCCTGCATCTGCCGCTTGAAGATTTCCGAGTACGGCCAGTGGTACTCGCTGGCCGGCACTTCCTGCTCCGGCACCCGCCGCAGGCCGACCGCCTTGGCGATGCGCTCGCGGTTCTCGTCGTCGGCGGCCCAGTAGGCGCGCAGGGTCAGGGCCGCGCCATGGCTGTACTGGCGGTCGACCAGCACGTCCTCGTTCATCATCAGGTAGAACAGCGTCAGCACCTTGGAAAAGAGCACGACGATGAGCACCAGCCACAGGGTGCGGGCGAAGAAGCTTTGCGGGAACCACAGGGGGGCTTTCATGGGGAAGGCGGCGTCACGCCATAAGTCTCAGGTTGCAGGAAGAAGAAGAGCGCCATGATGGCGCCCCGCTTTTCGTCACGGCTTGCAGTCTGCAGCTTGACTGCTCACTTGTTGCCGTCCGGCACGAACACGTAGCCCACGCCCCAGACGGTCTGGATGTAGCGCGGCTTGGACGGATCGGGCTCGATCAGCCGGCGCAGGCGCGAGATCTGCACGTCGATGGAGCGCTCCAGGGCATCCCACTCGCGGCCGCGGGCCAGGTTCATCAGCTTGTCGCGGGTCAGCGGCTCGCGCGCATGCTGCACCAGCGCCTTGAGCACGGCGAATTCGCCGGTGGTGAGCATGTGCACCTCGTCGCCCTTCTTCAGCTCGCGGGTGGCCAGGTACAGCTCATATTCGCCGAAGGTCACGACCTCGTCGTCGCTGGCCGGCGCGCCCGGCACCTGGGGCGCCTGGCGGCGCAGCACCGCCTTGATGCGCGCCAGCAGCTCGCGGGGGTTGAACGGCTTGGCGAGGTAATCGTCGGCGCCGACCTCCAGCCCCTGGATGCGGCTCGACTCGTCGCCCTTGGCGGTGAGCATGATGATCGGGATCTGGTTGCTGCCCTCGCGCAGCCGGCGGCAGGCGGACAGTCCGTCCTCGCCCGGCATCATCAGGTCGAGCACCACCAGGTGGAACAGCTCGCGGCTGAGCAGACGGTCCATCTGCTCGGTGTTCTCCACGGTCCGCACGCGGTAACCCTGCTCATCGAGAAAGCGTTCCAGCAGGCGCCGAAGTCGGGAATCGTCGTCGACGATGAGGATCTTTTCGCCTTCATTGGCAGATGCGGTACTCATGGAAACTCCCGGAACTGGTATCGGTGCATTATGGCGCAGCAGTCTGCGAACCATTGGCACCCATTGTTAGCAGATTTTTCGCCACGCGACCCAGCGTGACGACGCCCACAGCGCCCTGCGCGGCGCCGCGACAGCCGCCGGCCGCCCCACGGCTGTGCTTTCCCTTATAATCGCCGGCTTTCGCGCAGGCCAGGCCTGCATGGTTTGACTGACCCAGGTAGGTTCATGGACAGCATCAACTCCCGTATCGCCGAAGAACTGGGCGTGCGCCCGCAACAGGTCGCCGCCGCCGTGGCACTGCTCGACGAAGGTTCGACCGTGCCCTTCATCGCCCGTTACCGCAAGGAAGTGACCGGCAGCCTCGACGACACCCAGCTGCGTCACCTGGAGGAGCGCCTGCGCTACCTGCGCGAGCTGGACGACCGCCGCGCCGCGATCCTGTCGTCCATCGAGGAACAGGGCAAGCTGACCCCCGAGCTGGCCCGCGAGATCAACCTGGCCGACACCAAGACCCGCCTCGAAGACCTCTATCTGCCCTACAAGCAGAAGCGCCGCACCAAGGGCCAGATCGCCCTCGAAGCCGGCCTGGGCGAGCTGGCCGATGCCCTGTTCGGCAATCCGGCGCTGGACCCCGAGACCGAGGCCGCGCGCTTCGTCGATGCCGAGAAAGGCTTCGCCGACACCAAGGCGGTACTCGAAGGCGCCAAGTACATCCTCATGGAGCGCTTCGCCGAGGACGCCGACCTGCTGGCCAGGCTGCGCGGTTTCCTCAAGGACCACGCCACCCTCAGCGCCCGGCTGGTGCCGGGCAAGGACGCCGAAGGCGCCAAGTTCAGCGACTATTTCGAGCACGACGAGCCGCTCAAGGGCGTGCCTTCGCACCGCGCCCTGGCGATCTTCCGCGGCCGCAACGAGGGCGTGCTCAGTGCCAGCCTGAAGGTCGGCGACGAGGTTCCCGGTGCCATGCACCCCTGCGAGGCGATGATCGCCGAGCGTTTCGGCATCACCCAGGCCTCGCGCCCGGCGGACAGATGGCTCGCCGAAGTGGTGCGCTGGACCTGGAAGGTCAAGCTCTACACCTCGCTCGAGACCGACCTGTTCGGCGAACTGCGCGACAAGGCCGAGGACGAAGCCATCAGCGTCTTCGCCCGCAACCTGCACGACCTGCTGCTGGCCGCGCCGGCCGGCCCTCGCGCGACCCTGGCCCTCGACCCGGGCCTGCGCACCGGCTGCAAGGTGGCGGTGGTCGATGCCACCGGCAAGCTGCTCGACACCGCCACCGTCTACCCGCACGCGCCGCGCAACGACTGGGACGGCACCCTGGCGATCCTCGCCAAGCTGTGCGCCAAGCACGGCGTCGACCTGATCGCCATCGGCAACGGCACCGCCAGCCGCGAGACCGACAAGCTCGCCGGCGAGCTGATCCAGAAGGTGCCGGGCCTCAAGCTCACCAAGATCATGGTCAGCGAGGCCGGCGCCTCGGTGTACTCGGCCTCGGAACTGGCCGCACGCGAATTCCCCGACCTCGACGTGTCGCTGCGCGGCGCGGTGTCCATCGCCCGCCGCCTGCAGGACCCGCTGGCCGAGCTGGTGAAGATCGAGCCCAAGGCGATCGGCGTCGGCCAGTACCAGCACGACGTCTCCCAGCTCAAGCTGGCGCGCAGCCTGGATGCGGTGGTCGAGGACTGCGTGAACGCCGTCGGCGTCGACCTGAACATGGCCTCGGCCGCGTTGCTGGCACGCATCTCCGGGCTCAACGGCACCCTGGCGCAGAACATCGTCGCCTACCGCGACGCCAACGGCGCCTTCAAGAGCCGCGCCGAGCTGAAGAAGGTGCCACGCCTGGGCGAGAAGACCTTCGAGCAGGCCGCGGGCTTCCTGCGCGTCATGAACGGTGAGAACCCGCTCGACGCGTCCGCCGTGCACCCGGAGACCTACCCGCTGGTGCAGCGCATCGCCGCCGACACCGGCCGCGACATCCGTTCGCTGATCGGCGATTCGGCCTTCCTCAAGCGCCTGGACCCGAAGAAGTTCACCGACGAAACCTTTGGCCTGGTGACCGTCGGCGACATCCTCCAGGAGCTGGAGAAGCCGGGCCGCGACCCACGCCCGGAATTCAAGACCGCCGCCTTCCAGGAGGGCGTCGAAACCCTCAAGGACCTCAAGCCGGGCATGGTGCTCGAGGGCGTGATCACCAACGTCACCAACTTCGGCGCCTTCGTCGACATCGGCGTGCATCAGGACGGTCTGGTGCACATCAGCGCGCTGTCGGAAAAGTTCGTCAAGGACCCCTACGAAGTGGTCAAGGCCGGCGACATCGTCAAGGTCAAGGTGATGGAGGTCGACATTGCGCGCAACCGCGTCGGCCTGTCGATGCGCATGGGCGACACCCCCGGCGAGAAGACCGAGGGCACCCGCGGCGGGCAAGCGCGCGGCAACGGCAAGCGCGGCGGCGAGCCACGCAGCGAACGCCACAGCAGCCAGGACAAGCCGGCGCCGGCCAACGCCGCGATGGCCGCCTTGTTCGCCAACGCCAAGCAGCTGCGCAAGTAACGCCGCCGATCGCGGTCAGAAGTTGGACGGCGCGCCCATGGCGCGCCGTCATCACTCCCCAGTGGGCGGAACCTCCATGGAAATCACCGAAGACCTGCAGATAAGCGCCTTCAGCCAGCTGCTTGGCTGCCAACCGCTCCGCGTCGAGAACGGCGAGGCGCGGGTACGCCTGGAAATGGGCGAGCATCTGCGCAACCGACACAGCAAGCTGCACGGCGGCGCGCTGTTCAGCCTGATGGACATGAGCATGGGGCTGGCCTGCTCCAGCGCCCATGGCTTCGATCGACAGAGCGTCACGCTCGAATGCAAGATCAACTACCTGCGCTCCATCGACAGCGGCGAGGTGCTCTGCACCGCCCGCGTGCTGCATGCCGGACGGCGTACACTGGTGGTCGAAGCCGAGGTGACGCAGGGCGACAAGCTGATCGCCAAGGGACAAGGGACCTTTGCGCAACTCTAGGCACCCAAGCTGAGGACGGGTAAAACTCGTCACCGCCCTTGCAGACCGATCCGACCTCCCCCATATCGAGGCGGATATCAGACATGACCACCTTTTCGGGGACACCCATCTTGAGCGAGCTTCTTTCCCGCCGCCTGGCACTGCTGGCCGAGTCCTCCCACCTGCCACTGCTCACTCAATGCCTGCACGGGATCGAACGCGAATGCCTGCGCGTCGACACACAGGGCCTGCTGGCGCTCACCCCCCATCCCCGGCCCCTGGGTTCGGCGCTGACCCACCCGCAGATCACCACCGACTATTCCGAGGCGCTGCTGGAGTTCATCACCTCCACCGAGACCGACCCGGAAAAGACCCTGGCCGAGCTCGAGGCGATCCACCGATTCACCTACAACAAGCTCGCCGGTGAATACCTCTGGAGCGCCTCGATGCCCTGCCCGCTCCCCGAGGAGGCGCAGATCCCCATCGCCGAGTACGGCAGCTCCAACATCGGCCGGCTCAAGCACGTCTACCGCCGCGGCCTGGCCCTGCGCTACGGCAAGACCATGCAGTGCATCGCCGGCATCCATTACAACTTCTCGCTGCCCGAGGCGCTCTGGTCGGCACTGCGCCAGGCCGAAGGCGACACCCGGGAGCCGCAGCACTACCAGTCGCAGCGCTACATCGCGCTGATCCGCAACTTCCGCCGCTTCAGCTGGCTGCTGATGTACCTGTTCGGCGCCTCGCCGGCGCTGGACGCGGGCTTCCTGCGCGGCCGTGCGCACCAGCTCGAGCAGCTCGATGCTGACACCCTCTACCTGCCCTATGCGACCAGCCTGCGGATGAGCGACCTGGGCTACCAGAACAACGCCCAGGCAGGCCTCACCCCCTGCTACGACAACCTGGAGAGCTATACCGAGAGCCTGCACAAGGCCGTCTCGACGCCCTACCCGCCCTATGTCGCGCAAGGCACCAAGGATGCCCAGGGCAACTGGCAGCAGCTCAACACCAGCGTGCTGCAGATCGAGAACGAGTACTACTCCAACATCCGCCCCAAGCGGGTCACCGGCGTCGGCGAGCGGCCGATCCAGGCCCTGCGCGCGCGCGGCATCCAGTACGTCGAAGTGCGCTGCCTAGACATCAACCCCTTCCTGCCGCTGGGGATCGACATCACCGAGGCCCGCTTCCTCGACGCCTTCCTGCTCTACTGCGCGTTGGAGGACAGCCCCTTCCTGGTGGACGGGGAATGCGCCGCGGCGACCGACAACTTCCTCAGGGTGGTCAAGGAAGGCCGGCGTCCGGGGCTCGAACTGATGCGCGGCGGTGAGGCGGTAGGGCTCAAGGCCTGGGCGCAGGAACTGCTCGACGGCATCGGCCAGGTCGCCGAGCTGCTCGACCGCAGCCGCGGCGACGACCTGCACCGGCAGGCCGTGACCGTGCAGCAGACCAAGGTGGTCGACCCCAGCCTCACGCCCTCGGCGCAGGTGCTGGAACAGTTGCGCCAGCACGGCGAGAGCTTCCGCGCCTTCGCCCTGCGCCAGAGCGTGGCCCATACCGACTATTTCCGCCGGATGCCCATGCTGGGCGAGGAGCTCGCAGGCTTCGAGGCGACCGCGCAGCAGTCGCTGGAGCAGCAGGCCCGCATGGAGCAGGCCGAGACCCAGGATTTCGACAGCTTCGTCGAGGACTACCAGCGCAGCCTGACCACCCTGCCCGCCTGAGACAGGCGGGCCGCCCGTCACAGCGGCTTTTCGAAGATCTTCGAGTTACGCTGGAAGTTGTACAGCGAGGCACGAGCCGCGGGCAGGCTCTCCACCCCGCTGGGCTCGAAACCGCGTTCGCGGAACCAGTGCGCGGTGCGGGTGGTGAGGACGAACAGCTTCTTCAGACCCATCTGCCGGGCGCGGCTCTCGATGCGCTCGAGCAGCTCGTCGCCCCGCCCGCCGTGGCGGTACTCGGGGTTGACCGCCAGGCACGCCAGCTCCCCCGAGTCGGACCCCGCAATGGGATAGAGCGCCGCACAGGCGATGATCAGGCCGTCGCGCTCGACGATGCTGAACTGCTCGATCTCGCGCTCCAGCACCTCGCGGGAGCGACGCACCAGGATGCCCTGTTCCTCCAGCGGGGTGATCAGATCGATGAGCCCGCCGACGTCCTCGATGGTCGCCTCGCGCAGCTGCTCGAACTGCTCCTGCGACACCATGGTCCCGCCGCCGTCGCGGGTGAACAGCTCGGTCAGCAGCGAGCCGTCGTCGACATAGCTCACCACATGGCTGCGCGGTACCCCGCCGCGGCAGGCCTGCGCCGCCGCGTCGAGCAGTTCGCCCTGGTAGTTGCTGCCCAGTTTCTGGACATAGGCCGGGATCTGCTGCGGGCGCAGCTCGCGCACCAGCGTGCCGCTCTCGTCCAGCAGGCCGCGTTCCGCGCCGTAGAGCACCAGCTTGTCGGCCTTCAGGTCCACCGCCGCGCGGGTGGCCACGTCTTCGCAGGCGAGGTTGAAGATTTCACCGGTCGGCGAGTACCCCAGCGGCGACAGCAGCACGATGGTGCGCTCGTCGAGCAAGCGGCCGATGCCCTTGCGGTCGATCCGGCGGACCTCGCCGGTGTGGTGGTAGTCGATGCCGTCGACCACGCCGATCGGGCGGGCGGTGACGAAATTGCCACTGGCCACCCGCAGCCGCGCGCCCTGCATCGGCGAGGCGGCCATGTCCATCGACAGGCGCGCCTCGATGGCGATGCGCAGCTGTCCGACCGCATCGATCACGCATTCGAGGGTCGGCGCATCGGTGATCCGCAGGTCGCGATGAAAGCGCGGCGCCAGCCCGCGCGCGGCCAGCCGCGCCTCGATCTGCGGACGCGAGCCGAACACCAGCACCAGGCGCACCCCGAGGCTGTGCAGGAGCACCAGGTCATGGACGATGTTGGCGAAATTGGGATGCTCCACCCCGTCGCCCGGCAGCATGACGACGAAGGTGCGGTCGCGGTGCGAGTTGATGTAGGGCGAAGCGTGGCGGAGCCAGGTGACGTAGTCGTGCATGGATACCCTTGGATGTCAGGTCGGGCGAAGCGGCGGCCGGGCTCCGGTCAGCGGGCCGGCGCCAGGCAGTAATGGCCGATCAGCTCGCGCAGCAGACGCACGGTCGGCTCGATGCGCGACAGCTGCAGGTACTCGTCGGGCTGGTGGGCGCAGGCGATGTCACCGGGGCCCATGACCAGCGTTTCGCAGCCGAGCTGCTGAAGATAAGACGCTTCGGTACCGAACGCCACCGCCTCGGCCGCATGTCCGGTCAGACGCTCGGCCACCGTCACCAGTTCGCCACCGGCCGGTTGCTCGAATGCCGGGGCGTGGGGAAACAGCGGCGCCAGGTCGATCTTCACCTGGTGTCGCTCGGCCACCGGCACCAGCCGCTGGCGGATCAGCGCACGCAGCTGCTCGGGCTCCATGCCCGGCAGCGGCCGCAGGTCGAACTCCAGCGAACAGTGCCCGCAGATGCGATTGGGATTGTCGCCGCCATGGATGCAACCGAGGTTCAGCGTCGGCTGGGGCACGTCGAACATCGGGTTGCGGTACTCGAGCGCCCACTGGCCGCGCAGCGTCATCAGCTCGCCCATCACCGCGTGCATCGCGTCCAGCGCGCTGTGGCCGTAGGCCGGGTTGGAGGAATGGCCGCTCTGCCCGAGGATGTCGATGCGCTCCATCATCACGCCCTTGTGCAGACGCACCGGGCGCAGGCCGGTCGGCTCGCCGATCACCGCGGCGCGCCCCAGCGGCCGGCCCGCCTCGGCCAATGCCCGCGCGCCGGCCATCGAGCTTTCCTCGTCGCAGGTGGCGAGGATCAGCAGCGGCTGCCTGAACGGCTGATCCAGCAACGGCCGCACCGCCTCGATGATGAGCGCGAAAAAGCCCTTCATGTCGCAGGCGCCGAGGCCGTACCAGCGATCGTCGGCCTCGCGCAGCCGGAGCGGGTCGCCCGCCCAGAGTTCGGCGTCGAAGGGCACCGTGTCGCTGTGCCCGGCCAGCACCAGCCCGCCCGGGCCGCTGCCACGGCTGGCCAGCAGGTTGAATTTGCCGGGCGCGACCTCCTGCCGCTCGCAGGCGAAGCCCAGCTCATCGAGCCAGGTGGCGAGCAGATCGATGACCGGCTGGTTGGTCTGGTCCCAGTGCGGCTGGGTGCAGCTCACCGAAGGCGCGGCGATGAGCGCGGCGAACTGGTCTTTGAGCGAGGGTACGGACACCGGACAACCTCCGTGGAAAAGATGAGGTCTTCAGTGAAGCATGAAACGCGCCGCCGCAGACCGCGATCCGTCCGCGATGGGCAAGAGGATGGCAACAACGGATGTCCGGGTTGCCGCGCGTGGCGCGCGCGGCAACCGCCGGAGGATCAGGTGAAGATCGCGCGCAGGATCAGGAAGTAGAGGATCGACAGCCCGGCGCCGACCGGCAGGGTGATGATCCAGGACATGAAGATCGAGCCGATCACGCCCAGGTTCAGCGCACCGATACCGCGCGCGATGCCCACCCCGAGCACCGCGCCGACCAGGGTGTGGGTGGTGGAGACCGGCAGGCCGATGGCCGAGGCGCCGACCACCGTGCTCGCGGTGGCCAGTTCGGCGGCGAAGCCACGGCTCGGGGTGAGCTCGGTGATCTCGCGGCCGATGGTGGCGATCACCTTGTAGCCGTAGGTGGCCAGGCCGATGACGATGCCGGTCGCGCCGAGCAGCAGGACCCAGCCCGGGACCGCCGAACGCGCGCCGATCTCGCCACCGCCCTGGATCACGCCGACGATGGCGGCCAGCGGGCCGACGGCGTTGGCCACGTCGTTGGAGCCATGGGCGAAGGCCATGGAACAGGCGGTGAAAATCATCAGGACGGCGAAGACCTTTTCCACACTGGAGAAGTGGAAGGCCTTGTCCGCCTCGACGTCCACCTTGATGCGGCTGAGCAGGGCCACGCCGATCAGCATCACCAGCACGCCGATGCCCACCGAGAGCAGCAGGCTCTGCTGAGTGGAGAGGTCCAGCCCGATGTGCTTGAGGCCCTTGGAGAGGGTCATGATCGAGACCATAAAGCCGGTCAGGAACATGTACAACGGCACGAACCGCTTGGCGTTCTGGAACGGATTGTCGGTGTCGATGATCAGCTTCTGCACGCTGATGAACAGGCCGAAGGCCACGGCGCCGGACAGCACCGGGGAGACGACCCAACTGGCGACGATCGGCCCGACGCTGTTCCAGTGCACCGCATCGACCGAGATACCGACAGCGGCGAAGCCGATCACCGCGCCGACGATCGAATGGGTGGTGGAAACCGGCCAGCCGCGGGTGGAGGCGACCAGCAGCCAGGTGCCGGCGGCCAGCAACGCCGACATCATGCCCAGCACCATCAGTTCGGGGGGAATCACCGAGGCGTCGACGATGCCGCTCTTGACCGTCTCGGTGACTTCGCCACCGGCCAGATAGGCACCGCAGAACTCGAAGATCATCGCAACGATGATCGCCTGCTTGATGGTCAGTGCCCGCGACCCCACCGACGTACCCATCGCATTGGCCACGTCGTTGGCGCCCACACCCCAGGCCATGAACAAACCGAAGATGCAGGCGAGCATCAGGAGTACGAAACCGTAATCCGCAATAAGAGACATAAAGCTACCTGTAGACCCAGAAAGGAAGCTGGCGACTAGCGCGCCAGCAATTGTTCCAGTCGGTTGCCGACGCGCTCGGCGCGATCGGCGACGTCCCCGACCCATTCGATGATCTTGTAGAGAAACATCACATCGACTGGCGGAAGGTCCTTTTCCAGTTTGAACAGGGCTCGGCGGACCGTGACCTGCATGCGATCGGTGTCGCGCTCGATTTCCTCGAGCTCTTCCACCATCTGTTCGACGAGAATGACCTCGCGGCCGCTGAAACCGGTTTCCAGCAGCGAATCGAGCTCTTTCATGGCCTTGAGCGCCTGGGCGCTGGCCTCGACCGAACGCTGGACGAAAGCCAGCATCTCGGGCTGCAGCCCCTGCGGCACGGTCATGCAGCGGCCCAGCATCAGGCCGGCGATGTCCTTGGCGCGGTTGGCAATTTTGTCCTGTACACTGAGCAGATCCAGCAGATCGGAGCGCGGGACCGGCAGGAACAGGCTTTTGGGCAGATGCTGGCGTACGCTCTTCTTGAGCTTGTCGGCTTCGTTTTCAAGCCGCGCCATCTCTTTCTGAATCTGTTCGACGCGCTCCCAGTCCTCGTCCATCGCAGCCTGGAAGAACGGCACCAGATTCGCTGCACACTCGTGCGCCTTTGTCATGTGCTGTTGCATCGGCCCGATGGGCGAGCGTCCGAACAGGCTGACGAAGGGATTGATCGGCATAGGGAAACCCCGGTTTCAAAGAGGCGGCAAGTATACGGATGAGCTTGAACGCCCGCCACCACGCGTCATCAAGCTGTCACTTTCAAACTATAGGCACCCCCTGGGCACCATGCAGAAAGAAACCGAAATCAAGCTGCGCGTCAGCCGCGAAACCCTCCAGGCGCTGCGCGAGCATCCGCTGCTGAAGAAGCGCAACAAGAGCGGCTGGCAGCGCCACGAACTGTTCAACCAGTATTTCGACACGCCGCAACGCGATCTTGCTCAGGCCAGGGTCGCCCTGCGTCTGCGGCGCGACGGCGACACCCACATCCAGACCCTCAAGAGCCGTGGCCAGAGCGTGGCCGGCCTGTCCGAACGCAACGAATGGGACTGGTACCTGGACAAGCCCAAGCTCGATCCGAAGAAGCTCACCGATGACTGCTGGCCGGCGAGCCTGGCGACGCTGGACAAGAAGACCCTCAAGCCGATCTTCACCACCGACTTCGTCCGCGAGAAGGCCGAGATCGCCTGGGGGCGCGGCAAGTCCCGGGTCGTCGTGGAAGCGGCGCTGGACCTCGGCAAGGTGACGGCCGGCAAGCAGTCCGAGGAAATCTGCGAACTGGAGCTGGAGCTGCGCCAGGGCGAGCCCGAGGCCCTGCTGGAACTGGCGGCCGAGCTCGCCGCCGATCTTGCGCTGATGCCCTGCGACATCAGCAAGGCCGAGCGCGGCTACCGTCTGCACGACCCGCAGAGCTACGCCATCGCCCTGCCGGCGGCGCAACTGGACCCCGCGATGCCGCTGGACGACGCGGTCGCGGCGCTGGGCTGGCACCTGCTCGGCAACAGCCAGCGGCTCGCCGAACAGTACCGCTTCAATGGCCACTGGAGCCTGCTGGGCGACTGGCTGCAGCAGCTGGTCGACCTGCGCGCCCTGCTCGGCAGCCTCGGCCAGGCGGCGCCGCGGGCCAGCAGCCGGGAATTGCGTGAAGCCCTCGACGCGCTGATCGGCGACTGGCGCCCGCAGCTGGACGCCGGGCAGGACGACAGCACCGTACGCCAGGCGGCGCCGCAGCGCTTCGCCGACGAACTGGGCCAGATCCGCTGGGGGCTGTTCTCCCTCAACGCCTCGCGCTGGCTGTTGCAACGCGGCTGGACGCAAGGCCGCAACGAGCGTGGCAACCGCCAGGGCGCCGCGCAACTGGGCAAGTGGTTGCCGCGCCAGCTCGGCGAAGAAGCCGAGGCCCTGCAACTGCCGCGCTACAAGCAGCAACCCGAGGACCTCGACGAGCAGCTGCCGCGCATGGAGCGGCTGCTGGTCTGGCTGCGCCTGGCGCGGCCGGTGCTGGAGCTGCCCGAGGTCGACCGCCTGTATGGCGAGCTGGCCAAGCTGCATGCCCTGGCCGTCCTGCCGCGCAGCGAAGAGACCCTCGGTGCCCGCGCCGAGCAGGCCCATACTGTGTGGACGCTCAAGGCGTGGAAGGCGCTCACCCGTTAAGCTGATGGCCGGCGGCGCCGAACGCCAGGATGCACGGCAGCCGCCCTCGCCATCCAAGGAGTTTCGATGTCCGCCCTAGCCTCCCCCGCCGCCGACCGCTGGCTCGACCTCAACGACGTGCTGCGCGAACTGGTCAGCCAGGGCCACCTCGACCAGGACACCGCCGAGCAGTGCCTGGCCATCCGCCGCAGCAGCCTGAACACCCAGCAGCACCCGCTGGAGTTTCTCGCGGCGCAGCAGATCGGCGACCAGAAGCGCCCGGGCAAGCAGCTCGACCTGGAAACCCTGACCCAGTGGCTGGCCGACAAGGCCGGACAACCCTACCTGCGCATCGACCCGCTGAAGATCGACGTGGCCGCGGTCACGCCGCTGATGTCCTACGCCTTTGCCCAGCGGCACAAGATTCTCGCCGTGGCGGCGACAAACGAGGCGGTCACCATCGCCAGCGCCCAGCCCTACGTGCAGGCCTGGGAAGCCAACCTGGTCCATGTGCTCAAGCGGCCGATCAAGCGCGTGGTGGCCAACCCGGCGGACATCCAGCGCTTCACCGTGGAGTTCTATCGCCTGGCCAAGTCGGTCAGCGGCGCCACCGCCCATGACCAGAAGATCAGCGGCGTGGGCAACTTCGAGCAGCTGCTCAACCTCGGCGCCAGCGACCAGGAGCCGGACGCCAACGACTCGCATATCGTCAACATCGTCGACTGGCTGTTCCAGTACGCCTTCCAGCAGCGCGCCAGCGATATCCACATCGAGCCGCGCCGCGAGCAGGGTTCGGTACGCTTTCGCATCGACGGCGTGCTGCACAACGTCTACCAGTTCCCGCCCCAGGTCACCATGGCGGTGGTCAGCCGCCTCAAGTCGCTCGGGCGGATGAACGTCGCCGAGAAGCGCAAGCCGCAGGACGGCCGGGTCAAGACCAAGACCCCGGACGGCGGCGAGGTGGAGCTGCGCCTGTCGACGCTGCCCACCGCGTTCGGCGAGAAGATGGTGATGCGGATCTTCGACCCGGAGGTGCTGCTCAAGAGCTTCGACCAGTTGGGCTTCTCGGCCGACGACCTGCGCCGCTGGAAGAGCATGACCGGCCAGCCCAACGGCATCATCCTGGTAACCGGCCCGACCGGCTCGGGCAAGACCACCACGCTCTACACCACCCTCAAGCAGCTGGCCACGCCCGAGGTGAACGTCTGCACCATCGAGGACCCGATCGAGATGATCGAAGGGGCCTTCAACCAGATGCAGGTGCAGCACAACATCGACCTGACCTTCGCCAGCGGCGTGCGCGCCCTGATGCGCCAGGACCCGGACATCATCATGGTCGGCGAGATCCGCGACCTGGAGACCGCCGAGATGGCGATCCAGGCCGCGCTCACCGGCCACCTGGTGCTCTCGACGCTGCACACCAACGACGCCCCGAGCGCCATCACCCGCCTGCTGGAACTGGGCGTGCCGCACTACCTGCTCAAGGCCACCCTGCTGGGCGTGATGGCGCAGCGCCTGGTGCGCACCCTCTGCCCGCACTGCAAGGCGCCGGTCGAGATCGACGAGGACGACTGGCAGGCTCTGACCAAGCCTTGGAACGCGCCGCTGCCGACCACCGCGCAGCAGGCGGTCGGCTGCCTGGAATGCCGCGACACGGGCTATCGCGGGCGCGCCGGGGTGTACGAGATCATGCTGCTCAACGATGCGATCAAGCCGCTGATCAGCGCCGATACCGACATCGTCGCGTTGCGTCGACACGCCTTCAAGGACGGCATGCGCAGCCTGCGGCTGTCAGGCGCGCAGAAGATCGCCGCCGGGCTGACCACCGTCGAGGAAGTCCTGCGAGTCGCCCCGCAGAGCGAGCAGAAGTAACCCTCAGGGCAGCACCACCAGGCGGTTGGGCAGCTCGTTGCGGGTGTGGGTGGCCGGCACGTGCTCCTTGAGCAAGGCGCCGCAGGCCTCGATGCAGATGAGGAAGCCTTCCAGCGTCTGGCCCTGCCGGACGCGGTCAGTGAAGGCCTCGACGATGGACGCCCAAGCCTGGTTGTCGATACGGCTGGAAATGCCGCGATCGACGAGGATCTCCACGTAGCGTTCGGCTTCGCAGACGAAGATCAGCACACCGGTGTCGGCCTCGGTGTGGTGCAGGTTGAGTTCGATGAACTGCCGCCGCGCCAGGTTGCAGGCACGCCAGTGGCGCACCGGGCGCGGTATCAGCCGGGTGGTCAGGCCCGGCAGGCGAAACAGCAGCGCCAGCACGATGAAGCTCGCCCACTGCACCAGCAGCAGGTGCGGCGCCGTGACCCAGCCGGTGAAGAACAGCAGCGCACCGGGCACCACCAGCGCCAGCAGGCTGGCCCAGAGCAGCGGGATGTAACGATAGTCGTCGGCCTGGGCGGCCAGCACGGTGACCACCTCGGCGTCGGTGTCGAGCTCGATGCGGTCGATGGCCTCGGCCACCTGCCGCTGCTCGCTTTCTGTCAGTAGAGTCATGGCCTGTTCCTTGTCCTTACCATCCGCCCGAGGCGCCGCCGCCACCGAAGCCACCGCCTCCGCCGCCGAAACCGCCCCCACCGAAGCCACCGCCACCGCCCATTCCGGCGCCGCGACTCATGCCGCCGAGCAAGGCCCCGAGCAGCAGTGCCCGGCCACCACCGCCCCGGCCGCCACGCCCACCACGCCCGCCGCCGATGAGAAACGCCACCACCAGCAGCAGGAAGAAGAACAGCCCCGCCACCGGCGCTTCGGGCTCCTGGCGCACCGGCAGGTGCCCGGCGCGCTGCAGCGGGTTGCCGCCCAGCACCTGGATCATCGCCTCGGTGCCCTCGACGATGCCGCCGGCGAAGTCGGCCTGGCGAAAGGCCGGCGCCATGAGGGTGTTGATGATGATCGAGGCCTGGGCGTCGGTCAGCCGGTCTTCGAGGCCGTAGCCGACCTCGATGCGCATGCGTCGGTCATCGCGGGCGACGATAAGCAGCGCGCCGTTGTCTTCGCCGGCCTGGCCGATCCCCCACTTCCGCCCCAGCGCGACACCGAAGTCCTCGATGCTGCGCCCGCCCAGATCCGGCACGGTAACCACCACCACCTGTTCGGAGGTGGCCTGCTCGTGAGCGGCCAGCATCTGAGTCAGGCGCGCCTCGGTCTGGGCGTCGAGCAACTCGGCCTGGTCGACGACCCGACCGGTCAGCGCCGGCAGGCCGGTCTCCTGGGCCAGCGCGCTCGCCGCCCAGGCGACCAGCAGAACGATGCCGAGGGTGAGGGTTCGACGCATCAGAACTGCACTTGCGGCGCTTGCTCGGCGTTCTCGGCCGTCGCCTCGAAGTTCTCACGCAGCGGCATGTCGCTGTACATCAACGTGTGCCAGAGACGCCCCGGGAATGTGCGGATCTCGGTGTTGTAACGCTCCACCGCGGTGATGAAATCGCGCCGCGCCACGGCGATGCGGTTTTCGGTGCCCTCGAGCTGCGACTGCAGCGCCAGGAAGTTCTGGTTGGACTTGAGCTCCGGATAACGCTCGGAGACCGCCATCAGTCGGCTCAACGCGCCGGTCAGCTGGTTCTGCGCCTCCTGGAAGCGCTGCAGCTGCTGCGGATCGTCCAGCGTGGCGGCGTCGACCTGGATGGAGGTCGCCCGCGACCGCGCCTCGATCACCGCCGTGAGGGTTTCCTGCTCCTGCTGGGCGAAGCCCTTGACGGTTTCCACCAGGTTGGGGATCAGGTCGGCGCGGCGCTGGTACTGGTTTTCCACCTGCGACCAGGCTGACTTGACCTGCTCGTCGTAGCGCGGAATGTTGTTGATTCCGCAACCGCCGAGCATCAGGGCCAGGAGGATGAGGGCGACCAGCTGGCCGCCGAGTCGGTAGCGTTGCGTAGGCATGTGCAGTGTCCATCGAGATGACGATATGCACATGAGAATGGTCAACGGCCTCCAGAGTTCAGCCGTCGTAGCGACCACGCGGAAGTCGGAATCCGCAGCGAGCCGCCTCCTCCCGGCCCGCTACACCACCCCTTCGTCGCGCAACGCGCCGATCGTGGCCATGTCCAGGCCAAGCACCCGCTGCAGCACGCGCTCGGTGTGCTCGCCCAGCAGCGGCGGCGCCTGGCGGTACTGCACCGGCGTCTCGGACAGGCGGATCGGGCTGGCGACCTGCGGCACGCTCCCGGCCACGGGGTGGGGCATCTCGACCTTCAGGCCGCGCGCCAGCACCTGCGGGTCGGCGAACACCTGGGCCAGGTCGTTGATCGGCCCGCAGGGCACGCCGGCCGGCTCCAGTACCGAGACCCACTCGGCGGTGGTACGGAACACCGTGACCTGGCGGATCATCGGCACCAGCTCGGCACGATTCGCCACCCGCGCCTGGTTGGTGGCGAAACGCGGGTCGTCGGCCCATCCGGGCTTGCCGGCGACCTCGCAGAACTTGCGGAACTGGCCATCGTTGCCGATGGTGAGGATCAGGTCGCCGTCGGCGGTGGGAAAGTCCTGGTAGGGCACGATGTTCGGATGGGCGTTGCCCAGGCGCCTGGGCGCCACCCCGGTGGTCAGGTAGTTCATCGCCTGGTTGGCCAGGCAGGCGACCTGCACGTCGAGCAGGGCCATGTCGATGTGCTGGCCGATACCGCTCTGCTCGCGGTGGTTGAGGGCCGCCAGCACCGCCACGGTGGCGTACAGGCCGGTGAGGATGTCGGTCAGCGCCACGCCGACCTTCACCGGCCCGGCCCCCTCCTCGCCCTCGCCGCGCCCGGTCAGGCTCATCAGCCCGCCGAGCGCCTGGATCATGAAGTCGTAGCCGGCGCGCTGGGCGTAGGGCCCATGCTGGCCGAAACCGGTGATCGAGCAGTACACCAGCTTCGGATTGACCGCCTTCAGCGAGGCGTAGTCGAGGCCGTAGGCGGCCAGGCCACCGACCTTGAAGTTCTCCAGCACCACGTCGCTCTGGGCGGCGAGTTCGCGGACCAGGCGCTGGCCCTCGGGCCGGGTGAAGTCGATCGTGATCGACTGCTTGTTGCGGTTGGCCGAGAGGAAGTAGGCCGATTCGCGGGTCTCCTGCCCGTCGGCGCCCCGCAGGAACGGCGGCCCCCAATGACGGGTGTCGTCGCCGCTACCGGGCCGCTCGACCTTGATCACCTCGGCGCCGAGGTCGGCGAGGATCTGCCCGCACCAGGGCCCGGCGAGCACGCGGGAGAGGTCGAGGACGCGGATGTGGGAAAGGGCGCCGGGCATGATGAAGCCTCAGGATGTGAGTGCCGCCTACGGGGCGGCGACGAAAACGTAGGGTGGATGACGGTTCACCCATCCACCTTGCGTGGCCAACGGTGGATGAAAGCGTCATCCACCCTACGGACCGCCGCTTAGAAAAACGCCTGAATCCCCGTCTGCGCACGGCCGAGGATCAGCGCGTGCACGTCGTGGGTGCCCTCGTAGGTGTTCACCACCTCCAGGTTGACCAGGTGGCGGGCGACGCCGAATTCGTCGCTGATGCCGTTGCCGCCCATCATGTCGCGGGCCATGCGCGCGACGTCGAGCGCCTTGCCGCAGCTGTTGCGCTTCATGATCGAGGTGATTTCCACCGCCGCGCTGCCTTCGTCCTTCATCCGTCCCAGGCGCAGGCAACCCTGCAGGGCCAGAGTGATCTCGGTCTGCATGTCGGCGAGCTTCTTCTGGATCAGCTGGTTGGCCGCCAGCGGACGGCCGAACTGCTGGCGGTCGAGCACGTACTGGCGGGCGGTGTGCCAGCAGAACTCGGCCGCGCCCAGCGCGCCCCAGCTGATGCCGTAGCGGGCGGAGTTCAGGCAGGTGAACGGCCCCTTCAGGCCGCGCACGTCGGGGAAGGCGTTCTCCTCGGGGCAGAACACGTTGTCCATCACGATCTCGCCGGTGATCGAGGCGCGCAGGCCGACCTTGCCGTGGATCGCCGGGGCGGACAGGCCTTCCCAGCCCTTTTCCAGCACGAAGCCGCGAATCGCGCCCTCGTCGTCCTTGGCCCAGACCACGAAGACGTCGGCGATCGGGCTGTTGGTGATCCACATCTTGGCGCCGGACAGGCGATAGCCACCGTCGACCTTTTTCGCCCGGGTGACCATCGAGCCCGGGTCGGAGCCGTGGTCGGGCTCGGTCAGGCCGAAACAGCCGATGTACTCGCCGCTGGCCAGCTTGGGCAGGTACTTCTGCTTGGTCGCTTCGTTGCCGAACTCATGGATCGGCACCATCACCAGCGAGGACTGCACGCTCATCATCGAGCGGTAGCCGGAGTCGATGCGCTCGACCTCGCGGGCGATCAGGCCGTAGCACACGTAGTTCATCCCGCTGCCGCCGTACTCCACCGGAATGGTCGCGCCGAGCAGGCCGGTCTCGCCCATCTCGCGAAAGATCGCCGGGTCGGTCTTCTCGTGGCGGAAGGCTTCGAGCACCCGCGGCGCCAGCTTGTCGGCGCAGAACTGCGCGGCGCTGCGCTGCACCATGCGCTCTTCGTCGGTGAGCTGTTCGTCGAGCAGAAGCGGGTCGATCCAGTTGAAACGTGCGTTGCCGGCCATGGGGTCCCTCGAGTTCTTGTAGGTGGGCGTTACGTCGAGGCTAGGTCCATCGGCGCGGCGGAGCAAACGAGGATTTCGCAGCCTATTGTGCAATTTACTCACTCCGAGCAAGATCGGTCGCTTCTGCCGACCCTGAATCTGTGAGGCCTGCGCATGCGTCGCAAGATCCCCAGCACCGCCGCGCTGATCGCCTTCGAGGCCTCCGCTCGCCACCAGAGCTTCACCCGCGCCGCCGAGGAGCTGGCGCTGACCCAGGGCGCGGTGTGCCGCCAGATCGCCTCGCTGGAGGCCTTCCTCGGCACCGAGCTGTTTCGCCGCTCGCGGCGCGGCGTGAAGCTCACCGAGGCCGGCGAGTCTTACAGCCGCCGGGTCGCGGCACAGCTCGACGCGGTCGAGCGCGATACCCTGTCGGTGATGGCCCAGCAGGGCGCGACGGGCATCGAGTTGGCGGTCGTGCCCACGTTCGGCACCCAGTGGCTGCTGCCGCGCCTCAGGCACTTCCAGGCGCTGCACCCGCAGATCACCGTCAACCTGACCAACCGCACCCGGCCATTCCTGTTCGCCGACACCGACTTCGACGCCGCCGTGTATTTCGGCGACGGCGAGTGGTCGGGTACCGTCGCCCACCCGCTGATGCCGGAGCATTCACTGCCGGTGTGCAGCCCGGCCCTGCTCGCCGGGGCCGGCCAGCTGAGCCACCGGGCCATTGCCGAGATGCCACTTTTGCAGCAGACGACGCGTCCCTATGCCTGGCGGCACTGGTTCGATTCGCTGGGAATGAAGGTCGCCCGGGACATGACGGGCCCGCGCCTGGAGCTGTTTTCGATGCTGGCCCAGGCCGCCGAGCACGGCATGGGCGTGGCGCTGATCCCGCCATTCCTGATTCAGCGGGAACTCACCGAGGGTCGGCTGGTGATCGCGCACCCCCACGCCTGCCGTAGCGAGACCCAGGCGTACTACCTGATGATTCCGGAACGCAAGGTCGAATCGGCGGCGCTCAACGCCTTCCGCGACTGGCTCCTGCAAGAGGCACGCGCCTGGCGCGAGCGCGACGGGGCGGCCGCCGGTGATCCGGCCTGACGCGCCTGCTGCATGCGAGGCACCGGCCCGGCGCGCAGATGGGGTGGTTTCGAATGAATCGCGGTGCCCCCGACCGCGAAGGGCACGACTCCGATTCGGAGCTGTCCACCCGCGAGTCGCCGCTATAGGGCAATGGACGCTAGACCGACGACGCCGGCTGCGTTGGTTTCTTCTTCCTGGGTTTCAGGTACTTGGTCAGGCCCTGGAACCAGACCACCAGCGCCGGGTTGCCCTGGATCTGGATGTCCTTGTTCTGGATGCCCTGCATGAACGCCAGCTGCTTGTTCTTGGCGGTCAGGGTGGCGTAGCCGTAGGCACTGTCCTTGAAGCCGATGGCGAAAGCCGGCTCGGCGACGCTGCCGCCATGGCTGGAGATGCGCTGATCCTTGACCACGAAATAGCGCGAGACCTTGCCGTCGAGGCTATGCAGCTGAAAGGTCAGGTCCTTGCCGGCGAGTTGTTGCTGGAATTCGGGATTGGTGCGGCTGGCCTTGGCCATGAGGCGGCCCAGCATCCACAGGAGGAGGCGGAATTTCATGCGCGGTCTCGGTTGATGGGGAACGGCGCGCAGTGTATCGGGTTGCGCCAGGAACTACATCAGGCCGCGCATTCACCGAGTGACCATCCGGAGCCATTCGGTCCCGGATGGCTTCGAGTCAGTTGATGGCGTCCTTGAGGGACTTGCCCGGCTTGAACGCGACCGTGTTGCTCGCCTTGATCGTCACCGGCTCGCCCGTCTGCGGGTTCTTGCCGTTGCGCGCACCACGGTGGCGCTGCACGAAGGTGCCGAAACCGACCAGGGTGACACTGTCCTTGCGGTTCAGGGCATTGATGATTTCATCGAGAACGGCGTTGAGGACGCGATTGGCCTGATCCTTGGTGAGGTCAGCCTTTTCCGCGATGGCCGCGGCGAGTTCCGGTTTACGCATTGGAAGCCTCTTTAAGACGTTTTTGTTGTTGTGTCCCGCTGTTATCCAGAACAGCGAAGGCGCTGCGACAGCTCTAGCTGGGCAGACAGAAGGAGAATGGCATGCGCTCCGGAGCCGCGCCAGTGCCGCTCACGGGTTTTGCGATCAAGCCGACGGCGTGTGCGACAGAACGTGCGGCAGATCCGCCAGCACGGGCGGAAGCTGCTTGTTCAGGGCCAATCGCTCGGCCACCGTCGCCCCGGTCAGGGCATAGCCGAGCAGCCGTCCTTCGGCATCGCGGAACAGCGCGCGGATGTCCGCGCCCTCCCCTTCGACCTGCCATTGCCCCTGGCTGCCGGTCGCGGGCGGCGAGACCACCAGCGGGCAGGCCGGCGTCTTGACGGTGATCGGCATCGGGCCGTAGCTGACCATCGTCGGGGTGCCCGCCAGCGTCTGTGCCAACGCCCGCGCGCCGCTCATCAGCGGCATCACGTAGAGCAGGTTTAGCCCTTCGACCTCGGCGCAGTCGCCCAGGGCATAGACGTTGGGCTGCGACGTCTGCAGCAGCCTATCGACCACCACGCCGCGCGCGACCTCCAGACCCGCCTCGGCCGCCAGCTCGGTGCGCGGGCGCAGGCCCACCGCGCTGACCACCAGGTCGCAGGGCAGGCTGCTGCCGTCGGACAGCGTGGCCGTCAGGCCCTCCCCGGCCCGGTCCAGGCGGCTCAACACCGGCCCCAGGTGAAACCGTGCGCCCAGCGCCTCGAGACCGCCCTGCACGGCCCTGGCGGCCTCCACCGGCAGCAGGCCGGGCATGATCTGCTCGCAGGGCGCGACCAGCTCCACCGTGTAGCCGCCGAGCAAGAGGTCATTGGCGAATTCACAGCCGATCAGCCCGGCGCCGAGGATCAGCACCCGCCGCTTGCCCTCGGCGGCGACGCGGAACCGGCCGTAGTCGAGCAGATCATTGATCGGAAAGATCGCCTCCTGCGCATCGCCTTCCACCGGCACGCGCAGCGTCTGCGCGCCCCAGGCAAGCACCAGATCGCGATAGGGCACCGGCTCCTCGCCGATCCAGACCCGCCGCGCCGCCGGCTCGATGCGGGTGACACGGGTATGGGTGCGGATTTCCGCATTCAGTTGCTCGGCCATCGCACCGGCCGTCGCCATCCCCAGGCCGGCGGCATCCTTGTTCTTGCCGAAGCCGGTGGACAGCATCGGCTTGGAATAGGAGCGACCGTCGTCGGCGGTGATCAGCAGCAGCGGCGTGGTGCTGTCGAGCTTGCGCAGCTCACGGGCCAGGTTGTAGCCGGCCAGGCCGGTACCGATGATGACGACGGGGTCGGTCATGGTTTCGCTCCTTCAGGGTGGACGTGGATCAGCTGATTTCGATCATCTCGAAGTCGAGCTTGCCGACCCCGCAATCCGGGCAGAGCCAGTCCGCGGGCACGTCTTCCCAGCGGGTACCCGGCGCGATCCCGTCGTCCGGCCAGCCCAGGGCTTCGTCATAGATCAAACCGCATACCACGCATTGCCACTTTTTCATCGATGACCTCGGAGAATGTGTCGACTGCGCCGCAACCTATACCAAAAGCGGCGCGGCGCCAAACGCTGGAAAAGCAACGGGCGGCCAAGGCCGCCCGTCGTTTGGAACGCGCATCCTCAGCGGGCGACGCCCACCAACGGATCGCTGATGCCCATGACGTAGAACCCGATCAGGCCGATGGTGCCGGCCAGCACGAGGTAGTACAGCGTCGGCAGCATGGTCTTGCGCAGGGTCACCCCTTCACGACCGAGCAGGCCGACGGTCGCCGAAGCGGCTACCACGTTGTGGATCGCGATCATGTTGCCGGCTGCGGCGCCCACCGACTGCAGCGCCACCATCAGCGCACCGGACAACCCGAGCAGGCCGGCGGTGTTGAACTGGAACTGCGACAGCATCAGGTTGGCCACCGTGTTGGAACCGGCGATGAAGGCGCCCAGGGCACCGACCGCAGGCGCGAAGAACGGATAGACGTTGCCGACGCTGTTGGCCACCAGCTGCGCCATGGCCACCGGCATCGACACCAGGTCGGAGCCGTTGACGCCGGAGTTGATCAGAATCCGCACCATCGGGATGGTGAAGATCAGCACAAAGCCGGCGCCGAGCAGCGTCTTGCTCGATTCGGAGACCGCGGCCACCAGCTGCGCCGCCTTCATCCGGTGCAGGAAGAAGGTCACCAGCACGACCATGCAGAGGATGCCCCCCGGCAGGTACAGCGGCTCGAGGGTGCCCGAGACACCGGTCTCGCCGAGGATGTCGCGCCAGCCGAAGCTCAGCGACATGAGCGAGGCCTTGACCTGCGGGAAGGTACGCGAGATCACCAGGAACACCGCGAGCAGCAGGTAGGGCGCCCAGGCCAGGGGGACGGAGATCGGCGCACGACCGGCGACGTCCTCGATCTTCATTTCGATCTTGCCCATCCACTCGGCCGGCCACTCGCTCGGCGGCGCGAAGTCCCAGCTGTCCTTGGGCAGCATGAAGCCTGCCTTGGCTGCCGGTACCACGATCGCCAGGCCCACCAGCGCACCGATCATCGCCGGGAATTCAGGCCCGAGGAAGACGCCCGCCAGCGCATAGGGAATGACGAAGGCGAACCCGGTGAAGATGGCGAACGGCGCCATTTTCAGACCTTCGCTCCAGGAGTGGTTGCGACCGAAGTAGCGGGTCATGATGCTGAGCATGATCAGCGGCATGAGGATGCCGCACAGCGCATGGATGATCGCCACCCGCGAGAAGATCAGGTGGAAGAACACGTCCCAGTTGCTGCCCACCGTCGCCAGCTGCGCGCCGATGCCCGCCTGGTCGAGGCCGCCCCCGACGCCCACCAGGATCGGTGTGCCCACCGCGCCGAAGGACACCGGCGTGGATTGCACCATCATCCCCAGCACGACCGCGGCCAGGGCCGGGAAGCCGAGCGCCACCAGCAGCGGCGCGACGACCGCGGCGGGTGTACCGAAGCCCGAGGCCCCTTCGATGAAGCAGCCGAACAGCCAGGCGACGATCAGCACCTGTACCCGTTTATCCGGGCTGACGTTGGCGAAGCCCCGGCGGATCGAGGCGATGCCGCCCGAATGCTTGAGGGTGTTGAGAAGGAGGATGGCGCCAAAGATGATCCAGAGGATCGAGGCGGTGAGAATCAGGCCCTGCAGCGTCGAGGCGATGACGCGGTTGAGCGTCATGTCCCAGGCCAGCAGGCCGATCAGTGCGGTGAGGACGAAAACCAGCGGCATTGCGAACTTGGCCGGCCAGCGAAAGCCGATCAGTAGCACACCCGCCAGTACCAGTGGCACGAAGGCCAGAATGGACAGCAGCGTTTGACTCATGTTGGGTCCCTGTATTGTTTTTGTGAACCACTTCTTATTGTCCGGGCATGCCCGGTCCCCGCATGGGACGGCGCGTCTGCGGCACCGTTCCCGAAGACGCCGGCCCCGCGCGTCGAAAGGGCCTGCGCCAATGCTCGTAAGCCCCGGTGCCTGAGGCGACCGGGGCTTTTCATTTCACTGTCTACCGCTGCGGGCGCTTAGCCCTGCTTGAAGGTCAGCCTCCACTGATGCAGCAACGGCTCGGTGTAACCGCTCGGTTGTTCGCGCCCCTTGAAGACCAGATCGCAGGCCGCCTTGAAGGCGATCGACCGAGTGTAATCGGCCGCCATCGGACGATACAGCGGATCGCCCGCGTTCTGCCCGTCTACCACCTTGGCCATGCGCTCCAGGGTCTCCTGCACCCGCTCGCGGGTGACCACGCCATGGTGCAGCCAGTTGGCCAGGTGCTGGCTGGAAATACGCAGCGTGGCGCGGTCTTCCATCAGCCCGACGTTGTGGATGTCCGGCACCTTGGAGCAGCCGACGCCCTGCTCGACCCAGCGCACCACGTAGCCGAGGATGCCCTGGCAGTTGTTGTCCAGCTCCTGCTGGATGGCGTCGTCGCTCCAGTTGCGCTCGACGGCCACCGGCACGGTCAGCAGGGCGTCGAGCAGCTTGTCACGCTCGGCGGACAGGTCGACAGCCTCCAGCTCCTGCTGAATGGCCTGGACACTGACCTGGTGATAATGCAGCGCATGCAGGGTCGCCGCGGTGGGCGACGGAACCCAGGCGGTGTTGGCACCGGCCTTGGGATGGCCGATCTTCTGCTCGAGCATGGCCGCCATCAGGTCCGGCATGGCCCACATGCCCTTGCCGATCTGCGCCTTGCCACGCAGGCCGCAGGCCAGGCCGACCAGCACGTTGTTGCGCTCGTAGGCCTGAATCCACGGCGTGCTCTTCATGTCGCCCTTGCGCAGCATCGGGCCGGCTTCCATGGCGGTGTGCATCTCGTCGCCGGTGCGGTCGAGGAAGCCGGTGTTGATGAAGGCGACGCGGCTCTTCGCTGCGCCGATGCAGGCCTTGAGGTTGACGCTGGTGCGCCGCTCCTCGTCCATGATGCCCATCTTCAGGGTGTTGCGCGGCAGGCCGATGAGGTCCTCGACGCGGCCGAACAGTTCGTCGGCGAAGGCGACTTCCTTCGGCCCGTGCATCTTCGGCTTGACGATGTAGACGCTGCCGGTGCGCGAGTTGCCCTGGCGCTTGAGGTCGTGCTTGGCGATCAGGCTGGTGAACACGCCGTCGAGGATGCCTTCTGGCACTTCGCGGCCTTCGCCGTCGAGCACGGCCGGGTTGGTCATCAGGTGGCCGACGTTGCGGATGAACAGCAGCGAACGGCCGTGCAGCTTGAGGCTGCCGCCGGCGGCCGCGGTGTACTCGCGGTCCGGGTTGAGCCGGCGGGTGAAGCTGCCGCCGCCCTTGCTCACTTCCTCGGTTAGGTCGCCCTTCATCAGGCCGAGCCAGTTGCGGTAGACCACCACCTTGTCGTCGGCATCGACCGCGGCGACCGAGTCCTCGCAGTCGAGGATGGTCGACAGCGCCGCTTCCATCAGCAGGTCCTTGACGCCCGCCGGGTCGCTCTGCCCGATCGGGCTGTTCGGGTCGATCTGGATTTCGATGTGCAGGCCGTTGTTCTTCAGCAGCACGGCCTTGGGCTCCAGGGCCTCGCCCTGATAGCCGACGAACTTCTCCGGCTGCGCCAGGCCGGTGACGGTGCCGTTCTCCAGGGTGACCTGCAGCTGGCCGTCCTGGACGCGGTAGCTGACCGAGTCGACATGCGAGCCCTGCGCCAGCGGCGCGGCCTGATCGAGCACGTTGCGGGCGAAGGCGATGACCTTGGCGCCGCGTACTTCGTTGTAGCCCGGGCCCTTCTGCGCGCCGCCCTCTTCGCTGATGGCGTCGGTGCCGTACAGCGCGTCATACAGCGAGCCCCAGCGCGCGTTGGCGGCGTTGAGCGCATAGCGCGCGTTCATCACCGGCACCACCAGCTGCGGGCCGGCCTGCTGGGAGATCTCGCTGTCGACGTTAGCCGTATCGGCCTGCACGGTGCCCGGATCGGGCTGCAGGTAGCCGATCGACTCGAGGAACTGCCGATACGCCGGCATGTCGGCGATCGGGCCGGGATTGGCACGGTGCCAGTTGTCCAGTTCGGTCTGCAGGCGGTCACGCTCGGCCAGCAGGTCGCGGTTCTTCGGCGCCAGGTCGTGCACCAGGGTGTCCAGCCCGCTCCAGAAGGCGGCGCTGTCCAGGTCCAGGCCCGGCAGGACTTCCTGGTCGACGAACTGCTTGAGATTGGTCGCCACTTGCAGGCGGTTGCAGGTTACGCGCTCGGTCATTGTCATTGTCTCCGTCTGCCGCTCGGACAGGGGTTCAGCCGATGGGTTCGCATGCGGGCGCCTCGCGCCCGTGGTTTTCAGTTCAAAGCGCCTGGACGCCGGCCTTGGCGACCTGGGCATCCTGGTCGGCCTTGACGCCGGACACGCCGACCGCGCCGATCACCTGGCCGTCCACGATCACCGGCACGCCGCCTTCGAGCGAGCAGACCACGGGCGCCGACAGGAACGCGCTGCGCCCGCCGTTGACCATGTCCTCGTAGCCCTTGGTCTCACGACGACCGAGGGCCGCGGAGCGCGCCTTCTCGGTGGCGATGTAGGCACCGATCGGGGCGCAGCCGTCCAGACGTTCCAGCGCCAGCGGGTGGCCGCCATCGTCGACCACGGCGATGGTCACGGCCCACTGGTTGTTCTGCGCTTCCGCGCGCGCCGCGGCCAGGATCTGGCCAACTTCGGTCTGGGTCAGTACGGCTTTGCTCTGCATGTCTCTCTCCTTTTATTCGTTCTTCGATTCGGTCGGCGCCGAGTTCGCCGGCGACCGGGGTTGATCATCCTACCTGCTCGCCACGCCGTTGATTAGGCCATGGCTTCTTCGACCACCTCGATCCAGTGCCGGACCGGCGTGCGGCCGGCGCCGTCGAGGTGGGTCTGACAGCCGATGTTGGCGGTCACGATGACTTCGGGCTGGCCGCTTTCCAGGGCGTTGAGCTTGTTGTCGCGCAGCTCCTTGGACAGCGCCGGCTGGGTGATCGAGTAGGTACCGGCCGAGCCGCAGCACAGATGCGCGTCGGGCACCGCGGTGAGGTGGAAGCCGAGCCGGGTGAGCACGCTTTCGACCGCGCCGCCGAGCTTCTGGGCGTGCTGCAGGGTGCAGGGGCAGTGGAACGCCATGCGCAAGTCGCTGCGCACGTTCAGGTTCTCCAGCGGCGCCTCGCGCATGACCTCCACCAGGTCCTTGGCCAGGGCGCTGACCCGGCTCGCCTTGCTGGCATAGGCCGGATCGCCCGCCAGCAGGTGGCCGTATTCCTTGACGAAGGCACCGCAGCCGCTGGCGGTCTGCACGATCGCCTCGGCACCCGCCTCGATCTGCGGCCACCAGGCGTCGATGTTGCGCCGGGCGCGGTCCAGACCGGCTTCCTGGGCATTGAGGTGATAATCCACCGCGCCGCAGCAACCGGCCTCGCGCACCGGCGTGACGCTGATGCCGAGGCGATCGAGCACCCGCGCGGTCGCCGCGTTGGTGTTCGGCGACAGGCCCGGCTGCACGCAGCCTTCGAGAATCAGCACGCGCCGTGCGTGCTGCACCGGCGGACGCGCCTTGGCCGGCGTGATGTCGCGCGGCAGCTTGGCCTTGATCGTGGCAGGCAGGAACGGCCGGAACGCCTGGCCGGCGCCGAGCGCCACCTTGAACAGCGCCGGACGCGGCATCAGGGTGCGCAGGCCGGCGCGCAGGGCACGCTCGCCCAGCGGGCGCGGGATCTTGCGCTCGATGAAGTCGCGGCCGATGTCCAGCAGGTTGTGGTACTGCACGCCGGAGGGGCAGGTGGTTTCGCAGTTGCGGCAGGTCAGGCAGCGGTCCAGATGCTCTTGCGTCGCCGGCGATATCGGCGCGCCTTCGAGCGCCTGCTTCATCTGGTAGATGCGGCCGCGCGGGCCGTCGAGCTCGTCCCCGAGAATCTGGTAGGTCGGGCAGGTGGCATTGCAGAACCCGCAGTGCACGCAGGAGCGCAGGATCCGCTCGGCTTCCTCGGCGCGCGGCAGGCGCTTGGCCTCTTCACTCAAATTGGTTTGCACAGCTTAAACCTCGGCGTACATGCGGCCGGGGTTGAACACCCCGTTCGGATCGAGTTGCGACTTGAGCTGGCGGTGGTAGCGCAGCAGTCCGGCCTCCAGCGGCTGGAACGGACTGTCGGCCACCCCCGCGCTGAAGCAGGTGGCGTGGCCGCCCACCTCGCTGACGATGGCGCGGATGCTGGCGGCATCGGCGTCGGACTTGAGCCAGCGCTGGGCACCGGCCCAGTCCACCAGCTGCTCGCCCGGCAGCGCCAGCACCGATACGTTGTTGGGCAGCGACAGCCGCCACAGCGGCCGCCGATCCCTGAAGAAATCCAGCTGCTGGTCACGCAACGCGGCCCAGTAGCCCGGATCGAGCTCGTCGCCGCCGATGCGGTCACGCGCCGCCTTCACCGAGCCTTCCCCGCCTTCGAGCCGCAGGTAAAGGGCCTCGCCGTCGTGGCTCGCGCCGCTGATCGGCACCGGCTGCTGGCCCCATTCGGCCAGCTTGAGCAGGGCGCGATCCTGGCTCATCGGCACCCGCAGGCTCAGGCACTCGCGCGGCTTGGGCAGCACCTTGAGCGACACCTCGGTGATCAGCCCCAGGCAACCGAAACTGCCGGCCATCAGCCGCGACAGGTCGTAGCCGGCGACGTTCTTCATCACCTCGCCACCGAAGCGCAGGTGCTTGCCGTGGCCGGTGATGACCCGGCTGCCGAGCACGAAATCGCGTACCGAACCACACCAGGGCCGGCGCGGGCCGGAAAGCCCGGCGGCGATCATGCCACCGACGGTGGCGCCTTCGCCCAGGTGCGGCGGCTCGCAAGGCAGCATCTGCCCCGCTTCGTCCAGTGCCGCCTCGAGCTCGGCCAGCGGCGTGCCGGCACGGACGCTGACCACCAGCTCGGTGGGGTCGTAGCTGACGATACCGCGGTGGCCACGGGTATCGAGCAGCTCGCCCTCGACCGTGCGGCCGAGAAACGCCTTGCTGCCGCCGCCCTGGATGCGCAGCGCCGCCCCGCTGGCAAGCGCGTGATTGACCTGCTCGAGCAGGCGCGCGCTGTCGTCGAACGATACGGTCATCAGAAACGCTCCAGTTCAGGGAAGGGCAGCTGCCCACCATGCACGTGCATGCCGCCGAATTCGGCGCAGCGGTGCAGGGTCGGGATGTTCTTGCCGGGATTGAGCAGGCCGCTCGGATCGAAGGCGGCCTTGACCGCGTGGAACAGGGTCAGCTCGTCGCTGTTGAACTGGGCGCACATCTGGTTGATCTTCTCGCGCCCCACGCCGTGTTCGCCGGTAATCGAGCCGCCGACCTTGACGCAGAGTTCGAGGATCTTGCCGCCGAGCGCCTCGGCGCGCTCCAGCTCGCCGGGGGTGTTGGCATCGAAGAGGATCAGCGGGTGCATGTTGCCGTCGCCGGCGTGGAACACGTTGGCCACGCGCAGCCCGTATTCGTCGGACAGATCGGCGATGCCCTTGAGCACGCCGGGCAGCTCGCGGCGGGGAATGGTGCCGTCCATGCAGTAGTAATCCGGCGAGATGCGCCCCACCGCCGGGAAGGCGTTCTTGCGTCCGGCCCAGAACTTCACCCGCTCGGCCTCGTCGCGGGCCTGACGCACTTCGGTGGCACCGGCCAGCGTCAGGACCTCGCTGACCCGCGCGCAGTCGGCGTGCACGTCGGCTTCGACGCCGTCGAGCTCGCACAGCAGGATCGCTTCGGCGTCGACCGGATAGCCGGCCCGGATGAAATCCTCGGCGGCGCGGATCGACAGGTTGTCCATCATTTCCAGGCCGCCCGGGATGATGCCGGCGGCGATGATGTCGCCCACCGCGCGACCGGCCTTTTCCACCGAGTCGAAGCTGGCCAGCAGGACCTTGGCGACCTGCGGCTTGGGCAGCAGCTTGACGGTCACCTCGGTGACCACGCCGAGCATCCCTTCGGAACCGGTGAACAACGCCAGCAGATCGAATCCGGGGCTGTCCAGCGCATCGGACCCGAGCGTCAGTGGCTCGCCTTCGACGGTGAGGATCTCGACCTTGAGCAGGTTGTGCACGGTCAGCCCGTACTTCAGGCAATGCACGCCGCCGGCGTTCTCGGCCACGTTGCCGCCGATCGAGCAGGCGATCTGCGAAGACGGGTCCGGTGCGTAGTAGAGGTCATGGGGCGCCGCGGCCTGGGAAATCGCCAGGTTGCGCACACCGGGCTGGACCCGGGCGAAACGGGCCGCCGGATCGATCTCGAGGATCTTGTTGAAGCGCGCCATCACCAGCAGCACGCCCTGTTCCAGGGGCAGCGCCCCGCCGGACAGGCCGGTGCCGGCGCCGCGCGCCACGACCGGCACGCCACGCTGGTGGCAGATCTTGAGCAGAGTCCGGACCTGGTCGAGCCGCTCGGGCAGCGCGACCAGCAGCGGCCGGGTGCGGTAGGCCGAAAGCCCGTCGCATTCATAGGGCGTCAGCTCTTCGGCACGGTGCAACAGGTCGAGGTCGGGCAGCTGCGCTTGCAGCTCGGCCAGCAGGGCGGCCTTGTCAACCTTGGGCAGCGCACCGTCGACGCGTTCGTCGTACAGGATATTCATCAGTCAGGCGCTCGATTTCTTATCGTTATGGTGAATCGCAGGCTGGCTGCGATCCTATGTCGCATCAATACCGCCGCAAGGCCTCCTCCGTCCACGCAAAAATCCACTGGTCCTACCAGTTTTTTCTGCCTTACACTGCACCGAACGACCTGTCGGCCGCGTCAGCACTGGATGACCTGCGCGTCACATCCGGCTCGCTTGGCCATCCCCACGAACTGGTCCTACCAGCAGGAGAGCGCATGCTCAGCGAACCCGAAACGACCACCGAGCGCCGCCAGCTCGCCGATGTCGTCGCCGAACGCATCGAGCGCCTGATCGTCGACGGCGTGCTCAAGGTCGGCCAGGCGCTGCCCTCGGAGCGCCGGCTGTGCGAGAAGCTCGGCATCTCCCGCTCGGCGCTGCGTGAAGGGCTGCGCGTGCTGCGCGGGCGCGGAATCCTGGAGACGGCCCAGGGCCGTGGTTCCTTCGTCGCGCGGCTGTCGGGCGGCAACGACGCGAGCCCGCTGATGCACCTGTTCAACTCCCAACCGCGCACGCTCTACGACCTGCTCGAGGTGCGCGGCCTGCTGGAGGGCGAGTCCGCCCGGCTGGCGGCGTTGCGTGGCACCGAGGCGGATTTCATCCTGCTTCGCCGACGCTACGAGGAGATGCTCGCCGCCCATGCCGGCGAGGCGACCGACCCGCGCGAACACGCGCGCCTGGACCACGCCTTCCACCTGGCGGTCTGCGAGGCGTCGCACAACCCGGTGCTGGTGCACACGTTGCAGTCGCTCACCGACCTGATGCTGAGCACCGTGTTCGCCTCGGTGAACAACCTCTACCACCGGCCGGCCCAGAAGCGGCAGATCGATCGCCAGCACGCCCGGCTGTTCCACGCGGTGACCGGACGCCTGCCCGAGCAGGCGCAGCGGGCCGCCCGCGACCACATCAACAGCATTCGCGACAACCTCAAGGAAATCGAGCAGGAAGAGCAGCGCCTGGTGCGCGCCTCGATGCGCCTGGAAGGCTGGGCCTGACCGGACGCGGGTTGAAGCCGGCGAGCCGGGCCCCGTAGACTCGCGGCTCACCCGCCTGTTCAGATCCGCCGTGACCGATTCCCTCTGCTGGTTCCCCGCCGACACCCCGCCCTCCCCGCTGCGCGACGACGAGCACACCTGGCTGCTCGACGACGGCTCGCTGACCCGCCGTCTGACGGCGCTCGCCGACGGCCGTTTTCGCGTTCAACCCCTCGCCGAAGGCTGGCAGCCCTTGCGGGCCGACGAATGCACGGCCCTCGGCGTGCCGCCCGGCAGCGAGGGCTGGGTGCGGGAGGTCTATCTGCTGGGCGACGAACAGCCCTGGGTGTTCGCCCGCAGCGTCGCGGCCAAGGCGGCGTTGCTGGCCGGCGACATCCCGCTGCAGGAACTGGGTACACGGTCGCTCGGAGAACTGCTGTTCAGCGACCCGGCCTTCAGCCGTGGCGACATGCAGCTGTGCCGCTATCCGGCCGAGCGGATGCCCGAAGCGGTACGCGAACCAGGCTTGTGGGCGCGCCGCTCGGCCTTCGTCCGGGGGCCCCTGGCGGTGCTGGTGGCCGAGATCTTCCTGCCGGCCTTCTGGCGCAAGGTCGCCGGCCCGGCATGATCGGCGGACGGCACGCCGACAGCGCAGCGATCGAGACCGTATAATCCCGGCACAGCCTTCAACGAGCCGCCGCGATGTACAACAAAGTGCTGCTGCACGCCTGTAACCGTCTGCACCCGCGCGCCTGGGACTTCGTCCAGCTGATGCGCTTCGACCGCCCCATCGGCACCTACCTGCTGCTCTGGCCGACCCTCTGGGCGCTGTGGATCGCGGCCGAAGGCGTGCCGAGCGCCAAGAACCTGTTCATTTTCGTGCTGGGCGTGATCCTGATGCGCGCCGCCGGCTGCGTGATCAACGACTATGCCGACCGCAATTTCGACGGCCACGTCAAACGCACCAAGGGCCGCCCGCTGGCCACCGGCAAGGTCGCGCCGAAGGAAGCCCTGATCCTGTTCGCGGTACTGGTCGCGCTGAGCTTCGGGCTGGTCCTGCTGACCAACGCGGCCACCCTCTGGCTGTCGTTCGGCGCCCTGGGCGTCGCGGCGCTCTACCCCTTCATGAAGCGCTACACCTTCTATCCGCAGGTGGTGCTGGGCGCGGCCTTTTCCTGGGGCATGCCGATGGCCTTCACCGCCGAGACCGGCAGCCTGCCGCCCGAAGCCTGGCTGCTGTTCATCGCCAACCTGATCTGGACGGTCGGCTACGACACCTACTACGCCATGGCCGACCGCGAGGACGACCTGAAGATCGGCATCCGCTCCACCGCCATCCTCTTCGGCGAGGCCGACCGCATCATGATCCTCAGCCTGCAGGGGCTGGCACTGTTCTGCCTGATTCTCGCCGGGGTGCGCTTCGAACTCGGCCAGTGGTTCCACTTCGGCCTGCTGATCGCCGCCGGCTGCTTCGCCTGGGAGTTCTGGACCACCCAGTCGCGGCGGCCGGACAAATGCTTCAAGGCCTTCCTGCACAACCACTGGGCCGGCCTGGCGATCCTCGTCGGCATCGTGCTGGACTTCGCGACGCGCTAAGGCGTCGCGCCCAGCCAGCCGGGGGCGAGCGATCGGCAAGCATGCTGCGCCTGCGGCGACCACGTACCAAACCCTCGCCACCATCGCCTTCCTGTCACACCTCTGAAACATTTCCGTTATCTAATGCCCAACGAAAAGAAACGACCCGAGGCTCTAGCATGAGTGGCAAGAACATTCTGATCGTCGACGACGAGGCGCCGATTCGCGAGATGATCGTCGTCGCGCTGGAGATGGCCGGTTATGAATGCCTGGAAGCGGAAAACACCCAGCAGGCCCACGCCTTGATCATCGACCGCCAGCCGGACCTGATCCTGCTGGACTGGATGCTGCCCGGCACCTCGGGGATCGAACTGGCGCGGCGCCTCAAGCGCGACGAACTGACCGCCGGCATCCCCATCGTGATGCTCACGGCCAAGGATGAAGAGGACAACAAGATCCAGGGCCTGGAGGTCGGCGCCGACGACTACATCACCAAGCCCTTCTCGCCCCGCGAGCTGGTGGCGCGCCTGAAGGCGGTGCTGCGCCGCGCCGGCCCGGCCGACAGCGAAGCGCCGATCGAAGTGGGCGGCCTGCTGCTGGACCCGGTCAGCCACCGCGTCACCATCGACGGCCGCCCCGCCGAGATGGGGCCCACCGAATACCGTCTGCTGCAGTTCTTCATGACCCACCAGGAGCGCGCCTATACCCGTGGCCAGCTGCTCGATCAGGTCTGGGGCGGCAACGTCTATGTCGAAGAGCGCACGGTGGACGTGCACATCCGCCGGCTGCGCAAGGCACTGGGCGAGGTCTATGAAAATCTGGTGCAGACGGTGCGCGGAACCGGCTATCGTTTTTCCACCAAGAACTGAGCCAGGACCGGCAATGGCCGCTCTTCACGCTGACCGGCTTCACCCCACCTTCCGCCGTTTCCCCCACCCGCAGGAGCGCCACCGTTGAATCCGGACTGGCGCGGCGCGGTGGTGCGCCGCCTGCTGCTCATGGTGGTCGCCTCCCTGCTGCTCGGACTGCTGACCGACCAGTACGCCTGGTCGCTGGTGGTGGGCCTGGCGCTCTACCTGGGCTGGACGCTGGTGCAGCTGCTGCGCCTGCACAAGTGGCTCAAGGACCATCAGCCCGAAGAACCGCCGCCGGACGGCTACGGCATCTGGGGCGAGGTGTTCGACTGCCTGTACAAGCTGCAACGCGACGACCTGCGCGCCCGACGGCGCCTGCAGGCGATCATCGACCGCGTCCAGGAATCGACCGCGGCCCTCAAGGACGCGGTGATCATGCTCGACAGCGACGGCAACCTGGAATGGTGGAACAGCGCCGCCAACCGCTTGCTCGGACTGAAGGACCCGCAGGACAGCGGCCATCCGATCACCAACCTGGTCCGCCATCCGGCGTTCAAGGATTATTTCGAAAGCGGCAAGCATCAGGAGCCTCTGGAGCTGCCCTCGCCGGTCAACGACCGCATCCACCTGCAGATCCACCTGACCCGCTACGGCAACAGCGAGCACCTGATGGTGGTCCGTGACGTCACCCGCCTGCACCTGCTCGAACAGATGCGCAAGGATTTCGTCGCCAACGTCTCCCACGAGCTGCGCACACCGCTGACGGTGATCGCCGGCTACCTGGAAACGCTGCTGGAAAACGTCGACCAGGTGAACCCGCGCTGGCAACGGCCGCTGCTGCAGATGAACCAGCAGGCCGGGCGCATGCAGCACCTGCTGAACGACCTGCTGCTGCTGGCCAAGCTGGAGGCGACCACCTACCCGTCCAACAACCAGCCGGTGGCGGTCGAGCCACTGCTGCAATCGATCCGAAGCGACGCCCTGGCGCTCTCGGCGGACAAGAAGCACCGCATCACCCTCGAGGCGGACGCCGAGCTGCAGCTCAAGGGCAGCGAGACCGAACTGCGCAGCGCCTTTTCCAACCTGGTGTTCAACGCGGTCAAGTACACGCCGGCCGGCGGCGAGATCCACATCCAGTGGTGGGGCAACGAGCAGGGCGCGCACCTGAGCGTGCAGGACAACGGGCCGGGGATCGAAGCCAAGCACCTGCCCAGGCTCACCGAACGCTTCTACCGGGTCGATTCCAGCCGCGCCAGCAGCACGGGTGGCACCGGGCTCGGCCTGGCCATCGTCAAGCATGTGCTGCTACGCCACCAGGGCCGCCTGGACATCAACAGCACGCCGGGCAAGGGGAGCGTCTTCACCTGCCACTTCCAGCCGTCGCAGGTCACCAGGACCTGACGACACCCCGGCATCTACCCTTGCATTCCCGCCAGTTCGGCTCCATCTTCTAGGCGTCATAGACTTCCCCAACGCTCATGGACCCTTCCCCCGCGTATAGCGCAACCTCGTACTTCGCCGATTTCGGCCTGATTCTCTTTGCCCTGGTCCTGGTTCTGCTCAACGGCTTCTTCGTCGCGGCCGAGTTCGCCATGGTCAAGCTGCGCGCCACCAAGGTCGAGACCCTCGCGCGCGACCACGGCTGGCGCGGCCGTATCCTGCGCACCGTGCACAACCAGCTCGACGCCTACCTGTCGGCCTGCCAGCTGGGCATCACCCTCGCCTCGCTGGGTCTGGGCTGGGTCGGCGAGCCAGCCTTCGCCCACCTGCTCGAGCCCTTGCTGGGCTCGCTGGGCATCCAGTCCCCGGCGCTGGTTCACGCCATCGCCTTCTTCACCGCGTTCTTCATCATTTCCTACCTGCACATCGTGATCGGCGAGCTGGCGCCCAAGTCCTGGGCGATTCGCAAGCCGGAGCTGCTTTCGCTGTGGACGGCGGTGCCGCTGTATCTGTTCTACTGGCTCATGTACCCGGCCATCTACCTGCTCAATGCCAGCGCCAACGCGATCCTGCGGGTCGCCGGCCAGGGCGAGCCGGATTTCAGCCACGAGCACCACTACAGCCGCGAAGAGCTCAAGCTGATCCTCCATTCGAGCCGCGCGATCGACCCCAGCGACCAGGGCATCCGCGTGCTCGCCTCGGTGGTTCAGATGAGCGAGCTGGAGGTGGTGGACTGGGCCAGTTCGCGCGAGGACCTGGTGCAGCTCGAACACGACGCGAGCCTGCCTGACGTGCTCAGCCTGATCCGCCGCCACAAGTACAGCCGCTATCCGGTCTACGACAGCAGCCGTGGCGAGTACGTCGGCCTGCTCCACATCAAGGACCTGCTGCTGGCCCTGGCGGCCAACGACGGCCTGACCGACGCGCTCGACTTCAACGCCCTGCTGCGGCCGCTGGAGCGAGTCTCGAAGAACCTCCCGCTGGGCACGCTGCTCGAGCAGTTCCGCCAGGGCGGCGCGCACTTCGTGCTGGTCGAGGAAGGCGACCACAAGGTCATCGGCTTCCTGACCATGGAAGACGTGCTCGAAGTGCTGGTCGGCGACATCCAGGACGAACACCGCAAGACCGAGCGCGGCATCCTCGCCTACCAGCCGGGCAAGCTGCTGGTGCGCGGCGACACCCCGCTGTTCAAGGTGGAGCGGCTACTGGACGTCGACCTCGACCATGTCGAAGCCGAGACCCTCGCCGGCCTGGTCTATGACACGCTCAACCGGGTGCCGGAAGAGGACGAGGCGCTGGAAGTCGAAGGTCTGCGCATCATCATCAAGAAGATGCGCGGCCCGAAGATCGTACTGGCCAAGGTGCTCAAGCTGGAATAACCCTGCAGGCGCCGTGAACACGGCGCCGATCGCCGCCCGGACAAGGCTGGCTCAGGACGCGCAACAGACCCGGTTGCGCCCCGCGCCCTTGGCCGCATAGAGCGCACGGTCTGCCGCGCCGATCAGCTCGCTCATTTGCAGCGGCGTTCCTCCGTCGTGCACAGCCAGCCCGATGCTCACGCTGATCGGCACCTGTTCGCCGTTCTCAAGCAGGCTCAGCGATGCGACCTCGGCACGTATTTCCTCGGCGCGAACGGCGGCGCTGGCGGCATCGATATCGCTGAGCAGCACGAGGAACTCCTCACCGCCATAGCGCGCGGCCAGGTCGCCACGACGCTGCGCGTTGCGCCGCAGCACATCGGCCACCGCATTGATGCAGCGGTCGCCGGCCGGGTGGCCAAAGCGATCGTTGACGCTCTTGAAATGGTCGATGTCGATGACCATCACCGCCAGTGGCTTGTTGCTCTGCAGCTCCAGCTGCCGGTCGCAGTAACGCCGGTTGGCCAGCTGGGTCAAGGGGTCGATATTGCTCAGTCGGGTCAGCTCGGCATTGGCCTGAGCCAGCTCACGGGTGGACTGCTGCAGCTCGGTGGTTCGCTCGACAACCCGGCGCTCGAGCTCTTCGTTCGCACGGGCCTGCTCCGAAAGCAGCCGCTCCTGGGTTTCCAGGCGCGCCTCGCGCTCGCCGATCAGCGCGGTCTGCGCCGTGATCCTGGCCGCCCGCTCGTTATTGATGCGATGCGCCAGCGCCACGGACAGCAGAATGAATTCGGCGAAGAAACCGGCCGTCTGCATCCGCAACGTGAGCTGGTTGACGGGCAACACCCCCTGCAGCGCGGCGACATGCACCACCGTGCCGGCGATGAGGAAAAACCACGCCAGGCTGAACAGGGGCGCCGAGCGATCGCCCCGACGCCACAGGCTGAGCGCCGAGGCGAACGCCAGCAGGCAGCTCACCAACGCGACCAGAGGAATGCCCAGTGCGTGCAGGAACTGTGGACGCACGATCGCTAGCAGAAGCACCACCGTCCAGTAGCCGAGCAATGCGTTGTTGGCCCACAGCACCCAGCCCCCGTGGTGACGCATGTGGAGGAAAATCCGCGCGAACAGCGTCGCGGCGAAGAAGCTCCAGGCGGCGGACAACACGTAGATGAGTCCTGCAAGGCGCCCCAGTTCGGGCCAGAGGAACAGCACGCCGAAGCCGGTCAAGGCGAGCTCGTACACCACGACGCCGAGCAGATAGAGGGAATACCAGGCGTAACTGGAGTCCCGGGTGAAGGTATAGAGGCTGAGGTTGTACAGCAGCACCGCCAGCATCGCGCCAAAGAACAGCCCCAGCAGGGTCCTCTGGCTCATCTCGTACTGCAGGTAGGCAGGTTCGGTCAGCAGTTGCATGGGAGCGACCAGGTTCTCGCCGCTCTGCATCTGCAGATACACCCAGCGCGTCTCGGCCAACGGCAGGTGCAGTGGGAATGTCGGCTGCCGGGCGGGTTCGGGCCAGGCACTCAGAGGCAGACGGTCCCCGGCCACCCACGGAGCGCTCCACTGCCCAGTGCCAGGATTCAGCACCCGCAACTCGATGCGGTCGAGGATCGGCCACTCCACCAGAAGGCGCCAGTCAGGCTGCTGGGAGCGGTTATGGACCGCCATCCGCACCCATACGGCGCCAGGCTGGCGCCCGAGGCTGAGCGACGAACCGCTCACCGGCTGCCAGCCCTCGGCCCGGCTCGCCTCTGCGAAATCCAGCGGCTGCCCGGGCAGAAGGTATTCGAGCTGCTGCGCCAGGCGCACCGAAGGCTGCTGGTCGGAGAGTGACAAGGGGGCAGCGCCGAGGCCGGAAGCGACCAACAGACAGAGCAGCAAACCGATAATCTGAATTGGCACTACGAGCCCTCGATCCGATGAGCAACCTTCTCCGGAATCGGCCCGCTACGCAAGCCGAGCGAAGCGGATCACTCGCCGCCGACGGCGAAGTTCGGCAGGCTGTTGACCGGCTGTGCGAACTGGAAGGGAATCGACTCGACCGTCAGCCCGACGTTGCGCTGGACCACGAAGTGCAGGTGGGGGCCGGTGCTGTTGCCGGTGTTGCCGGAGCGCGCCAGCGCGCTGCCAACCTCGACGCGTTGCCCTTCGCGCACCTTCACCGAACCCTTCATCAGGTGCAGGTAGACGCCCATGGTGCCGTCGTCGTGGAGGATGCGCACGAAATTGCCGGCGGGGTTGGTGCCCCGCCCGCTCTGGCTGTTCTCGATCTTGACCACCATGCCGCCCCGCGCGGCGACGATGGGCGTGCCCTCCGGCATGGCGATGTCCATCGCGTAGCGCCCCTTGGGCGTGAAATGGCTGTACTTGCCGTTGGCGCCCTGGGTCAGGCGGAACGGGCCACCCAGCCAGGGCAGCGGATAATCGTAGGCCTTGGGCACCAACCGCGGGTCGCCCATCGCATAGCGCAATTTTGGGGTGTACCTGAGGGGTTCGTTCGGGTCACGTGGCGTCAGCGTGGCCAGGCGGATCTTGCTGCGCGGCGGCAGCACCCAGCGGATCGGCTTGTCCGGTGCGCCGACGGCGTTCCTCACGCCTTCGAGCTTGAGCTCGATGTCCACCGGGGCGAACAGGTCATTGCGCACCAGCAGGGTCTCGCCGCCCGCGTGCTTGCGGGTTTCGAGCTGCACCTGGTTGTCGAGCTGCTCGACCATGCGGTCACGGAACACGAACACCTGCGCGCCCGGCGCCGCCTGGTCACTGTAGGTCACCACGCCATTGGGGTCGGTGTACTTGTAGATGGTGAGGGCCATGGCAGGCACGGCCAGCCCACACAATCCAAGGAAAAGGAGGATGCGCCCTAGCATAACGACAGCGTTCTAATAGTTTTGTGTTGGTGCCTGGAGACTACCAGTGCCGCCGCCTCCAGGCGAGACGGCGACTGTCGAGGGTGTGATCCCGGTCCGCTTGCGAGCGGCCAGGGTGACGAACGGTGTGACCGGATGCCGTCGAGTGTCTCAGGCGCCGGGGATGAAGTGCTTCTGCGCCGAGCCGCGGGCGATCAGGCGCGACAGGTAGTCGAGCTTCTGCGGATCGCGGTCGACGAAGCGGAAGGTCAGCTGCAGCCATTCGCTGTCGGGCTTGGGCTCGAAGGCGGCGACCGCATGCAGGTAACCGTTGAGGCGCGCCACCTCGGCCGCTTCGCCCTGCTCCAGATCCAGCACCGCGCTTTCCAGCACCTGCGGCAGCAGCTCGCCGCGACGCACCACCAGCAGCGCGTCCTTGAGGCTGAGGGTCTTGATCACACAGGCGAGGTTGCCCGACGAGAGCCGCAACTGGCCCTGCCCACGACCGGCAGGCGCGGCACTCGGGGCGGCCGCCGCCGGTGCGGCACGCGGCGTGGCCGGTTGCGCGGGGCTGGCGGGAGCCGCGGGCTTGATCACCTCGGCCTTGCCGCCGGTGAGCGCGGCCAGCGAATCGTTGGCCACACCCGAGGACAGTGCCCGGGTCGGCGCACTGGCGGCCAGCGCATCGAGCTTGCCGGCACGGCCGAGGGCCTTGCGGACCTTGGTGGTCAGCTGGTCGTTGGAAAACGGCTTGCCGATGAAGTCGGAAACGCCGGCCTGGATCGCCTGGACGACGTTTTCCTTGTCGCCGCGGCTGGTGACCATGATGAAGGGCACCTGCTTGAGCGTGTCCTGGCTGCGGCACCAGTTGAGCAGCTCGAGCCCGGACATCTCCGGCATTTCCCAGTCGCACAGGATCAGGTCGAACGGGTCCCGGGCGAGCATCTGCTGGGCCTTGCGACCGTTGACGGCTTCATCGATGTGAATACCCGGAAAGTGGTTGCGCAACCCCTTCTTCACCAGATCGCGGATGAATGGCGCATCATCCACGACCAGCACACTGACCTTGCTCATCGACTACTCCTGCTCGAATGGCCGCAAGCATAGCCGTAACGCAAGGGGCCGAGAAAGGCGTGGTGCGCAGAATCGCGCGGGCAGCGGAACCGTCAATCGGACCGCCCCGCCCTGCCGCGCCGGACTCAGTTGCTTTCGCCGCCGGACACTTCTTCCTTCATCCGCGCCAGGCCCAGGTGGCGGACATCGGTACCGTGCACCAGGTAGATCACCAGTTCGGCGATGTTGCGCGCATGATCGCCGATGCGCTCGAGCGAACGCAGCGCCCAGATCACGCTCAGGACCCGGGAAATCGAACGCGGATCTTCCATCATGTAGGTGACCAGCTCGCGCAGCGCGGTCTTGTATTCGCGGTCGACGGTCTTGTCGTATTGCGCGACCGAGAGCGCGAGGTCCGCGTCGAAACGGGCGAAGGCATCCAGGGCTTCCTGGACCATCTTGCGCACCTGGTCGCCGATATGACGCACCTCGACGTAGCCACGCGGCGATTCGCCTTCTTCGCACAGCTGGATGGCGCGCCGGGCGATCTTGGTCGACTCGTCGCCGATCCGCTCCAGGTCGATCACCGACTTGGAGATGCTGATGATCAGTCGCAGGTCGGAGGCCGCCGGCTGACGCCGCGCGAGGATGCGCACGCACTCCTCGTCGATGTTGCGTTCCATCTGGTTGATCTGGTCGTCGAGCTCACGCACCTGCTGAGCCAGCCCGGAATCGGCATCGATCAGGGCGGTCACGGCGTCGTTGACCTGCTTCTCTACCAGCCCGCCCATTGCCAGCAGGTGGCTGCGAACCTCTTCCAGCTCGGCATTGAACTGCTGGGAAATATGATGGGTATGGCTGTCTTTATTGATCATCTGGATTCGCTCCGCGAAAGCTGGAAGCTTGAAGCCGAAAGCTTGAAGCTCGAATGTCTGCACCCTTCTTCCAGCTTCAAGCTTCTGGCTTCAAGCTGGCGCGCCCTGCGCGCTTAACCATAGCGTCCCGTGATGTAGTCTTCCGTCTGTTTCTTGGCCGGGTTGGTGAACAGCGTGTCGGTGTCGCCATACTCGATCAGCTTGCCCATGTACATGAACGCCGTGTAGTCCGAGACGCGCGCGGCCTGCTGCATGTTATGGGTCACGATGACGATGGTATAGCGGGCCTTGAGCTCGTAGATGAGCTCCTCGACCTTCAACGAAGAGATCGGGTCGAGGGCCGAGCTCGGCTCGTCGAGCAGCAGCACTTCGGGCTGCACGGCGATGGTCCGGGCAATCACCAGGCGCTGCTGCTGGCCACCGGAGAGTCCCAGTGCCGACTCGTGCAGACGGTCCTTGACCTCGTCCCACAAGGCGGCGCCCTTGAGCGCCCATTCGACGGCCTCGTCCAGCACCCGCTTCTGCTTGATGCCCTGGATGCGCAGTCCGTAGATCACGTTCTCGTAGATAGTCTTGGGGAACGGGTTGGGCTTCTGGAACACCATGCCGACGCGACGGCGCAGGTCGGCGACGTCCTCGCCCTTGCGGTAGATGTTGTGGCCGTCGAGGTTGATCGCCCCTTCGATGCGGCAGCCGTCGACCAGATCGTTCATCCGGTTGAAGCAGCGCAGCAAGGTCGACTTGCCGCAGCCGGACGGCCCGATGAAGGCGGTGACCCGCTGCTTGGGAATGTTCAGGCTGACGTTGTGCAGGGCCTGCTTCTCGCCGTAGAACAGGCTCAGGTCCGGCACCTCGATGGCGACGGTTTCCGATTGCAGGTTCAGCGTGCGCTTGTCGCGGCCCAGCGCCGAGATGTCGATACCATGGGTAGACGTGGTTTGCATGGGGATCACTCCGGGTAGAGCTTTGAGCTCAAAGCCGGAAGCTGGAAGTCGAAGCGCTCTTGCTTCCAGCTTCCGGCCTCTAGCTTCCAGCTAGCGTTTAATGGTCCAGCGCCTTGTACTTCTCGCGCAGGTGGTTGCGGATGTACACCGCCGTGAAGTTCAGGGTCGCGATCACCAGCACCAGCAACAGCGCGGTCGCGTAGACCAGCGGCCGTGCGGCCTCGACGTTGGGACTCTGGAAGCCGACGTCGAAAATGTGGAAGCCCAGGTGCATAATCTTCTGGTCGAGGTGCAGGTAAGGGTAGTTGCCGTTGAGCGGCAGGCTCGGCGCGAGCTTGACCACGCCGACCAGCATCAGCGGCGCCACCTCGCCGGCTGCCCGCGCCACCGCCAGGATCAGGCCGGTCATCATCGCCGGGCTGGCCATCGGCAGCACCACCTTCCAGAGCGTCTCGGACTTGGTCGCCCCGAGGGCCAGCGAGCCTTCGCGCAGGATTCGCGGAATACGGGCCAGACCTTCCTCGGTGGCCACGATCACCACCGGCAGGGTGAGGATCGCCAGGGTCAGCGAGGCCCACATCAGGCCCGGCGTGCCGAAGACCGGCGCCGGCGCGGCCTCGGGATAGAACAGCCGGTCGATCGAGCCGCCCAGCACGTAGACGAAAAAGCCCAGGCCGAACACGCCGTAGACGATCGAGGGCACGCCGGCGAGGTTGTTCACCGCGATCCGGATGATGCGGGTCAGCAGGCCCTGCTTGGCGTACTCGCGCAGGTAGACCGCCGCGATCACACCGAACGGGGTGACGATCACCGCCATGATCAGGGTCATCAGCACGGTGCCGAAGATGGCCGGGAAGATGCCGCCCTCGGTGTTGGCCTCACGCGGCTCGGCGCTGACGAATTCCCAGAGCTTCTTGAAATAGAAGCCCAGCTTCTCGAGGACCGACATGGCATTGGGCTGGTAGGCACGCACCACCTTGCCGAGGCTGAACTCCAGTTCGCGGCCATCGACCGTGCGCACCGTGACGGTGTCGCGGTTGAAGCCCTGGTGCAGCTCGGTCAGCTCGCGCTCGAGCACCACGTACTGGGCATCCCATTCGGCGCGCTCGGCGTCGAGGTCGGCCTGGGCCGTCGCGTCGAGCTGGCTGTCCAGCTCCAGGCGGCGGGTCTTCAGACGCAGGCGCTCCATGCCATGGTTGATGCGGCCGATGTCGACCTTCTCGAGGCGAGCGATCCGGGAATACAGCTCGTCGATGCGGTCGATGCGGCGCTGCAGCTCGCCCCAGGCGTTTTCGCCTTCGGCCACCAGCTGGCCGTTTTCCTTCACCGAAACCAGGTAGCCATAGAAGTTGCCCCACTCGCGACGCTCGATCGCGACCAGCTCCTGTGGCTTGCGCTCGTTCTGCAACCACTCCCCGATGACCCAGGAGAAATCGGCGCCGTAGACTTCACGGTTGCCCACCTTGAGCAGCTCGCGGGTCATGAACTCGCCGCCTTCGACATCCACCGGCAGGCCGGCGGCCGCCAGGCGGGCGCGCGGCACTTCCTCGCGCTGGGTCACCTCACCGGCGAGCACGCGCGGCTCGGCGCCGGGCATCACGTAGTCGGCGACGACCACGTCGGCCGGCCAGAAATGCGCCAGGCCGCGCACGGCGATCAGGGCCAGCAGGCCCAGGGTCATGATGACCGCGATGGACACCGCACCGGCGTTCATCCAGATCCAGGGCGAGCCGCTCTTGAACCAGGTTTTCACGGATTCCTTCTTCACCGACCTTCACCTTCTTGAGTCGCTTGCGCAGCACTTGCGAGGCTGCGACGCCCCGCCCTGCGGCGGGGAGTGTCTGGGTACATCACAGGCTGGCGTACTTGCCGCGCAGCCGCTGGCGGATCAGCTCGGCCAGGGTGTTCATCACGAAGGTGAACATCAGCAATACCAGGGCGGCCAGGAACAGCACGCGATAATGGGTGCTGCCGACTTCGGATTCGGGCATTTCCACCGCGACGTTCGCCGCCAGCGTGCGCATGCCTTCGAAGATGTTCGCCTCCATGATCGGCGTGTTGCCGGTGGCCATCAGCACGATCATGGTTTCGCCGACGGCACGCCCCATGCCGATCATCAGCGCCGAGAAGATGCCCGGGCTGGCGGTGAGGATCACCACCCGCACCAGCGTCTGCCAGGGCGTGGCGCCCAGCGCCAGGGAGCCCAGGGTGAGGCTGCGCGGCACGCTGAACACGGCGTCTTCGGCAATCGAGTAGATCGTCGGGATCACCGCGAAGCCCATCGCCAGGCCGATCACCAGCGCGTTGCGCTGATCGAACGGGATGCCCATCTCGTTGGAGAGCCACAGCCGCACGTTGCCACCGAAGAACCAGTTCTCCAGGTGCCCGCTGATCGACAGCGAGAACCAGGCGACACCGAGGATCACCGGGATCAGCAGCGCGGCTTCCCAGCCGTCCGGCACCAGCAGGCGGATGCGCTCGGGCAGGCGGCTCCAGAGGAAGGCGGCGAGGATGATGCCCACCGGCATCAGCAACAGCAGGCTGAAGATGCCCGGCAGGTGCAGCTCCAGGTAAGGCGCCAGGAACAGGCCGGCGAAGAAGCCGAGGATCACCGTTGGCAGCGCTTCCATCAGCTCGATGACCGGCTTGATCTTGCGGCGCAGCGGCGCGGCCATGAAGTAGGCGGTGTAGATCGCCGCGCAGATCGCCAGCGGGGCCGCCAGCAACATGGCATAGAACGCGGCCTTGAGGGTGCCGAACGCCAGCGGCGCCAGGCTCAGCTTGGGCTCGAAGTCGCTGTTGGCCGAGGTCGACTGCCAGACGTAGTCCGGCTTGGGATAGCTCTCGTACCAGACCTTGCCCCACAGCGCGCTCCAGGAGATTTCCGGGTGCGGGTTGTCGATCGACAACAGCTGCAGCTGGCCATCGGCCTCCACCAGCAAGCGGTTGGCCCGGGGCGACAGCGCGCCCTTGACCGGGCCGTCGCTGATCGACTGGTCGAGCAGCGTGCGGTGAGCGGTGCTGTGGAAAATGCCGAGGGTGCCTGCGTCGTCCAGCGCCAGGAAGCCCTTGCGGCGCTCCTCCGGCAGGATCTGGCGGATCGGGCTGTCGCCCAGACGGAAGTTGCGCACGTTGCGCAGCTCCGACTTGCCGTCGCCGTCGCGCACCATGAACCACTGGCTGATGCCGCCGCGCGAATCGCCGACCATCAGCGAGATGCCACCGAGCAGCGGGGTCACGTTGGTGATTTCGGCATTGCCCTGCAGCAGGCGATAGCGGCCGTTGAGGCTGCGCCGACGCAGGTCGAAGACGTCCGCGCTGTCCTGCCCGGTGAAGGCGTAGAGCCACATCTGGCGCGGGTCGATGATCAGCGACCTGATCGGCTCGGACAGCTGCGGCAGGTTCAGCCGATCCTCTTCGATCGTGCTTTCCCCGGTCAGCATGTTCTCCGTGCGTTCGAGGCTGACCACGTGCAGATCATTGCCGGTGACGCCCGCCACCATCAGCGTCGAGCCGTTGAGGCTCACCGCGACCTGCTCGATCGCCCGGCCCTGCGCGTCGAGCGTGACGGGCTCCTGGCCGAAGGGATACGTGAGTTCGGGGGTGATGGTCTTCTGATTGTTGGGATAGGTCACCCGATAGGCATCCTGGACCACCAGCGCCTGGCCATTGCTCAGGCCGACCACGAAACGGCGGCTGCCGGGGGTGTCGCGGCTGACCGACGCGATCTGGCTGCCTTCGGGCAGCGGCAGCGCCTGGCGGGCCAGCGCCGCGCCGCTGGCGATGTCGAAGAACTGCGCCTGCCCGGTGCCGTCCAGACGCATCGCCACCTGGTTCTGCTCCTCGATGGCCAGCAGCAGCGGCTCGCCGGACTCGGCCAGCCAGGTCGGACGCTGCGCCTCGTCGGCCTCGACGCTGGCGCCCTGGAACATCGGGAACACCACCTGGGCGAGGTAGAAGAAGATCAGCGTGATGGCACCCAGCACGGCCAGGCCGCCAATGGTGACGTACCAGCGCGCGAGGTGGTCCTTCAGCGCGCGGATGCGGCGCTTGCGCTGCAACGCGGGGGTATCGAAGTCCAGGCGTTGCAGTTTCGAATGTGTGGTCATGTGCTCGATGTCATTCATGCCAAGGGTTCCTGGACCATCGGTCCGTCGGGACGCCTAATTTAATAACGCCGTGTGACAGAATAATTACAGCCTGATGACGCAGCGAAGCCCGCCAACGCGCAATGCGTGGCGGGCTTCGCGTCAGGCCTGCTTCGACGCTGCAGGCCGGGCGCCGGGCGTCTTAGAGACCCAGGTCCTGCATGGCCTTGTCGACCACTTTCTTCGGCAGCGGGATGTAGCCGTCCTTGACCACGACGTCCTGACCCTGCTTGGAGAGCACCAGTTTGATGAACTCGGCATCGATCGGCGACAGCGGCTTGTTCGGCGCCTTGTTCACGTAGACGTAGAAGAAGCGAGCCAGCGGGAACTTGCCGGCCAGGGCGTTATCTTCGCTGGCTTCGAAGGCTTCGCCGCCCTTCTTCGACAGCGGCACGGCGCGGACGCTGGAGGTCTTGTAGCCGATGCCCGAGTAACCGATGGCGTTCAGGGTGCTGGAGATGGACTGCACCACCGAAGCCGAACCCGGCTGCTCGTTCACGTTGGACTTGAAGTCGCCCTTGCACAGCGCTTCTTCCTTGAAGTAACCGTAGGTGCCGGATACCGAGTTACGGCCGAACAGCTGGATCGGCTTGTTCGCCCACTCGCCGGTCAGACCCAGGTCACCCCAGGTACGGATGTCCTTCTCGCCACCGCACAGGCGGGTGCTGGAGAAGATGGCGTCGACCTGAGCGATGTCCAGGCTCTTGATCGGGTTGTCCTTGTGGACGAACACGGCCAGGGCGTCGATGGCGACCGGCACGGCGGTCGGCTTGTAGCCGTACTTCTCTTCGAAGGCCTGCAGCTCGTTGTCCTTCATGGGGCGGCTCATCGGGCCCATGTTGGCGGTGCCTTCGGTCAGGGCCGGCGGTGCGGTGGAGGAACCTGCTGCCTGGATCTGGATGTTGACGTTCGGGTAGCTGCGCTTGAACTCTTCCGCCCACAGGGTCATCAGGTTGGCGAGGGAGTCCGAACCGACACTGGACAGGTTGCCGGAAACACCGGAGGTCTTTTCATAGCTTGGCAGGGCCGGGTCGACCGCAGCGATCGCGCTGGCAGCGCCCACACCAGCGGCTACGAAAGTCAGGGCCGCCATCAAACGATTCAGTTTCATTCCATGCTCCTAGCAAGGTGTGTTCAGTGTTTGGAACGGGGGCCAGTATCAGCAGGCCGTGTGAACACTCTATGAACCGAATATGACAATTAGGTGACGCAACGGCGCTCGTGAACTTTTTCCGAGCGGTCGCCCCATTCATATGGCAGCCGCTATACTCGCCTGCCGCATTCCAGCGGCCTTCGCGCCAGAAACACAATCGCGCCGCGAGTCGAACGATGAACGAATACGAACAGGAAGATCCGATCCCCCAGGGCGACCTCGCCCTGCAGATCACCGCGCTGCCACGGGAAACCAACGGCTTCGGCGACATCTACGGCGGATGGCTGGTCTCGCAGATGGACCTGGCCGGCACCGCCATGGCCAGTCGTGTGGCCTCTGGCCGCGTGGCGACCGTGTCCATCGACCGGATGGCGTTCATGGTGCCGGTGGCCGTCGGCGCGCAGCTGTCCTTCTACACCCAGACGCTCGAGGTGGGTCGCAGCTCGATCCGCATGCTCGTCGAAGTCTGGAGCGACGACCCGCTTTCCAGCGAGTGGCGCAAGGTCACCGAGGCGGTGTTCGTCTTCGTCGCCATCGACGGCAGCGGCCGCACCCGCCCCCTGGCGCCACGCCGCTGAAACGGCAGCGCTAGGGCAGCATCGGCTCGGGGCCGTGCAGCACGAAGCGGTCCTTGCCGCCCTGCTTGGCCTGATACAGCGCGGTATCGGCACGCTTGTAGAGCGCTCCCTCCGACTGCTCCGGCGCGAGCACCGCGATGCCGATGCTCACCGTGATCGGCGTCCCCTTCGCCTCCGCTGGATGCTGCAGGCCGCTGTCCTTGAGGGCCTGGCGGATCTGATCGGCGAGCCGTGCGGCCGCTTCGCCATCGCAGTCGTATAGCAGCAGCGAGAATTCCTCCCCGCCCACCCGCGCCGCGACGTCCAGCGGACGGCGCGCGAAACCCGCCAGCAGGCCGGCGAAGCGCCTGAGCAGCTCATCGCCGGCCGGATGTCCGAGCAGGTCGTTGTAGGCCTTGAAGTTGTCCAGGTCGAGCAACATGAGGGTCAGCGCCCGACCCTCGCGATGCGCCAGCGCAGCCAGGCGCCGCAGCGAACCGTCGTAGCTGCGGCGGTTGGCCAGCCCGGTGAGCGCATCGTGCTCGGCCACCCAGCCGAGCAGTTTGCGCACCAGGAACTGCTCGCGCTGCGAATATTCGTGCCCGTAGCGGCCGATCGCGCCGATGAACAGCAGCAGCACGTAATAGCTGATGGCGATCCAGTGCTCCGGCATCTGCGCCGGCCGGAGGATGCTGAACGCCATCGCCAGGTCCACCAGCACGATCAGCGAGGCGCTGACCAATGATCGCCAGAACGTGATGCCGAGGAAGACGAACGCGCAGACGATCAGCAGGCCCGCGCCATACCGGAACGACAGCGCCTGCTCGACCGCCGTGTAATGGATGTCGATGCGCGCCGCGATCGCGCCCACCAGCAGCAGCGCCAGGGGATAGAACCACTGGGCCAGCGTACGCGCGTGCCTGCCGCTGAACGTCAGCCCCAGCACCATCAAGCCGACCAGCGCCTGGCAGCCTCGCAGCATGACGAGTTCGACGATCCATTCGGGATCGCCCATGACCAGAAAACTGACTTCGGCATACAGGTAGAGGCTGACCACCAGCAACAGCAGCAAGGCGCCCAGCCGCTGCGAAGCCAGGGCCTGGTCCTGCAGATAATGGCGAAACTCCTGCTCCAGCCCCTTGGCGAACAACAGCCGGCCAAACCCGGCATGCAGCTGGTGCCCATAGGGCGTATCGAGAAACTCGCCAGTCGACTGGCTTTCCTGGGCATCCATCGCGGGACTCGTTACCTGACGAGATGAGTATCGTCATGCCATCGTCACGTAGCAGTGCCGGCTGTCCGAAAGGCGAACCGGGGCGTCGCGCACCGTTGCGACGCTTCGCTTGCCAGCCGTCCCGCCAGCCAGCAAGATTCCTTGACCGTCATAGATGGATGTATCCGTGATTACCCTTCTCCAAGCGCTCTGGCCGCTGTTCGCATTGATCGTCGGCGGCTACGTGCTGCGCCTGCGCAACTTTCCGAGTGAAGCCTTCTGGCCAGGCGCCGAACGGCTCAACTATTACGTCCTGTTCCCGGCACTGTTGTTTAGCAGCCTGGCGACCGCGCCCCTGGACAACCCTTCGCTGCCGGGTCTGGCGATGGCGGTGATGCTCGGCCTCGGCCTGGCCTGGGTGGGCCTGCTCCTGGTCAAGCGCTGGCGCGGCTGGAGCGCGGCGCGCTTCGGTGCCATCGTCCAGGGCATCCTGCGCTTCAATACTTACCTGGGCCTGGCCGTTGTGGGCAGCGTCTTTGGCCAGACGGGTCTGGCACTGGCCGCCCTGATGCTGGCGTTGATGGTCCCGACGGTGAACGTCATGTCGGTCTGGGCGCTGACCGCCGAGCGCGGCATCACGGCGCGCCAGCTGCTGCTGCCGATCGTCAAGAACCCGCTGATCCTCGCCTGCCTGGGCGGCGCGCTGTTCAACTTCGCCGGGTTCGGGCTGATCGGCGGCACCGATCGCCTGCTCAGCCTGCTGGCCACCGCCAGCCTGCCGCTGGGCCTGCTGTGCGTGGGCGCTGCGCTCAAGCCCCAGGAACTCACCGGCGAAGTCCCTTCGCTCGGCTGGAACTGCGCCGTGCGCCTGCTCGCCATGCCGCTGCTCGCCTACGGCGTCGCACGGGTGACCGGGCTTCCGGCGATGGAAACCACCATCCTGGTGCTCTTCTTCGCTCTCCCCACCGCGCCCACCGCCTACGTGCTGACTCGCCAGCTCGGCGGTGACAGCCACCTGATGGCGGGCATCATCACCCTGCAAACCCTGCTCGCCGCGGCCAGCCTGCCGCTGGTGCTCGCCCTGCTGAACGGCTGATCGGGGCGAGCCGCCGCGCGGCTCAGAACAGGCTGAGCTGGTCGCCCTGCGTGACGGGAGCCGGTGTCCCGGCCACCGCCTCGGCGGATCGGGCCGTCACCTCCCGCAGCGCCAAGCGCTCGGCCAGCCCCGCGGCACGTTCGGCGCGGGTGGTCACCGCTTCGGCCAGACGTGCCGGCAGGGCCCAGATCTCGACCTTGCGCTTGGCGCGGGTGATGCCGGTGTAGAACAGCGAGCGCGTCAGCAGCGGGCTGGGCTGTTCCGGCAGGGCCAGCAGGACTTCGGCGAATTCCGAACCCTGGCTCTTGTGCACCGTCATGGCGAAGGCGCTGTCGTGGCTCGGCAGCCGTGCCGGGGCGAAACCGCGATAACCCTCGTCGCCCTCGAAGAACACCCGCAGGCCCTGCTCGGTCTTCAGGCACAGGCCGATGTCGCCGTTGAACAGGCCCAGCGCGTAGTCGTTCTGCCGCACCATCACCGCGCGGCCGGGATACCAGCGCTCGCGGGCCGGCACGCCGAGGCGCCGCTTGAAGCGCGCTTCCAGCGCCTCGTTGATGCCGGTCACGCCGAAGGCACCCTCGCGCTGGGCGGTCAGCGCGCGAAAACCATTGAAGGCCCCGAACGCCGCGGCCGGATCGCCCTGTCGCGTGGCCAGCAGGTAGGCACCGTAGCCCTGTTCCAGCCGCTCGATCAGTGCCGCCGGGCTGGGCGTCGCATTCCAGGCCAGATCCGCGCGGCCTTCCTGCAGCAGTGCGGCGGTGCCCTTGGCGTCGCCGCCGTTGATCCGCCGCGCCAGCTCGCCGATGCCGCTGTCGCCGGCGAAACGATGGCTGTGGGTGAGCAGCACCACGGCATCGCCGAGGCGCGAGCGCGGCGACTCGGCCGCCACCGGCTGGCCGGTGATGCGTTCGAGTTCGCTCGCCGCCCGGGCTTCGAAGCCGCGGCCTTCGCAGAGCTCGGCGAACACCGCACCGGCTTCCACCGCGGCCAGCTGGTCCTTGTCGCCGAGCAGGATCAGCCGCGCCTTGGGCGGCAGCGCGGCGACCAGCTTGGCCATCAGCGCCAGGTCGACCATCGACGCCTCATCCACCACCAGCACGTCCAGCGCCAGCGGATTGGCCGCATCGTGGCGCACCCTGGGGCTGTCGCCACGGCTGCCGAGCAGGCGATGCAGGGTGCGCGCCTCGTCGGGCAGGGCCGCCTTGATCGCGTCGCCGACCGGCAGATCGGCCTTGGCGTTGCGGATCGCTTCGGCCATGCGCGCCGCCGCCTTGCCGGTGGGCGCCGCAAGCCCGATGGCGAGGCGCTCCCCGCCCGGCTGTTCCAGCAGCGCCGCCAGCAGCCGCACCACGGTGGTGGTCTTGCCGGTACCGGGGCCGCCGGAGATCACCGCCAGCCGCCGGCGCACCGCCTGGGCCGCGGCCAGGCGCTGCCAGTCCGGGCGCTGCGTGTTGAAGGCGAACAGCCGCGCCAGGCTGTCGCCAAGCCGTTGTTCGTCCACTGCGGGAATATCGGCCGCGCGGGCGAGCAGCTGCTCGGCCAGTTGCTGTTCGTAAGCCTGGTAGCGGGCCAGATAGAGGCGCTCGCTGGCCAGGACCAGCGGTGCATAGCCGCCGGGCGCGCCCACCAGAGGCGAGGCTTCGAGCTGCGCGCGCCAGGCCGCGAGCGGCGGCAGCGCGAGGTCGACGTCGGGCCAGGGCCGCGTGCCGGCCAGGCGTTCGAGCGGCAGGCAGACGTCGCCCGACGACAGGGCTTCGCAGCACAGCGCGGCAGCGAGCAGCACCGGCTCAGGCGTATCGGGCTCCAGACGTTGCAGGCTGGCGACGAAGGCGCGCTCCAGCGGGCCGAAAGGCAGATCGGCGAAGGTCATCGGGCGCTCCTGAAGGTTGGGGCCTGGGGTGTCCGCGAGGCCGATTCGCGGTCAAGACCGCACCCACGACGGCAAGACCGCGTCCCGAGGGCTCGACCCCGAACACAACTGCACCGCATCACTGTCCCTCCTCGAACAGCCGATCCAGCGCATCGAGCAGCGCATCGTCCGGGCGGGCGAAGTAGACGCCGGCCTCGGGCATGCCGCGCAGGAACAGGTAGAAGGCGCCGCCCAGCTGTTCATCATGGAAATCGACCAGGCGCTGGCGCAGGAAGCGGCGCAGCGCCACCAGGTAGATCAGGTATTGCAGGTAGTAATGCTCGGCCGCGAGCGCCTGCAGCAGCCGCTCGCCGCCGTAGTAGCTGGCGTCCGGGCCGAGCCAGTTGGATTTGTAGTCGGCGATGTACCAGCGGCCGTCGTGCTCGAAGGTCAGGTCGATGAAGCCCTTGAGAAAGCCCTTGAGGCTGTCGAACTCCAATCGGGCCGCCGCCTCGCGCAGCGGCGCGGCCAGGCCGCTGGCCGGGTCGGTGAGCAGCGTGCGCAGCCGCGCCACGTCCAGCTCGCGGACCGGGAAGGTGAAGCCCAGCTCGGGCAGGCGCCTGGTCGATTGCAGCGCAGCGAGCGTCAGGCCCCCGCCGTCCAGATCGGTCTCCAGCACCTGCGTGAGCTGCGCCGTGGCGATCTCCTTCCACTCCAGCGGCAGGCCATAGGCTTGCAACGCCGGCTCGACCAGTTCGGCCAGCTCGCCCTTGCCACGCGCCCAGTCCTCAAGGATCGCGTGCAGGCAGGTACCGGCCCGCGCGCCGCGGGGGAAGGCGAAGAAGCCTGAACCTGGCTCGCCGGCATCGGGCAACGCCAGCGCATCGCGGTCCGGCGCCTCCATGTGCATGCCCGCCGCGAGGCCGGAGAAGCTGCCGATGCGCCAGGCGCTGTAGAGGCCGCGGTCGAGTTGCGACAGCCGACCGGGCGGCGCCGCGCGGCCGCTGCCCTGGGTGCTCGCCTCGCGCGACTCGAGCGGCAGGCAGGCCATGCGGCCCTTGCTCGCCCCGACCAGGCGCTCGATGGCCAGGCGCAGGCTGCCGCCGTCGAGGTCGGCCAGATGGTTGCCCAGTTCGGTCAACGGTTGGGCACCCTCCAGCTCGCGCCCGTGCAGCAGCCAGGCCAGGGCACTGCTGTGCAGGCCTTCGTCCGCCAGGCTGCCATCCTTCTTCGGCTTGCACAGGCACACCGGCCCCCAGTGCAGCCAGAGCCGATCACGGGCGCGGGTCAGCGCGACGTAGGCCAGGCGCAGCTGTTCGGCGAAGACTTCCTGGCGGGCGCGTTCGAGGTTGTCTTCCAGCTCGGTGCTGCCCAGGTCCAGCAGCGGCTGGCCGTCGGCGTCGTGGCAGCGGGCGCTGTCGCGGTTGTTGCCGAGCAGCTTGCCGTCCCAGAGAAAGGGGCAGAACACCAGCGGATACTCCAGGCCCTTGCTGGTGTGGATGGTGACGATCTGCACCCGCTCGGCATCGCTTTCCAGGCGCAGCAGCGCCTCCTCGCCGGCGCCTTCGCTGCCACGCTGGGCATTGAACCAGGCGAGCAACGGCTCCAGCCCCGGGCGCAGCAGGCTCTCGGCCTGCAGCAGTTCGCCCAGGTGCAGCAGGTTGGTCAGCCGGCGCTCGCCATCGACCCGCGCCAGCAGCCGTTCGGCCACCGCCTGTTCGTCGAGCCAGGCGCGGAACACGCGCATGAAGCCCTGCTGCTGCCAGAGCTGGTGATAGCGCTCGGCGGCCTCGCGCTCGGCGTCCCACTGCTGCTGGTCGTCCTGGCAGCGGGCGAGATCGGCGGCGGTGCGGCCCAGCAGACGCGTGGCCAGGGCATAGCGCAGCAGCCCTTCGCGGCCCGGCTCGGCATAGGCGGCGAGCACCGCGGCGAGTTCGCCGGCTTCTTCGCTGCGCCAGACGCTGTCGCGTCCGCGGCGTACGCTGGGCACGCCACGCGCGGCCAGCTCGTCGGCGATCATCCCGGCCTGGCGATGGTTGGCCACCAGCACAGCGATGTCGCCGCCCTTGAGCGGGGCGAAGCCGCCATCCTTGTCGAAGCCTGCGCGTCCCTCGGCGGCCGCGGCCAGCTGCACGGCGATCCGTCGCGCGGTGTCACTGGCCGCCAGCTGCGCGGCGTCACCCTTGCCCAGCGGATCGTCGCCGAGCCAGACCAGCGACAGCGGCGCGGCGTCGTCCTCTTCCACCAGGCGCAGGCGGGCGCGCGGCTTGTCGGCGGCGCCCACCGACGGGTAGCGCAGATCGTGCTGGGCGAACGGCTGCGGATGGTCGAACAGCTGGTTGAGCGCCGCGATCAGGTCGGGGGTGGAGCGATAGTTGGTCGGCAGGTTGAAGGGCTCGCGGTCGGCCTGCTGCTTGGCCGTCATGTAGGTCGCCAGGTCCGCGCCGCGGAAGGCGTAGATCGCCTGCTTGGGGTCGCCGACGAAGCACAGCGAGGCCTCGCTGGCCTTGGCATAGATGCGGTCGAAGATGGCGTACTGGATCGGGTCGGTGTCCTGGAATTCGTCGATCAGCGCCAGTGGATAGGTGGCGCGCAGCGAGGCGGCCAGGTCCTCGCCCACCGGCCCCCGCAGCGCCTGGTCCAGGCGATTGAGCAGATCGTCGAAGGCCAGCAGGCGCTGCGCCGCCTTGCGCTCGGGCAGTTCGCGGTTGAGCCGCGCGAGCAGCGCCACCTGCAGGGCGATCAGCCGCTGCTTGCCGGCCGGCAGCGCCTCGGCCACGCGGTCGGCCAGCTCATCGAGCGCATGGGCCAGTTCGCAGACCGGCGCATCGAAGCCCTTCTTGCAGGCCTTGCTCAAGGCGCGCACGCCGAACTTGGCGGCACCTTCTGGCAGGTCGAACATCACCGCCGGATCGGCGAAATAGGCCTCCAGCTCGCTGCGCCAGGGCTCGAACTTGATGCGCTTGTGGGTGCTCTGGCTGAGCCCGTCATGGGCCATGAGTTCGGCGACCCAGGCCGTGCCGGCCTCCCGCCAGAGCGCCGCGGCCCGCTGCCAGGCCGCCTCGACCGGACGCAGATCGGTGGCGACCACCTCACCCTGCGGCTCGACGCGCAGATAGGGCTTGCCCAGATGGCTGCGCAGCCGCTGGCGCAACCACTGCGGGGTGATCCGGCTCTTGGCGAGAAAGCGCGCCCAGGCCGGGTCGGCGTCGGCCAGTTCGCTGCGCCAGGCATCGGCGAGCAGCGCATCGATGAGCTCGCGGTCATCGGCGGTCAGCTCGGCGTCGAAATCGCCACCGGCCTCGAAGGCCGCATCCTGCAGGGCGCGCTGGCAGAAGCCGTGGATGGTGAAGATCGCCGCCTCGTCGAAGCCATGTACGGCCAGCAGCAGGCGCCGGCGCGAGGCTTCGTCCGGGTAGCGGGCATGCAGGCGATTGAGGAAGTCGTCATCGCTGGGCGTGCCTTCATAGACCGCCAGCAGCTCGGCCAATCGCGCGCGGATGCGTTCGCGCAGTTCGGCGGTGGCCGCCGTGGTGTAGGTCACCACGAGGATCTGCCCCACCGAGAGCTGCCGCTCCAGCAGCAGACGGGCGTAGAGCGCGGTCAGCGTCCAGGTCTTGCCGGTGCCGGCGCTGGCCTCGATCAGCGAGCGGCCCTCGAAGGGCGAGTCGAGCAGGTCGAGTTTCATTGTTCTTCCTCCTCGTCGGCCAGGGCATCCAGCGCCGGGCCGATCAGCTGTTCGGCGAGCGCCTCGAAACGCGCATCCAGCGGGTCGCGGTCGCGAAACGCCAGGGCGTTCCACGGGTCCTCCGACTCGGCGGCGACGGGGCTGAATTCGGCGCCCAGCCAGGCCTCACGGGCGCGCTTGCGGGCGCTGTCGAGCGGTTCGCTGCCGCGGCTCGGCTTGCGGTAACCGCGGGCGAAGGCATGGCTGCTGCGTGGCAGCAGCGGCAACGGCTCGCGGATCGCGCTGCGATAGGCGACGAGCCAGGGTTCGAGCAGCTCGGCCGCGTTGGCCAGCGGACCCAGCTGCCAGTCGCCGGCCGGCGACAGCATCAGGCTGTGGCGCTCGATGCCCGGCGTGGCGGACAGGTTGAGCAACAGGTGACGCAGCCAGAACGGCGGCAGGTCCCATTCGCCGAGGCGGCCGAGCTTCCAGCCGAACAGCCCGCCCGGGGTCACGCCATCGAGCCAGCCGTGCACCCTCACGCCGGCCAGGGTGATGTCCACCGGCAGCGGCTCGGGCACCGCCTCGGGGCGCAGCTCGAACAGCCGCGGCGCAAAGGCGCGCACCGGGCCGCGCAACTTGCCCCACAGCGCCTGGCCCAGCTCGCCGGTGGGCAACCAGCCGGCCGCACAGGCCATGCGGCGCTCCTCCTCGTCGCTCCAGCCGTGCTCCATGGCCTGCAGCGACAGCCGCCGCAAGCCGTTCCAGGCAGGCATTTCCAGGTCGAACGGCTCGTCGCTGGCGAGCGTTTCCTGGTCATCGGCCAGGCGCAGGCCGAGGCGCTGCTCGAGCAGGAAGCGCGCCGGGTGGCGGAAGCACTGCAAGAGCTGCGACGGCTCGATCGTCAGCCAGGCCTCATCGGGTTCGGCGAGCAGGCTGGCGAAGGGTTGCGCCTGCGCTTGCGGCGGCTCGGCCAGGCGCTGGGCGGCGCGGAACCAGGGCAGCGAGTAGCCGGCGCAAGGCGCGCTTGCGAAGTTGCGCGGCGAGAACGGCTGCAGCGGATGGGCGATGAGGATCTTCTGGCTGACCGGCCGCGACGCGTCGGCCAGCACGGCGGTCATGTCCACCGCTTCCAGCACCTCGCTCAGCAGCACCGAGGGCGGCAGCACGGCATTGTCGCGCGGGTCGCGGCCGACATAGGACAGGTACAGCGCCTGGCGCGCCGAGAGCAGCGTTTCGAGCAGCAGGTAGCGATCGTCGAGGCGCCGCGCGCGATCGCCGCGCCGGGGATGGCGGCCGATCAGGTCGAAGCCCGAAGGCGGCGTGCGACGCGGGAAGGCGCCGTCGTCCAGGCCGAGCAGGCAGACCAGGCGAAACGGCAGGCTGCGCATCGGCACCATGGTGCAGAAGGTCACCGCGCCGGTGAGAAAGCCCGAGGCGCCGCCGCCCTGCTGCAGCGCGGCGCTGAGCTGCTGATGCACCAGCTCCAGCTCGATGGGGCGGTCGAGGTCAGCGGCCTGGGCCTGTTCGCGAAGCGCGGCGCAGGCCTGGGACAGCAGCAACAGGGTCTCGCCGGCCTCGCGCTCGTCGAACAGCGTGTCGATCAGCAGCTGCAAGTCATCCGCCCACTCGGCCAGCGGGCGCGGTCGGGCCAGCTGATCGGCCAGCGAGCCGAGCCGTTCGACGAACTCCACCAGCCTTCCGAGCAGCTGCCCGCGCGCGCCTTCCAGGGCGTCCAGCGGCCAGTGCTCGCCGAGCAGCGGCGCACGTTCGCCGGCCAGCTGCGGCGGTGCGGCGAAGCCCAGCAGCAGGCGGTCCAGCCCCTGGCGCCAGGTGAAGGCCGACTCGGCCGGCAGGCCCAGGCGTGCACGCTGGCTGCCGTCGCGGCCCCAGCGCACCCCGGCTTCGCGCAGCCAGTCGCGCACCAGCGGCAGGTCTTCGTTTTCGATGCCGGCGCGCCGCGCGATGGCCGGCCGCTCCAGCCAGGCGAGGATTTCCTCGGCGGCGAAACGGCTCTGCGCCAGCAGCAGGAGTTCGAGGAAGGCCTCGATCAGCGGCACCTCGGCGCGCAGGCTGCGGTCGGCGAGGCTGTAGGGAATCCGCGGGCTGCCCTCGCGCGGCGCGAAGACCGCCTCGATGAAGGGCGCGTAGCGCTCGATGTCGGGCGTCAGCACCACCACCTGGTCGGGGGTGAGCGCCGGATCGGCGGCAAAACGCGCCAAGAGCTGATCGTGGAGGATTTCCACCTCGCGCAGCGGCGAATGGGCGATGTGCACTTCCAGCGAGCGGTCGGCCTCGGCGAGCCGCAGGCGCTCCTCGGGCAGTCGCGTGCGCAGGCGCAGGATGTCGTTCTGCAGCGCATGCAGCAGGCTGTCGTCGCGCAGGTCCTCGTCCTCGGAATACAGGCCGACCTCCTGGCTGCCTTCGCTCGCCGCCAGGCTGAACAGCGAGTCGAAGAAGTCGCGGCCCTGCTTGCCGAGACTGGCCAGGAGCGGATGGCCCACGTCCAGGTACCAGTCTTCGGCACCGCTCTCCGGCTGCCTGGCCAGCTCGCGAATATCACGGATCTCGCCCCAGGCCTCGCGGCTCGGGTTGAGCGCGCAGACCACCACCTCGATATGCCGCGCCAGGCCGTCGAGCACGCGCAGGTGATGCGGCGGCAGGCTGCTGATGCCGAACACCAGCAGCCGTTCGGGCAGGCCCGGCAAGGGCTCGTCGCGGTACAGGCGCTGCAGCAGGTCGCCCAGCAGCCGGGCGCGGTGCGGATGGCCGTCCCGGGTCAGTTCGCGCCAGAGCAACGCCTGCCAGGCTTCGTCGGGACCGAGATCGAGGGTCTCGCCGCGCTCCCAGGCCGCCAGCCAGTCGTCGCGGTACAGCAGGTACTGGTCGAAAACGTCGGCGATCTTCGCCGCCAGGGACAGGCGCCGACGCTCGTCGCCGCCGTCCAGGTATTGCGCCAGGCGCGGCGCGAGTTCGAGGTTGGACGGTTCGCACAACCAGCCGTACAGGCGCCAGGTCAGGGTGGTCGGCGAGAACGCCGACTGCTCCGGCAGGCTGCCCAGCACCGTGCGGCTCAGGTCCCAGACGAAGGCGGCCGGCAGCTGCAGCTCCAGCTGCATGGCGATGCCCTGCTTGCGCGCCAGCTCCAGGGTCAGCCAGCGGCCCATGCCCTGGCTCGGCACCACCACCCGCGCCGGGGCGAACGGGTCGCTCAGGGGCTGGGCGAGCAAGGTGGTCGCCAGTTCGCCGAGGGTTTCAAGGTCAGGCGCGTGGTACAGGGTCAGCATGGGTGGGCAGGCTCGAAAACAGGTGCGCTACAGGTTAACAGTTCGCATCAGCCTGACAGCCTCCCGCGACAGATTGTGTCGTATCGGTCGCGGGCTGCCGCCGCCCGGCGGTCGAAGAAGATGAACGCCGCGCAGGCGGGCGAGTCCACCGTTCATGTTTCTGAAATATTCGGTCTTCGGCCGCCCGCGTGCCGGCGGCCTTCGAGAGCTGTCGTATGTTCACCCTGCTCAATCTTCTCTCCGCCATCGCCCTGCTGATCTGGGGTACGCACATCGTGCGCACTGGCATCATGCGGGTGTACGGCTCGCACCTGCGCCGCCTGCTCGGCCACAGCATGGCGAACGCCCCCATCGCCTTCACCGCCGGGATCGGGGTCACCGCGCTGGTGCAGAGCAGCAACGCCACGGCGCTGCTGGCCATCTCGTTCGTTTCCCAGGGCCTGATGGCACTGCCCACCGCATTGGCGGTCATGCTCGGCGCGGACGTCGGCACGGCGCTGATGGCGCGCGTGCTGACCCTCGACCTGAGCTGGCTGTCTCCGGTACTGACCCTGGTCGGCGTGACCCTCTTCCTCTCGCGCAAGCAGACGCGCAGCGGCCAGCTCGGGCGCGTGCTGCTGGGGCTCGGCCTGATCATGCTGGCGCTGCAGCTGATCGTGGCGGCCGCCGAACCGATCACCGAGGCGCGCGGCATGCGGGTGCTGTTCTCCTCACTGGCGGGCGACACCCTGCTGGCCGTGGTCGTCGGTGCCGTGTTCGCGCTGCTGTCGTACTCGAGCCTGGCCGCGGTATTGCTGACCGCGACACTGGCGAGCGCCGGGCTGATCGGCCTGCCGGTGGCGATCGGCGTGGTGGTGGGCGCCACGGTCGGCAGCGGCGTGCTGGCGTGGATCAACGCCAGCGTGCAATCGCCCGCCGGACGCCGCGTGGCGCTCGGCAATCTGATCTACAAGCTCGTCGGCGTACTGCTGGTGGTGCCCTTCATCGCGCCGCTGGTGGCCTGGATGAACGCCCTCGAGCTCAGCCCGCAGACCCAGGTGATCGGTTTCCACCTGGCCTACAACTGTGCGCGCTGTCTCCTGCTGCTGCCGACCGTCCGACCCGTGGCGGCGCTCTGCGAACGGCTGCTACCGGATCGTCCCGACCACAGCGGCGTGGCCAAGCCGCGCCACCTCGACCCCTCCGACCTGGAGACGCCGAGCCTGGCGCTGGCCAACGCGGTGCGCGAAACCCTGCGCATCGGCGACCTGATCGAAGCCATGCTGCTGCGCCTGCGCGACGTGCTGCATGACGAGGACCGCGAAGCGGCGGCCGAGATCCAGCGCCTGGACGACGACGTCGACGCGCTCTATTGCGGGGTCAAGCTCTACCTGGCGCAGATTCCCCGCGAGGACCTGGCCGAGCAGGAGAGTCGACGCTGGGCGGAAATCATCGAACTGAGCATCAACCTCGAACATGCCGGCGACATCATCGAACGCATGCTGAGCAAGGTGCGCAACCTGAAGACCGCCAAACGCCATTCGTTTTCCGACAGCGGCCTGCAGGAACTCACCAGCCTGCACGGGCTGCTGCTGGACAACCTGCGTCTGGGCCTGAGCGTGTTTCTTTCCGGGGACGAGCAAGGGGCCCGGCGGTTGATCGAGCACAAGCGCGAATTTCGTCGCAGCGAGCGCCAGCTGGCGCACGCCCACGTGGCGCGCCTGCATCAGCGCGTGGTGGAGAGCATCGAGACCAGCTCGGCGCACCTGGAGCTGATCGCGGACATGAAGCGGCTGAACTCGTTGTTCTGCAGCACCGCTTACGCCGCGCTGGAAGGTAGCGGTATCCCGGCTGCGGCGTCGCGCAGCCGGGATACACGAGGCGAGGATGCGCCGGTCAGGCCTTCGCTCGGCGGCGCTGCATCACCACCACCAGGCCGAACAGCATGAGCGAAGGCAGCCAGATCCACTCCTTCGGCCAACGGTCGGTCGGTGCCCGCACGCTGAGGATTTCCTGATCGAACTCCAGGCCGGCCTGGGCGGCCGGGCTGCCGAAGGTCACGTTGTCGACCAGCACCTTGCCGTCTTCCTCCATGAGCATCAGGCCGAGCTTCTCCAGCCGCTCCTCGCCTGTCTCGCCATCGGGGATCGGTAGCAGCAGGACGAACTCGCGCTCATCGCCCACCGCATCCTCGCCCCGCACGCGAAGGCGCAGCTGGCTGTCCTCCTCGACCTCGCCCAGCGCCTGCGCCAGCCCGGCCGGCGGCACGTCGAGATAGGGGTCGTGGATCATGTCCATCCAGAACGCCGGGCGGAACAGCGAGAACGCGATCAGCAGCAGCAACGCGCTTTCGTACCAGCGACTGCGCACCAGGAAGTAGCCCTGGGTGCCGGCCGCGAAGATCAGCATCGCAATGGTGGCGATGATGAAGATCAGCACGCCGTGCCAGAAGTCCACGCCGATCAGCAGCAGATCGGTGTTGAAGATGAACAGGAACGGCAGCGCCGCGGTGCGCAGGCTGTAGTAGAACGCCGTGACGCCGGTGCGGATCGGGTCGCCCTTGGACACCGCGGCGGCGGCGAACGAGGCCAGGCCCACTGGAGGCGTGACGTCGGCCATGATGCCGAAGTAGAAGACGAACAGGTGCACCGCGATCAGCGGCACGATCAGCCCGTTCTGCTGGCCCAGCGCGACCACCACGGGCGCCAGCAGGCTGGACACCACGATGTAGTTGGCGGTGGTCGGCAGGCCCATGCCCAGGATCAGGCTGAGGAAGGCGGTGAGCAGCAGCATCAGCAGCAGGTTGCCCATCGACAGCAGCTCGACCAGGTCGGCCAGCACCAGGCCGACCCCCGTCTGCGACACCGCGCCGACGATGATCCCGGCCGCCGCGGTGGCGATGCCGATGCCGATCATGTTGCGCGCGCCGGTGATCAGGCCTTCGCGCAGGTCGACCACGCCGTCCATGAAGGTCCCGTGCTGGTGGCTGCCATCGGTGCGCAGCAGGCTCAGCAACGGACGCTGGGTGAGCAGGATCACCACCAGCACCATGCTTCCCCAGAACGCCGACAGGCCGGGCGACAGGCGCTCGACCATCAGGCACCAGACCAGCACCACCACCGGCAGCAGGAAATGCAAGCCCGACAGCAGCACCGGACGGGTCTCCGGCAATTGCTCGAGCGGCGCGTTGGGGTCCTCGGCCGGCAGCGGCGGATTGCTCGCCGCGACCTTCAGCAGGCCGATGTAGATGACCACCAGCAGCGCACCGATGACCCAGATCGCCGCGTCGCCCAGGGCCGGCTTGAGCCAGCCGAGCCCGTAGTACACCGCCAGCGACAGGCCGCTGATCAGCGCCGCGCCGAAGGCGAAGCCGATCAGGCGCTGCATCCAGGGCTTGGCCACGTTGCGGCGCGGCAGCGCCTGCAGGCCGAGCTTGAGCGATTCCAGATGGACGATGTAGACCAGCGCGATATAGGAGATCAACGCCGGCAGGAAGGCGTGCTTGATCACCTCGATGTAGGGAATGCCGACGTACTCGACCATCAGGAACGCCGCCGCGCCCATCACCGGCGGCATGATCTGGCCGTTGACCGACGAGGCCACTTCGACCGCGCCGGCCTTTTCGGAGGAGAACCCGGTGCGCTTCATCATCGGAATGGTGAAGGTGCCGGTGGTCACCACGTTGGCGATCGACGAACCGGAGATCAGGCCGGTCATGCCCGAGGCGACGACCGCCGCCTTGGCCGGCCCGCCACGCAGGTGGCCGAGCAGGCTGAACGCCAGCTGGATGAAGTAGTGGCCCGCACCGGCGCGCTCGAGCAGCGCGCCGAACAGCACGAAGAGGAACACGAAGCTGGTGGAGACCCCCAGGGCGATGCCGAACACGCCTTCGGTGGTGATCCACTGGTGGTTGGCCAGCGCGGTCAGGCTGACGCCGCGATGCGCCATCAGGCCGGGCATGTAGGGTCCGGCCAGACTGTAGACGAGGAACAGCAGGGCAATCACCGCCAGGGCCGGGCCGAGCGCGCGACGCGTGGCTTCGAGCAGCAGCGGGATACCGATGCACGCGGCGACCAGATCCGTCGTGGTCAGGTTGCCCGGGCGCTGGGACAGCTGCGCATAGAACAGGAACAGGTACATCGCACTGCCGGCGGCGACGAGCGCCAGGACGATATCCTGCAGCGGGACGTAGTCACGCGGCGAGCGCCTGGTGGCCGGGTAGGCCAGAAAGGCCAGCAGCAGGGCGAACGCGAGGTGGATGGAACGTGTTTCGGTGTCGTTGAATACGCCAAAACCGAGCACGAACGGCAACGGCGAGGCGATCCACAACTGGAACAGCGACCAGGCCAGGGCCAGGCCGGCAATCACCTTGGCCATCATGCCCAGGGGGCTTCTTGCACCCACTTCCTGGGCGATCAGTTCCTCGGTGGACAGTTGCTTGTCTTGCATGGAATGGGACCTGCATTCGGCTAATCGGAGCAAGGCAAAACCCGCGGCCTGCCGGCTCGCGGGTTTTCAGAATGAAGCAAGATCGGGCGTTGCGGACGGGAGCGCCCCACTACGTCGCCACAGCGGTTATGGCAACGATAGCGGATGCCGGCGCGAACGCCCGCTCAGGTCCTTACAGCCAGCCACGTTCCTTGTAGTAACGCTCGGCACCTTCGTGCAGCGGCGCGGACAGACCTACCTTGATCATGTCCTCGGCCTTGAGGTCGGCGAACGCCGGGTGCAGGCGCTGGAAGCGCTCGAGGTTCTCGAACACCGCCTTGACCAGCTGGTAGACGGTTTCGGCGTCGGTACCGGTGGTGGTCGACAGCACGGCCTTGCCGCCGATCGACGGGGTGGCGGCGTCGTTGCCCTTGTACAGGCCGCCCGGGATGTCGGCCTTGGTGTAGTAGCTCTTCTCGGACAGCAGCTTGTCGATTTCCGGCCCGGTGATCGGTACCAGTACCGCGTCGACGGTGGTGGTCGCTTCCTGGATCGCGCCGTTCGGATGACCGACGAAGTAGGTCATGGCGTCGATGTTGTTGTCGCCCAGGGCGCTGGCCTGCTCGGCCGGCTTGAGCTCGGAAGCCAGGGAGAACACCGAACGGTTCCAGCCCTTGACCTGCATGATCTCTTCCAGGGTGTCGCGCTGACCGGAACCCGGGTTGCCGATGTTCACGCGCTTGCCCTTGAGGTCGTCCAGGCCCTTGATGTTGGCGTCACGACGCGCCAGCACGGTGAACACTTCACTCTGCAAGGAGAACACGGCGCGGATGTCTTCCATCTTGCCTTCGTTCTTGAAGGGCTCGACACCTTCCATCGCCTTGTACTGGTGGTCGGACTGCATGATGCCGAAGTTGAATTCGCCACTGCGCAGGCCGTTGACGTTGGCCACGCCGCCGCCGCTGGCCGGGGCGTTGCACTTGACGTTCTCGGCGTTACGGTTGACGAAACGGCAGATCGACTGGCCGGCCACGTAGTAAACGCCGGTCTGACCGCCGGTGCCGATGGTGACGAACTTGCTCTCGGCCTGTGCTACGCCAGTCAGGGTGGTACCCGCCAATGCCGCAGACAGGACCCATGCGAAGGATTTGCCTTTCATGGGAGATCTCCTTTTGAGTTGTTGTTGATTCCGGCCGAACCTTTTGGGCCGTTTCGATCGGAAGGCGGAGTTTAACCGGTCCGGGACGGCTGCACGAATGAAAAGCCGTGAGCGGACACGTCACAGCCGTGCAGCGTTGCGAATTCGGCGAGCGGCGCCGTCAGGCCGGGCCGCCGTCGGGGAACTCCACCCGCACCCGAAGCCCGCCGAGCCCGCCCTGGTCCAGATGGATTCCGGCCCGGTGGGCGCGGCAGATCTCGCCGACGATGGCCAGCCCGAGGCCGGCCCCCATGCCCTCGGCACGACGACGATAGAAGCGTGCGAAGACCTTTTCCCGCTCGTCGGGCGGAATGCCCGGGCCGTCGTCCTCCACCTCCAGCACGCAGGGCTCGAGGACCCTCAGCACCACGTTGCCGCCGGGCGGCGTATGCGCCAGGGCATTGTCCAGCAGGTTGCTGAGCAGCTCGTTGAGCAAGGTCGGCTCGCCCAGTACCCACACCGGCCGCTCGGCCTCCAGCGCCAGGGCGACGCCGCGCTTGTGCGCCAGCGCCGCCATCGCCAGCCCCAGCTCGCGGGCCAGCTGGCTGAGGTCCAGGCGCTGCGCCCCGCCCTCGGCGACCGCCTGGGCACCGCTTTCGATGCGCGCCAGCGACAGCAGCTGGTTGGCCAGGTGGGTCAGCCGGTCGGTGTTCTGCGCCGCGTCTTCCAGGGTTTCGCGCCAGGCCGCCGGTTCCTGCTGGCGCAACCCCAGCTCGATGCGTGCCTTGAGCGCCGCCAGCGGCGTGCGCAGCTCGTGGGACGCATCGGCGATGAACTGCGCCTGGCGTTCGAACTGGCCACGCAGGCGCTCGGTGAAGTGGTTGATCGCGACCACCAGCGGCTTGAGTTCGCGCTGCACCCTGACCAGGCGCAGCGGACGCAGGTCGTCGGGCTGGCGCTCTTCCACCGCCTCGCTGATCTTGCCCAGCGGACGCAACGCCGCGCCGACCGCCAGCCACACCAGCACCAGCGCCGCCACCGCCAGCACGCCGACGCGCCAGAGGGTGTCGGTCAGCAGGCTGCGCGCCATCCGTTCGCGGGCGCCCTGGGTTTCGGCGACACGAATCTCGACGATGCCTTGCAGCTCCGGCTCGCTCAGCGGCTGCAACAGGCTCACCACGCGCACCCCGTGCCCACGGTAGGTGCCGTCGTAGAAGCGCGCCAGCGCGGGATAGTCATCGGTGCGCGGCGTGTCCGCGGGCGGCGCCGGCAGGTCGTCGTAGCCCGAGACCAGCTCCCCTGCGTCGTCCAGCACCTGGTAATAGATGCGCCCGGCGAGGTCGTAGGCGAAGGTGTCGAGCGCCACGTAGGGCACGTTGGCGCTGAGCCGGCCGCTGCTGGTGGTGCCAAGCCCCTCGGCGATGGCCCGGGCCGAGGCCAGCAGCGTACGGTCATAGGCGGTATCGGCCGCGGCGCGGCCGTTCCAGTAGGCGCTCCAGCCACTGAACAGCAGCAGCAGCGCGAGCAGAACCGCCAGACGGCGCAGCAGGCTCCAGCGCAGGCTGCGGGCTTCAGCCATCCATGGGCTCCAGCAGATAACCCAGGCCGCGGAAGGTGACGATCCGCACCTGGCTGCCTTCGAGCTTCTTGCGCAGCCGGTGGATGTAGATTTCGATGGCGTCGGGGCTGGCCTCCTGGTCGAGGCCGAAGACCTGGGCGGCCAGCTGATCCTTGCTCATGACCCGCCCGGGCCGGGCGATCAGCGCCTCGAGCACCGACTGCTCGCGGGAGGTAAGGCTCATGGGATCCTCGTCGAGGCTGAAACGGCGGGTGCCGAGGTCATAGACCAGCCCGCCGCAGCGCTGCAGCTGCTCGCCCCCCAGCACGCTGCGGCGCAGCAGCGCCTTGACCCGCGCCTCCAGTTCGGACAGCTCGAACGGCTTGGCCAGGTAATCGTCGGCGCCGAGGTTCAGGCCATGCACGCGATCCTTCACTTCGCTGCGGGCCGTCAGCATCAGCACCGGCAGCGTCTTGCCGCGCTCGCGCAGGCGCGCCAGCACCTCGAAACCGTCCAGCCGCGGCAGCCCGACGTCGAGGATCGCCAGCGCATACTCCTCGCTGGCCAGCGCCAGGTCGGCGGCAACGCCGTCGTGCAGCAGGTCCACCGTCCAGCCGGCACCGCGCAGCGCCTGGGAGACGCTGTCGGCCAGCTGGGGATGATCCTCGACGAGCAGAATCCGCATGGAACCTCCTGGCCGCGCGAATAGGGAGGCGCAGTGTACTGCAAGGGGCTACCGCCGGTCCGCTGCCCGGCAGTTTTGTAACTGAAAGCTTGGCGAAAGCTTGACTGTCTAGGATCCGGAACGGATGGCTCGATCCATCCGCCACGGCAGCCCGCTGCCGCTAAAAGAAAAACAAGACTGGAGAAACACCCATGCTGACTGCCGTCAGAACGTCCTGCCCGCACCCTGCCGTCGAGCGAACCGCTCCGCCCGGTGCCCCGCATTCCGCCCCCTGCGCCAGCGCGCAACCGGCCCTGTCCGGTGCGTCGACCTAACGTCGCCGCGCCCTTCGCATGGTGCGTGGCCGCCCAAGTTCGCCACCACCTCGTACCGCTTGAACCAAAACAACACTCCAACGGAGATCCTCGATGAAGACCGCTCTCAGCCGTTTCGCCCTGCTCAGCTCGTGCCTGCTGCTTTCCAGCCAGTTGATGGCCGAACCCAAACGCCCCGAATGCATCGCCCCGGCCAAGCCCGGCGGCGGTTTCGACCTGACCTGCAAGCTCGCCCAGAGCGGCCTCAAGGACGCCGGCCTGCTCAAGTCGCCGATGCGCGTGACCTACATGCCCGGCGGCGTCGGCGCGGTCGCGTACAACTCGGTGGTCGCCCAGCGCGCCGGTGAACCAGGCACCGTGGTGGCCTTCTCCAGCGGCTCGCTGCTGAACCTGGCCCAGGGCAAGTTCGGCCGCTACGACGAAACCGCCGTGCGCTGGCTGGCCGCGGTCGGCACCGACTACGGCGCCATCTCGGTTCGAGCCGACTCGCCCTACCAGGACCTCGACGACCTGATCGCGGCGGTCAAGAAAGACCCGGGCAGCGTCGTCTTCGGCGCCGGCGCCACCATCGGCGGCCAGGACTGGATGCAGACCGCGCTGATCGCCCGCGCCGCCGGCGTCGATCCGCAGAAGCTGCGCTACGTCGCCTTCGAAGGCGGCGGCGAAACCCTCACCGCCATGCTCGGTGGCCACGTTCAGGTGACCAGCAGCGGCCTGGGCGAAGTGACCCCGCAACTGGACGCCGGCAAGGTGCGCATCCTCGCCGTCCTCTCGGACGAGCGCCTGCCAGGCAAGCTCGCCGGCATCCCCACCGCCAAGGAGCAGGGCTTCGACATCACCTGGCCGGTGATCCGCGGCTTCTACATGGGGCCTGAGGTGAGCGACGAGGACTTCAACTGGTGGAAGACCCAGTTCGACACCCTGCTCGCCGACGAGGATTTCGCCACCCTGCGCGAACAGCGCGACCTGTTCCCGCTCTCGATGACCGGCGAAGAGCTCGACGCGTTCGTCAAGAAACAGGTCGAGCAGTACAAGGCGCTGGCCGGCGAATTCGGCCTCGTCAAGTAACCGGACGGCCCCTCGCGGCCTGCGAGGGGCCTCGACCGTGCGCCCTTTCCCAGGGACAGGGCCCTGTTCCGCCCTCCGAGGTACCCCTTCATGTACGTAAGAGTCTTCGCCGCGCTGTGGCTGCTGGCCTGTGTCGGGCTGGGGCTGATCGCCTGGGGATTCCAGGCGCCCTTCGCCTATGACCCGGTGGGCCCGCGCGCTTATCCGCTGCTGCTGATCATCCTCATGGCCTGCGGCTCGCTCTGGCTGCTGCTCAAGCCCAAGGGCGAAGCGACGCCCGCCTTCGACTGGGCGATGGCACGCCGCGTGGGCCTCTGCATCGCCGCACTGCTTGCCTACGCCCTGCTGTTCGAGCCCCTGGGCTTCATCGTCAGCACCGCGCTGGCCGGTTTCTGCATCGGCCTGCTGTTCAACGGCCGGCTCTGGGCTTGCGCTCTGAGCGGCGTACTGCTCGGCGTGCTGCTGTACGCCTTGTTCGACTATGCGCTGGACGTGCCGCTGCCGCTCGGCGTGCTGCGCTTCCTGGAGAGCTGATATGGAAACCCTGAATTTCCTGATGCAGGGATTTGACGTCGCCACCCGGCCGACCAACCTGCTGGTGGCGCTGTTCGGCGCATTCGTCGGCACCGTCGTGGGCCTGCTGCCCGGCCTCGGCCCGATCAACGGCGTGGCGCTGCTGCTGCCGCTGGCCTTCGCCCTCGGCCTGCCGCCGGAAACCGCGCTGATCCTCCTCGCCGCGGTGTACCTGGGCTGCGAGTACGGCGGCCGCATCTCGGCGATCCTGCTCAACGTCCCGGGCGATGCCGCCGCGGTGATGACCACCCTCGACGGCTACCCGCTGGCCCGCCAGGGCAAGGCAGGCATCGCCCTGTCGCTGTCGGCGGTCAGCTCCTTCATCGGCAGCATCATCGCCACCTGCGGCGTGGTGCTGTTCGCCCCGCTGCTGGCGAAATGGGCGGTGGCCTTCGGTCCGGCCGAATACTTCGTGCTGATGATCTTCGCCATCGCCTGCCTCGGCGGGATGGTGGGCGACAAACCGGTGAAGACCCTGATGTCGGCCCTGATCGGCCTGGCGCTGGCCACGGTCGGCGTGGATTCGACCACCGGCGTCTACCGCTTCACCTTCGACAGCGTGAGCCTGTCCGACGGCATCCAGTTCGTCATCGTGGTGATCGGCTTCTTCAGCGTCAGCGAGATCCTGCTGATGCTGGAAAAGACCCACAGCGGCCAGCAGGTGGTCAAGGCCAGCGGGCGCATGCTGTTCAACCTCAAGGAGTTCGGCCTGACCTTCTGGACCATGATCCGCAGCGCCACGGCGGGCTTCGTGATCGGCACCCTGCCCGGCGCCGGCGCGACCATCGCCAGCGCCATGACCTACATGACCGAGAAGCGCATGGCCGGCGACAAGGGCCGCTTCGGCGACGGCGACCTGCGCGGCCTGGCCGCGCCGGAAGCGGCGAACAACGCCTCGGCATGCGGCTCGCTGATCCCGATGCTGACCCTGGGCGTTCCCGGCTCCGGCACCACCGCGGTGATGATCGGCGCGCTGACGCTCTACAACATCACCCCCGGCCCGCTGCTGTTCGAACAGCAGCCCGACGTGGTCTGGGGCCTGATCGCCTCGCTGTTCATCGGCAACGTGATCCTGCTGGTGATGAACATCCCGCTGGTGGGCCTGTTCTCGCGCATGCTCAGCGTGCCGAACTGGGTGCTGGTGCCGGTGATCACCGCGATCAGCCTGGTCGGCGTCTACTCGGTGCACAGCACCACCTTCGACCTGGTGCTGATGATCGGCCTCGGGGTGTTCGGCTACCTGCTGCGCAAGCTCGACTTCCCGCTGTCCTCGCTGATCCTGGGCTTCGTGCTCGGCGAGATGATGGAAGACAACCTGCGCCGCGCCCTGTCGATCTCCAACGGCGAGCTGGGCATTCTCTGGGGCAGCCCGATCACCCTGACCCTCTGGGCGCTGGCGATCTTCATGCTGGCGATGCCCGGCATTCGCTGGACGCTCAAGCGTCGCCGCGCGGCCGCACAGGCCAATGCCTGACATGCGGGGTCGACTGCCCAGCTGGTGGGCGACTCCGCTGATCGGCGCCGTTGGCGGCTGGCTGGCGAGCCTCGCCGGCTGGCCGCTGCCCTGGATGGTCGGCTCGCTGCTGGCGGTCATCGCGATCCGCTGCAGCGGCTGGCTGGTCGACGAGGTCCCCCATGGCCGCCAGGTCGGGCAATGGATCATCGCCAGCGCCATCGGCCTGCACTTCACCAGCGAGGTGATGGAGCAGGTCCTGAGCCACTTCGGGGTGATTTTCGCCGGTGCCGTCGGGACGCTGCTGCTCGGCCTGATCGGCATCCTCGTCCTGATGCGCGGTGGCGTCGATCGCGCCACCGCGTTCTTCTCCAGCATGCCGGGGGGCGCCAGCGAAATGGTCAACCTGGCCGCGCGCCACGATGCGCAGCCGGCACGGGTGGCCGCCTCGCACAGCTTGCGCCTGCTGCTGGTGGTGCTGGTGGTGCCGGCGCTGTTCACCTGGAGCCTGCCGCCGGTGGAGCCGCCCGCGCCCTATCCCGTCAGCTGGCCCTGGCTGGCCTTGCTGATGCCGGCCGGCGCCCTGCTGGCGCTGCTGTGGAAGCGCCTGGGCCAGCCCAATCCCTGGATGCTCGGCCCGCTGACGGCCTGCGCGATCGCGGCGGTCGCCTTCGACCTGCATGTCGGCCTGCCGCCTGAAGCCGGGAAGTTCGGCCAGTGGCTGATCGGCTGCTCGCTGGGCTGCCACTTCGACCGACCGTTCTTCCGCAGCGCGCCGGGTTTTCTGATGCGGGTGCTGGTGTTCACCCTGCTGGCGATGCTCGCCGCCGCGGGGATGGCCGAAGGGCTGGGCTGGCTGGCGACGCTGAATCAGACCTCGCTGATGCTGGGCATGATGCCCGGCGGCATCACCGAGCTGTGCCTGACCGCCGAGGCGCTGCAACTGTCGGTGGCGCTGGTCACCGCGCTGCAGGTGCTGCGGCTGTTCCTGGTGATGTTCCTCGCCGAGCCGCTGTTCCGTCTCTGGCTGCGCGCCCGCCCCTGAACGCCCGCGGGCGCCTGCTCCGGGCGCCCGCGCGGTGTCAGCCGAAGAACCAGTAGCAAACCCCGATCGCCGCCACCACGCCGGCGAAGTCCGCCGCCAGCGCACAGCCCAGCGCGTGCCGGGCGCGCTGGATGCCCACCGCACCGAAATACACCGCCAGCACGTAGAACGTGGTCTCGGTGCTGCCCTGCACCGTCGCGGCCAGCAACGCCGGGAAGCTGTCCACGCCCTGGCTCTGCATCGTCTCGATCAGCATCGCCCGCGCCGCGCTGCCGGAGAACGGCTTGACCAGCGCGGTGGGCAGCGCATCGACGAAGCGGGTATCCCAGCCCAGCACCTCGACCAGCCAGCGAATGCCGTCCAGGCCGAAGTCCAGCGCGCCCGAAGCCCGCAGCACGCCAATCGCGCAGAGCATGGCGATCAGGTAGGGCAGCAGGCTCTTGGCCACGTCGAAGCCTTCTTGGGCGCCCTCGACGAAGCTTTCGTAGACCGGCACCTTGCGCAGCGCCCCGACCACCAGAAAGGCGATGATCAGGCCGAACAGCGTGAGATTGCCGAGCAGCGACGACAGGGAGGCCAGCGCGGTCGCCGACAGGCCGGCCAGCAGGGCCATGAAGCCGCCGAGCAGCAGCGCGCCGGGTATCAGGTACATCAGCACCACCGGGTCCCAGATCCGCAGCCGCTGGACCAGCGCCACGGCGAGCAATCCGGCCAGGGACGAGGCGCTGGTGGCCAGCAGGATGGGCAGGAACACCAGGGTCGGGTCGTCGGCGCCCTGCTGCGCGCGGTACATGAAGATGGTCACCGGCAGCAGGGTCAGGCCCGAGGTGTTGAGCACCAGGAACAGAATCTGCGCGTTGCTGGCGATGGTCTTGCTCGGGTTGAGCTCCTGCAGCGCACGCATCGCCTTCAGGCCGATCGGCGTGGCCGCGTTGTCCAGCCCCAGCCCGTTGGCGGCGAAGTTGAGGGTGATCAGGCCGAGCGCGGGATGGCCCGGCGGCACCTCGGGCATCAACCGCCGGAACAGCGGGCCCAGCAGGCGCGCGAGCTGCTCCACCAGGCCGGCCTTTTCCGCGATCCGCAGGAAGCCGAGCCACAGCGTCAGGGTGCCGAACAGCACGATCATCACCTCGACGGCCAGCTTGGCCATGGCGAACAGGCTTTCCACCAGCGCGGCGAAGACCGCAGGGTCGCCGCCGATCAGCCAGCGTGCCGCGGCAGCGACGGCGGCCACCAGAAAAAAGCCCAGCCAAAGGCCGTTGAGCATGACGTTCTCCCGCGTGAAAGTGGCGCCGATGATACCGGCGCGGACGCACCGAGGTCACCCGAGCGCCGACCGCGCAGGCCATGCACAGGCCCGGGGCGCGAGAAAGACGATAAGCGGGAAGAAAACGGAAGATGGTACGGGGCGGGCATTGCCTGCCGAGCAGATAGCTGAACCAGAGGCGGCCCTCTTGCCGCCTCCGGCTACAGCCTTCACCGAACCTGATCCGCAATCGCGGAGGTACTCCCTGTACCCCTAGGTCGCTCCGACAGACCTCGTCAGAACATCCCGATCCCATGGTTCACCCCTTCCGGGGGGATGGCTACCGAGGCGGCCGTGTCGACCGCCTCCGGACGGGTTGGGTTCATCGTCCAGTGACTGAACATGAACCCGCAATGGGTGGCATCCAGTGCCTACGAAGTCCCTGTGTTGCAGCCGCCCTTACGGGCGGCTATGGGCGCATCAGACTCGCGGACCACGGCCACGGCCGAAGATCAAGGATGCTACGAAGAGCACCAGGAACACGACGAACAGGATCTTGGCGATACCCGTCGCGGTGCCAGCGATACCACCGAAGCCCAGAACAGCAGCGATGATGGCGATGATCAGAAAGGTAATAGCCCAACTCAGCATGGTGTTTCTCCTCTTGGTGTGGAACCGATTCAGTCGTTCAGGGATAGCTCCGCTCGACTGCATTTCTTCTTCTGCCTGCGCTGTCCGCTACGGCCAGCACGCGTGACTCGCTCAGCGCCCGATGCAGCATCGTGAGGCTGGAGCACATCGCAACCGCCAGGCAGGCTGCCAATACCGCAAGACTCATCAGCCACATACGACGTTCTCCTTCAAAAGACCCAACGTTGCTGAACCGCCGGCTGGGCGTACTCGAGAGGCCGAGGGGCCTGACGGTTCTGAGCGAACTCAATTGGTTGAGCGTCATACATCCGGATTCGTTCCACTGATTCTTTCTGCGCCTGGCTGAGCGGTTCCGACATGGGGCTCTCGGCACCCATGATCAGCATGGCTACAGCGCCTGTGAGGAAACCTTTGCTGGCAAGAGAGAAACAGGCCTCGCGTTTCATCCCACAACTCCTTTTCTGAGCACACCGGATAATCGTTGCTAAGGACATTGCAGAGCGCGTGCCAGCCTTTGCCACCAAAATAATCTTTATAAATCAATAACTTAGAACATCAAAAAACAACCGCGACGCTTAATTTGCACGATGCACGTTTTTTGGGCCGGGCTTTTTGCATGACCGCAGAAAAGCCCGGCGACCTCCTGCGTCAGTGCATGCTTTTCTTCAGGTTGCGCATGCGGTCGTGGCAGGCGCGAATCTTCGGCAGCTCGATGGCCAGCAACGCCCGTACGTCGGGTTCCGCGTCCTTGAGGGCATCTTCGAACGCATGCAGGATGCGGTCCTCGCTCTCTTCGAGCTGGTCGACGAACACGGTCGTCTCGTCGCCCAGCTTGGCCTTGGAGTCGGCGTACAGTTCGCGCATTTTTCCGACCAGCGTGCCGCTCTGCGCGGGCTGCTCGTGATGGGCGGCGACCTTGACGCTCAGCGCCTGGATCACATGGGTCTTGGCCTGCGCCATGTCACGGAACAGATGCTGGAGTTCCACATCCTTCACGTGCTCGATGGCGTGCTGATAGAAGTGCTGCCCGTCGCGGGTGATTTCGATCAGTTCGTTCAGTTGAGTCATGGCTCGGCTCATGGTGTTCTCCTTCGCAGTTAGTGGACTTGCAATTGCTCGGCACTGACCTCGCGTACCCCTCTGATGCCGCGTGCCGTCTCTATCGCCCGCTGCCGTTGCTCGGCACTGGCGACCCTGCCACTCAGGGCCACCCGCCCTTCATGGGTATCGACGGCTATGGCGAGCCCGTCGAGGTCGCGCTCGTACAGCAGGGCGCTTTTCACTTTGCTGGTGATCCAGGCATCGCTGAGCGTGGTCTGAACATCGTCGGCGGCGGCCGCGGCCCTGCCGGCGGTACTGGGGCCCCCGCCGACCGTGATCCGATTGTCCACCGAGCGAACCGCCTCGGTGGTGCTCGCCAACCGCTCGGCCTCGGCCTTGCCCGCCTCGGTCTGGGAACGCCCGGTCAGGGTCACCACCCCGTCTCGGGTATCGACATGGATATCCAGGCCTTCGGTCTCGCGGTTCCACAACAGCTTGGACTTGACCGTGGCGGTAATCGCTCCATCGTCCAGCCGGCGCGAGACGGTCGCGCCCGTGTTTCGCGGGCGATCGGCATCGGCATCGACGCGGATTTCGTTGTCGACGCTCATCACCCCGGGTACGTCGCGGGCGATGCGTTCGGCGAGCTCCTTCTCGGCGGCATTGTCGACGTCGCCCAGCAGCAAGACCCGCCCACCGGCCACCTCGGCCCGCAGCGCATGGCTCTTCAGGCTGGAACTGTCCGACAACGCCTGCTCGACCGAGCCCTCGAGCGCCTCGTCCGGCGCCGCCGCGTCCTGCGCCTGGACAGCGGACGCCGCCGCCAGCCAGGCGCAGGCGGTGAGCACAGCGAATCGATGATTCATGGCAATCTCCTTGCGTTGCGATCAGTGCATTCCGAGCACTGGTCGCAAGCGCTATGCCAACCGCCAGAGCGGGGCGCGGCGCGGCTCCAGGGCCTTGGGCAGTGCGATCACCCATGCAGGCTGCAGGATGGACGACGCTCGGCCGTGCAACTTGCACGGCGTTTTGTAGACTAAGCATGGCGCTTGACGGCCCGATGGGCAGCGGCGCAGGAAATGGCTATTGTGCCCAGCTGTTTTAACCCCCAAGGCCTGCGACGCCAGGCCAGAGCGAGTGAAATCACCCATGGATCAAACGACGGATACCGGCGGCCGCATTCTGCTGGTGGATGACGAGGCCGCCATCCTGCGTACCTTCCGCTATTGCCTCGAAGACCGCGGCTATACCGTCATGACCGCCGCCAGCGCTGCCCAGGCCGAGGCCATCCTGCAGCGCCAGGTCTTCGATCTCTGCTTCCTCGACCTGCGCCTGGGCGAGGACAGCGGCCTGGACGTGCTGCAACAGATGCGCGTGCTGGCACCCTGGATGCGCGTGGTCATCGTGACCGCCCACTCGGCCGTGGACACCGCGGTCGACGCGATGCAGGCCGGCGCCGCCGACTACCTGGTCAAGCCCTGCAGCCCCGAACAGCTGCGCCTGGCCGCGGCCAAGCAGCTGGAAGTCCGGCAGATGGCGGCGCGCCTCGAAGCCCTGGAGGGCGAGGTGCAGAAGCGCAGCGATGCCCTGGGCTCCCACAGCCCGGCGATGATGGGCGTGCTGGAGACCGCGCGGCAGGTGGCCGACACCGACGCCAACATCCTGATTCTCGGCGAGTCCGGTACCGGCAAGGGCGAGCTGGCCCATGGCATCCACAACTGGAGCCGCCGCGCGAAGAAGAACTTCGTCACCATCAACTGCCCGTCGCTGTCGGCCGACCTGATGGAAAGCGAGCTGTTCGGCCACAACCGCGGGGCCTTCACCGGCGCCACCGAAAGCACCCTGGGCCGGGTCAACCAGGCCGACGGCGGCACCCTGTTCCTCGACGAGATCGGCGACTTCCCGCTGGCCCTGCAGCCCAAGCTGCTGCGCTTCATCCAGGACAAGGAATACGAGCGGGTCGGCGATCCGGTCACCCGTCGCGCCGACGTGCGCATCCTCGCGGCCACCAACCTCAACCTCGAAGAGATGGTGCGCGAAGGCAAGTTCCGCGAAGACCTGCTCTACCGCCTGAACGTCATCACCCTCAACCTGCCGCCGATGCGCGAGCGGCCCGAGGACGTGATCGCCCTGGCCGAGCGTTTCCTCGCCCACTTCGTCAAGAACTACGGGCGCCCGGCGCGCGGCTTCAGCGACGCCGCCGTCGCCGCGCTCAAGGCCTATCGCTGGCCCGGCAACGTGCGCGAGCTGCGCAACGTGATCGAGCGCGCCAGCATCATCTGCCCGCAGGCGATGATCGAGGTGAACCACCTCGGCCTCGGCGAACAGGCCGCCAGCAACGCGCCACGCATCGGCGAGCCGCTTAGCCTGGAAGAGCTTGAAAAGGCCCACATCGCCGGCGTGCTCGCCAGCAGCGAGACCCTCGACCAGGCCGCCCGCACACTCGGTATCGACGCCTCGACGCTCTATCGCAAACGCAAGCAATACGGCCTATGAAGCTTCAGATGAAGCTGCGAACCCGACTCTTCCTCGGGTTTTCGGCACTGATGACGGTGGCGCTGCTCGGGCTGTTGCTGGCCCTGGTCAGCGTGATGCAGATGGCGCAAAGCCAGGAACGGCTGATCCGCAACAACTTCGGCATCATCGAGATCAACCAGAAGCTGCGCCAGTCGCTGGGCAACCACATGGTGTTGCTGCTCAAGGCGAACCCCGACCCCGCCGCCCTGGCGGAGGTCCGCGAAGCCTTCCAGACGACCCTGGACAAAGGCATCAGCGAAGCCCCCGAGCAACTCGACCAGCAGACCTTCGCGCGGATCGGCGAGGCCTATGCCCGTTTCACCCGGATCGCCGAAGCCCCCAACAGCGATGCGCTCAGACTGTTCGAGGACGGCAACCAGCTGAGCCAGGCCTTCAACGACGTGCGCAACCTCATGGCCGACATGCAGCAGGCGGCCTACGACCATATCCGCGACACCGAGATCCGCGGCCGCGATCGCGCCCTGCTGCTGGCCGGGCTGCTCGGCCTGACCGGCGTGGCCGTGCTGGTGATCGGCTTCATCACCGCCCACAGCTTCGCCCGCCGCTTCGGCGACCCCATCGAGCAGCTGTCGGCCGCGGCCGACCAGATCGGCCGCGGCGACTTCAACCTCACCCTGCCGGCTTCGCCGATCGCCGAAGTGTCTTCGCTGATCCGCCGATTCGGGCTGATGGCCGAGGCGCTGCACCAGTTCAAGCAGACCAACGTCGAAGCCCTGGTCAACGGCCAGCAGCGCCTGCAGGCCCTGCTGGACAGCATCGACGACGGCCTGCTGATCATCGACCGCAACGGCCATCTGGAGCACGCCAACCCGGTCGCCCAGCGCCAGCTGGCCTGGGAAACCGAGCACCTCGGCTCGAGCCTCGGCGAAGCGCTCGGCGCGCCGGAGCTGGACGCCGCCGCGCAGCAGGTCCTCAACGACAAGCCCCTGGCGGCCCCGCCGGAAGACCTGGTGATCGAGGCCGACGGCGAGAAGCGCCTGCTGGCCTGGCGGATGAGCCCGGTCAACCACCAGGACGGCCGCATCAGCGGGGCGGTGATGGTGCTGCACGACGTCACCGACCAGCGCACCTTCGAGCGCGTGCGCAACGAGTTCGTGCTGCGCGCCTCCCATGAGCTGCGTACGCCGGTGACGGGCATGCAGATGGCCTTCAGCCTGCTGCGCGAACGGATGAAGTTCGCCCCGGAAAGCCGCGAGGCGGACCTGTCGACCACCGTCCACGAAGAGATGCAGCGCCTGGTCGGGCTGATCAACGACCTGCTCAACTTCTCCCGCTACCAGAGCGGCCAGCAGAAGCTCGACCGCTCGCCCTGCGACATTACCGAGCTGCTCGGCCAGGCCCGCGAGCGCTTCCTCATGCAGGCGCAAGCGCTGGGCATCGAGCTGAACCTGGAGCTGCAACCGCCGCTGCCGAGCCTGCTGCTCGATCGCTCGCAGATGGACCGGGTGCTGGACAACCTGCTCAGCAACGCCCTGCGCTACACCCCCAAGGGCGGCGAGATCCGCCTGCTGGCGCGGCGTCACGGCGAGCGGGTGATCCTGAGCGTCGAGGACAACGGCGAAGGCATCCCCTACAGCCAGCAGGCGCGGATCTTCGAGCCGTTCGTGCAGATCGGCCGCCGTCGCGGCGGTGCCGGACTGGGGCTTGCCTTATGCAAGGAAATCGCCCAGCTGCATGGTGGCCGGATCGGCGTGCACTCGCGTATCGGTCATGGGACGATCTTCTACGTCGCCCTGCCAATCTAAGGGCAAGCCGGAGCCCTCCCATGCCGAGCCTCACCCCCAGCCGCGAGCAGCTGGAGCAGTTCGCCCGCGCCATGCCTTCAGCCGTGCCTATCCTGATGCTCAACCTGCTGCGCTACAACGAACAGGCGGCTTACCCGCCCGGCAGCAGCCACAGCCCGTGCAGCGGCCGCGAGGCGTATGCCCGCTACAGCCGGGTGGCACTCGAGCATCTACGCGCCGTCGGCGCTGAAGTGGAAATCATGGCCCGGGCACACGCCGCGCTGATCGCACCGCCCGGAGAGGATTGGGATGAGCTGCTGCTGGTCCGCTACCCCTCGAAAGAGGCATTTCTCTCGATGATCGCCGACGATGGCTACCACGCCGCCAGCGAACACCGCACCGCCGCCCTCGCCGACTCACGCCTGATCGGCACGACCCGGCGCTGACGCTCAGCCGCGCCGCTGGTCCGCCAGCGCCTGCAGCATCGCGGCGGTCTCGGCATCGGGCTCGCCGTCGAAACGGGTCGGGCGGTACTTCATCTGGAAGGCGGCGATCACGTTGCGGGTTTCCAGATCCAGATGGCCATGGCGCGGGACCTTGTAGCCTTCGGCGCCCAGCGCGTCCTGGAACCAGGCAACATCGGGCAGCTGCAGCGCATACGCGGCCTGGTACGCGGCCACCCGCTCAGGCTGGGGCCAGGGGATCAGCCCCTCGTCGGCCAGGCGCTTCCAGGGGAACATCGGACCGGGATCGACCTTGCGCTGGGGCGCGATGTCGCTGTGGCCGATGATGGCGCCGGGCTTGAGCCCGTGGCGCTGCATGATGTCCTTGAGCAACACCACCAGCGCGTCGATCTGCTCCTCACCGAAGGGATACCAGAGCCGGCTGCCGTCAGGCCCTTCCTGATAACCCAGATTGATCAGTTCGATGCCGATCGAGGTCGCGTTGAGCCAGGTGCGCCCCTGCCATTCGCTCTCGCCGGCATGCCAGGCACGGCGGTCCTCGTCCACCATCCGGTAGATGGTCGCCGGAGACTGGCCGATCAGGTAGTGGGTGCTGACGTCGTTGCCGCCCAGCAGTGCCAGCGAGCGCTCGAGGTCCGCGGAGGTGTAGTGCACGATGATGTATTGCACGCGGCTGTCATGGCCGGTGGAGCTGTGGCGGGTATCGATGCGCGGCCCGCTGGCGCAACCGGCCAGGAGCAGGAACAGTGCGGCGATGGCGGCGATTTTCATGAACGACCTCTGATCGACAGCTGGATGACTTCGAGATCGGACGGCGCCCGTTGCGGGCGGTCCCGATGCGGCGAAAACAGCGCCGCAGTATATCAGCCGGCTTGTGACAGCCGGTCGGGTGGGTACGACAGGATGTGTAGCGGCTCAGCCAAGCTCGACGCGGTTGCGCCCGCCGTGCTTGGCCCTGTAGAGCGCCTGGTCGGCGCGCTCGAAGACGCGCTCGGCGCTGTCGCCACTGCGAAACGCGCTCAGGCCGACCGAGGTGGTGATCTGCACGCGCTCGCCCTTGAAGTGGAACGGGCAGCTCTCGATGCCGGCGCGCAGGGTATCGGCCAAGTGGCGTCCGGCGTCCTCGTCCGTGTCGGGCAGCAGCAGGACGAACTCCTCTCCGCCGAAGCGGGCGATGAAGTCGGTCTTGCGCAACCGCTTGCGCAGCACCGAGGCGATGATCTTCAGCACCCGGTCGCCGGCCAGGTGGCCATAGACGTCGTTGACCCGCTTGAAGTGATCGATGTCCAGCACCGCGAGCAGCAGGTTGCCGCCAGAACGGTGCCAGCGCGCCACCTCGAGCTCCAGGCGCTCGTTCCACGCCGCGCGGTTGCCCAGGCCCGTGAGCGAATCGCGCAGGGCCTTCTCGCGCTGCTCCTCCAGATGGCTGCGCAGGCCGAGCGCGGTCTCCTCGAGGCTCGCCACCCGGTCGACCAGGGTCTGCAGACGGTCGCCGAGCACCTGCTCCTGCTCGCTGCGCTGTTGCCGGTAGGCATCGACGGTGCCGAGCATGCCATCCAGGCGCGCCTCGATGGCGCGCTTGAGGCCCTGCAGATCGGTGGCCTGCTGCATGCTGCTCTGCAGGCCGTCGACGTGCATGCGCAGCTCGGCGTCCAGGGTATCGGCACTGCGCTGGGTCTGAGCGTGCCCCTCGCGGGCCTGTTCGAGGTTGTCCTGCATGGTCGCCAGGCGGTCGTTCAGCAGCGCCAGGTAACTTTCGAATTCGCGCTGGCCGAGGTCGGCGACCGCCAGCATCAGCACCGCCAGGTCGTCGAGCACCGGCACCAGCTCGTACCAGTTGAGCCCCTGCTCGATGCGCTCTCGCAGCGCCTGGGCCTGGGGCTGGTGGTGCTCGGGCAGTTTCAGCTCGTCGAGCAGGCCACGCAGCGTCGCCTCGACATGCTCGGCGATGACGCTGTAACCCGGCTCCGGTGAGGCCGGCAGCGCGAACTCCGGATCGCCCTGCTCCACCGGCTCGGGCTCGGGGCTCCCGGCCTCCACCTGGGGAGGTGGCGCCAGCGTCGGCTCCGCTTCCAGTACGTCCTGCGCGGCCTGTGTCGCCAGCGCTGCCAGCGACCGGGCCGTCTCGGCGGCCAGCGCGTGCGCTTCGGCGACTGGCGGACCGGCTGGCGCAGTATCGGCAGCGGCAAGCGGCGAGGTCGACGACGCGTCCTCGCCGGAACTCGGGGCCACAGCCTCCCGCGCACCGAACAAACGCTGCAGGAAGCTGGCGCGACCGGCTTGCTCCGGCGCCAGCTGGCTCAACGCCTGGTGCTGCAGCTCACTGAGTTCAGCGAGCAGCGCCGGCAGCTCCCGCGCTTGTGCCGCCCGTTCCTGGAGCGTCCTGGAGAAGCGCTTGAGCGGCTTGCTCACCTCGCGCGGCAGGGGCAGCTCAAGCAACTGGCTCACCAGGCGCTGGAGCGCGGCGGCCAGCTGCTCGATGCGCGCCTGGCGACGCGTTTCCGAGTCCAGCACGGCTTTTTCCAGCCGCGGCACCAGGGCACTGAGCCCGGCGTCCAGGTCGCCCTGGCGCAACAGTTCGCGCATCTCCAGCATGCACTGGTCGACCGCCTTGTCCGCGCCTTCGACCGCCAGACTGCTGCGCACCAGGCTGCGCCGCAACAGGTCGACCCGCGCGTTCCAGCGCGCCTCGACCTGATCCTGCTGCTCCAGGCTTTGCAGGTATTTCTCTCGCCAGCGCTGAGCGTCGTCGTTCATCGCGCGGGCTCGGTCGCCATGGGAAGCGAATCGGTGCCCTGGCCGGGCAGGCGGATTTCCACCGCGACCGGTAGGTGATCGGAAATGGGCTGGGCGAGCACTTCGAAGCGCTCCAGCGCAAGGCTCGGGCTCAACAGGATGTGGTCCAGGCAGCGCTGCGGCCGCCAGCTGGGGAAGGTCGCCTCGACCTGCGGCGCGAGCAGGCCCAGGTCACGCAGCGGGGACTTCTCCAGCAGGTCGCTGGCGTGGGTGTTCATGTCGCCCATCAGCACGTGGTGCCGGTAGTCACCGAGCAGCTCGCGGATGTAGGCCAGCTGACGCGCACGGGTTCGGGCGCCCAGGGCCAGGTGCATCATCACCACGACCAGCGCGTCCTCGCCTTCGCCGAACCTGAGCAGAATCGCACCCCGCCCGGCCGGGCCCGGCAGGGGATGATCCTCCAGCGTCTTGGGCTCGAGCCGGCTGAGCAGTCCATTGCTGTGCTGGGCGAAATGCCCCAGGTTGCGGTTGAGCTGCTGATACCAGTAGGGGAACGCGCCCAGCTGCGCCAGGTGTTCGACCTGGTTGACGTAGCCGGAGCGCATGCTGCCCCCGTCGACCTCCTGCAGCGCCACCAGGTCGTAATTGCCCAGCAGTTCACCGATGCGCTGCAGGTTGCCGGCCCGCCCCGGGTGGGGCAGCAGATGCTGCCAGCTGCGGGTCAGGTAATGGTGATAACGCTGGGTGCTGATGCCGACCTGGATGTTGAAACTGAGCAGCCGCAGCCGACCATCGGCCGGCAGCCCGCTCGCATCCAGGCAGTGCGCGTTGACCTTGGCCTGGCAAGGCCCGGCCAGGCGCGGCGAACTCCAGCGGCGTAGCATGAGCGATTACCGCGCTGCGCGTTCTTTTTCGATCAGGAAGTCGGCAACTTCCAGGGTACGCTGCGGGCCGCCGGCGCTGCCCAGATCGAAGCGGTACTTGCCGTTGACGATCATCACCGGAACGCCGGTGATCTGGTAGGCCGCGCCCAGCTTCTTGGCCTTCTCCATGCGGCCCTTCACGCCGAACGAGTTGTAGGCCTTGAGGAAGGCGTCCTTGTCGACGCCCTGCCCGGCCAGGAACGCGGCCATTTCATCGGGCGTGGCCAGCTTCATGCGCTTGTTGTGGATGGCATCGAACACGGCGTCATGCACGTCGTGCTCGACACCCATGCTTTCCAGGGTGAGAAACAGCTGGCCATGGATGTTCCAGACGCCACCGAACATGGCCGGAATGCGCTTGAAGTCGACGTCGTCGGGCAGCTGCTCGACCCAGGGATTGATCACTGGCTCGAACTGGTAGCAATGCGGGCAGCCGTACCAGAACAGCTCGACCACCTCGATCTTTTCCGGCTCGGCGACAGGAACGGGGCTCGACAGCTCGACGTATTCCTTGCCGGCCTGGAATTCAGCGGCCAGAGCATTCAGCCCGAACAGGCTGAAACCGGCAAATACGGCGCTGAGAATGAATGTACGCATGATGACTCCTTGGCGGAAAACGACAGCCGGCCACCGTCTCGGAGCACCGGCGATGGGCAGGTTGCAGCAAATCGGCAGCGCTCGCTAGCGTTTTTCAATGGCGGCGGCACATTGCGCGTCCCTGAGTGTAGCGGGGCGTAACAACGAAAAGGGCGGCCAGGTCGATGACCTGGCCGCCCTCTCGTCGGCGCCTATTGGCGTCGGATCAGTGCAGGCCCTGGATGTAGCTGGCCAGCGCTTCGATGTCGCGGTTGCTGAGCTTCGCCGCGATGCTGCGCATGATGGCCGCGTCGCCATCGTTGGTGCGGTCGCCTTCGCGGAAGTCGGTCAGCTGCTTGGCAATGTACTGCGCATGCTGCCCGCCGAGGTGCGGGAATGCCGCCTGGGGATTGCCGACACCGTCAGGCGCGTGGCAGCCGGTGCAGGCGGGCATGCCGAGGTCGAGCTTGCCGCCGCGATAGAGCTCCTCGCCCCGTGCGACCAGTGCCGGATCGGCCATGCCGATGGTCATCTTCTGGCTGGCGAAGTAGGCGGCCAGATCGGCCAGGTCCTCGTCGGAGAAGGGATCGAGCATGCCGGTCATCTCCAGCACCTTGCGGCCTACGCCTTCCGGGGCGCCAGGTGCGGAACCGGCCTTGATGTCCTGCAGCTGCTTGAGCAGGTAGCGCTCGCCCAGACCGGCCAGCTTCGGGAAGTTCGGAGCGGGGCTGTTGCCATCCGCGCCATGGCAGGCGCCACACACAGCCGCCTTGCTCTGACCGGCTTCGGGATCGCCAGCCGCGTGGGCCATACCGGTGATGCCCAGGGTCAACAGCAGACTCACGAGTACTTTGTTCATCAGCTCATCCAACTACGGCTAAGGGTTTGTAAGGGGACTCTTTTCGCGCCGGCACCCGGGTGTCCTGCCCGGATGCGCCGCTCTTATATCAAGCATCGTCGCGCTTCGGCCACCGCCCGGGCTTCACCGGATACGAGCCTGACCGCAGGCCATGGTGAAGAGGTCTGGGCGCTGGTGATAAGGGTTTGAACAGGCCAAAGCGCACACAAAATCTGCGGCATTATATACTGGTGAATCCGAAACTGAAACGAAGCATTGCCGCACCCCCGCCGCCCCCGTACCTACCGGAATTCCTGATGCTCCCGAAAAACCCCATCATCGGCCTCTGCCAGCAAGCCTCCTTCATGATCAGCGCTGCGAAGGTCGATCAGTGCCCGGCCGACGAAGGCCTGGAAGTGGCATTCGCGGGGCGCTCCAACGCCGGCAAGTCCAGCGCGTTGAATACCCTGACCCACGCCAACCTGGCGCGCACGTCGAAGACGCCGGGACGCACCCAGCTGCTCAACTTCTTCCGGCTCGACGACGAGCGCCGGCTGGTGGACCTGCCCGGCTACGGCTACGCCAAGGTGCCGATCCCGCTCAAGCAGCACTGGCAACGCCACCTCGAAGCCTACCTGGGCAGCCGCGAGAGCCTGGCCGGCGTGTTCCTGATGATGGACATTCGCCATCCGCTGACCGACTTCGACCGGATGATGCTCGACTGGGCGCAGGCCAGCGGCATGCCGCTGCACATCCTGCTGACCAAGTCGGACAAGCTGGCCTTCGGCGCGGCGAAGAACGCCGTGCTGAAGATCCAGCGCGACATCCGCCAGCAGTGGGGCGAAAGCATCAGCGTGCAGCTGTTCTCGGCACCCAAGCGCCAGGGCGTGGAACAGGCCCAGGAAGTCCTGGCGCAGTGGCTCGGCCTGCTCGAAGCGCCGCAGGACGATCAGCCATGAGCACGCCGGACGGCCACCGAGACCGCTGAACTTGCACGTGTGGCGCTCCTCTGAACAGAACCCCCAACGTTCGAGGAGAGCCACATGAAAAAGACCGCATCCGCCGTCTGGCAAGGCAGCCTTAAGGAAGGCAAGGGCACCATCAGCACCGAGAGCGGCGCCCTGAAGGACAACCCGTACGGCTTCAACACCCGCTTCGAGGGCGCGCCAGGGACCAACCCCGAAGAGCTCATCGGCGCCGCCCATGCCAGTTGCTTCTCGATGGCGCTGTCGATGATGCTCGGCCAGGCCGGCCTCACCGCCGACCGTATCGAGACCAAGGCCGAGGTCACCCTCGACAAGTCCGGCGAGGGTTTCGCCATCACCGCCATCGCGCTGACCCTCGATGCCAAGGTTCCGGGTGCCGACGAGGCCCAGTTCCAGCAGATCGCCAACCAGGCGAAGGAAGGCTGCCCGGTTTCCAAGGTGCTCAACGCCCAGATCAGCCTGACCGCCACGCTGCAGGCCTGACCGCGCAGGCATGAAAAAGCCGCCCGGGCCGTGAGGTCCGGGCGGCTTTCTTTCATGCGTCAACCGCGGATGTTGTAGATGTCCCGCTCGTTCAGCTCGGCGTATTCGTACAACCGATCCAGATAGGCACGCTGCTGCTCCCAGACCTTGCTGGCGACCGGGTCGGCAGCCGCCGAAGCGTCGACCACCTCGGCCGCGACCTCCTTCAGACGGGCCAGCACGTCATCGGGCAGACGCCGCACCTCGACGCCCTGCTCGCGCAGCTGCTCCAGCGCTTCCATGTTCTTGGCGTTGTAGTCGTCGAGCATGTCGCCGTTCACGTCGCGCGCCGCGGCACGGACGATCGCCTGCAGGTCGGCTGGCAGCGTCTCCCAGGCCTTGAGGTTGATGTCCAGCTCGAAGGTCACGTTCGGCTCCTGCCAGCCCGGCGTGTAGTAGTACTTCGAGGCCTTGTGCAGGCCGAGCGCCAGGTCGTTGTAGGGGCCGATCCACTCGGTGGCGTCGATGGCGCCCGTCTGCAGCGCGGTGAAGATCTCGCCGGCGGGCATGTTCACCACGGTGCCGCCCATCTTGGTCAGCACCTCGCCGCCCAGCCCCGGGGTGCGCATCTTCAGGCCCTTGAAATCGTTGACCGAGTTGATTTCCTTGTTGAACCAGCCGGCCGTCTGCACGCCGGTGGCGCCACAGGCCATGGGCAGTACGCCGTACGGCCTGTAGACCTCCTCCCAGAGCTCCATGCCGCCGCCACGGTGCAACCAGGCGTTCATTTCCTGGGCGTTCGGGCCGAAGGGCAGCGCGCAGAAGAACTGGGCCGCGGGCACCTTGCCCTTCCAGTAGTAGGGCGCGCCGTGGCCCATTTCAGCGGTGCCGCGCGAAACGGCATCGAACACCTCGAGTGCGGGTACCAGCTCGCCGGCGGCGTAGACCTTGACTTTCAGCCGGCCGCCGCTCATTTCCTCGACCAGCTTGGCGAAGCGCTCCGCACCGACGCCTACGCCGGGAAAGTTCTTCGGCCAGGAGGTCACCATTTTCCAGTTGAAGGTTTGCTGGGCGCTGGCCTGGCTGTCGCCGGCCGTTTCGTTCTTTTCCTTGCAGCCAGCCAGGGCCGTTGCCGCCAGGCCCACGCCTGCGGCGGCGAGAATGTCGCGACGTTTCATGGAGTTTCTCCTTGTTTTTGTTTGTTCTTGCGGGCGCGGGGAGCACCCTTTGTCACCAGATCGCGCGGCATCGACAAACCGGTCGATGCCCAACGGCGAGCCGTTCGCCCCTTGGGCACGGCGGCGTTGCACCGCTCGCGCCACGAACCCCGGACGAACAGTCTATTTCGGGCTCGGCTAACATAGTGGCTCGCGCCCCTCAAGCCTAGCTCACGCGACTAAAGTTGTAGGCTGATTGCTGCGATTGAGCGGGCTGCATAGAATCGGCCGCCTCTCCAACACTCCTCCCACTAATAAGAAGGACTCGACCAATGTCCGCACCCACACCGGCCGCGTTGCGCGTGGCGGGCATCATCGATGCCCTCAATGCGCGACTCGGCCAGCTCTGCGCCTGGCTAACCCTGTTTCTCGTCCTCGGCACCGCCATCGTCGTGGTCCTGCGCTACGGCTTCGGCATCGGCGCCATCGCCCTGCAGGAAGCGGTGATGTACGCCCATGCGCTGGTCTTCATGGGCGCCGCGGCCTGGACCCTGCAGCGCGGCGGGCACGTTCGGGTCGACATCTTCTACCAGAAGCTCTCCGCACGCCGGCAAGGCATGATCGACGGCCTCGGCCACCTGCTGTTCCTGTTGCCGGTATGCCTGTTCCTGGGCTGGAACAGCTGGGACTACGTCAGCAACTCCTGGGCGACGGGCGAACGCTCCAACGAATCCGGCGGACTGAAGTTCGTCTACCTGCAGAAATCGATCATCCTGGTGCTGGTCGTGTCGCTGGGCCTGCAGGCCCTCTCGGACCTGATCAAGGTCGTCTACCGTCTCGCCGGTCGCTTGCCGGAAATGGAGGTCAAGCATGGCTGAGATCATGGCGATTCTGCTGTTCGTCAGCATCTGCATCGCGCTGATGTCGGGTTACCCCGTGGCGTTCACCCTGGGCGGCATGGCGCTGCTGTTCGCCGGCATCGGTGTCGTGACCGGTACCTTCGACGTCGGCTACCTGCATGCCCTGCCCAACCGCATCTTCGGCATCATGAACAACCAGACGATGCTGGCGGTGCCGCTGTTCGTCTTCATGGGCGTGATGCTGGAAAAATCCCGCGTCGCCGAAGACCTGCTCGAATCCATGTCGCGCCTGTTCGGCACCATGCGCGGCGGCCTGGCGATTTCCGTCTGCGTGGTCGGCGCCCTGCTGGCCGCCAGCACCGGCATCGTCGGCGCCACCGTCGTGACCATGGGTCTGATGGCGCTGCCGACCATGCTGCGCCGCGGCTACGATCCTGCCATCGCGACCGGCACCCTGGCCGCCACCGGCACCCTTGGCCAGATCATTCCGCCGTCGATCATCCTGGTGCTGCTGGGCGACGTGATGTCCAGCGCCTTCCAGCAGGCACAGCTGAAGATGGGCATCTTCTCCCCCAAGACCGTATCGGTGGGCGACCTGTTCGTCGGCTCGCTGATTCCCGGCCTGGTGCTGGTCGGCCTCTACATCCTCTACCTGGCCCTGACCGCGATCTTCCAGCCGAAGAAGCTGCCGGCACTGCCCCAGGAAGAGCTGGGCCCGATCGAATGGGGCAAGCTGGTCGCCGCCCTGCTGCCGCCGCTGCTGCTGATCGGCGCGGTGCTCGGCTCGATCCTCGCCGGCTACGCCACCCCCACCGAGGCCGCCGCGATCGGTGCGCTGGGCGCCACCATCCTGTCGCTGGCCAAGCGTCAACTCGACTTCAAGCAGCTCAAGGACGTCGCCTTCGGTACCACGGAAATCACCTCGATGGTGTTCCTGATCCTGATCGGTGCCTCGCTGTTCTCCCTGGTGTTCCGCGGCTTCGGTGGTGAAGCGCTGATCGAGGACGCCCTGCATCAGCTTCCTGGCGGCGTGCTCGGCGCCTTCCTGGTGGTGATGCTGGTGATCTTCCTGCTCGGCTTCATCCTCGACTTCATCGAGATCATCTTCGTGGTCGTGCCCATCGTCGGCCCGATCCTGCTGGCCATGGGGCTGGACCCGGTCTGGCTGGGCGTGATGTTCGCCCTCAACCTGCAGACCTCCTTCCTCACGCCACCCTTCGGCTTCTCGCTGTTCTACCTGCGCGGCGTCACGCCTCGCAGCGTACCGACCAGCGTCATGTACAAGGGCGTGATCCCCTTCATCATGATCCAGATCGGCATGCTCGTCGTCGCCTACCTCTGGCCTGAAATCGTCACCTGGCTACCGGAACAGGTCTACGGCCGATAAGTCCAACCAACGCCCGTCCTCGACGGGCGTTGTTCTTTTGTGCGCGAACGTCGCTCATCCCCACGACCTATCACCAGGGAGCACCCATGCCCGCCGACATCCAACGTCTCGAACAGGATCAACTGAACTGCTGGCGTATCCGCCATGGCGATGCCGAGCTGCTCGTCGCCGGACAGGGCGCCCAGGTGCTCAGCTACCGGCGTGGCGATGCACCGCCGATCATCTGGCTGAGCGAGGAGGCAGCGATGCGCAGCGGCCAATCGGTACGCGGCGGCGTTCCGGTGTGCTGGCCCTGGTTCGGCGATCTCGCCCGCAACCCGCAAAGCGTGCAGCAGCTCTACCAGGGCGAGGCGGCGCCGGCGCACGGCCTGGTGCGCGCGATCGACTGGACGATGGAAGACCCCGTGGTCGATGCCGACGGAGTGACCCTGCGCCTGACGTGCCCGCAGGCCGCGGCAGGATTGCCGCAATGGCCGCAGCACGCGGGCCTGCAACTGGAAATCCGCCTGGACCAGGCACTGCACCTGGACCTGACCAGCGAAAACCGGGGCGAACGCCCGCTGGCGCTCAGCCAGGCGCTGCACACCTACTTCGCCATCAGCGACATCCACCAGGTCTCGGTCACCGGGCTCGCCGGCCGGCGCTACATCGAGACGCTGGAGGGCTGGCAGCAACGCCAGCAGCAAGGCGATCTGCGCTTCACCGCAGAGACCGACCGCGTCTACCTGGACCTGGAGCCTACCCTGACCCTGGTGGACCCCGGCTGGAATCGCCGCCTCGTCCTGACCAGCCGCGGCTCGGCGTCGGCCGTGCTGTGGAATCCCTGGATCGCCAAGGCGCAGCGGCTCAGCAGCTTTGCCGACGACGCCTGGCAGCGCATGCTCTGCATCGAGACCGCCAATGTGCTGGATGACCTGATCGTCCTGGAACCCGGCGCCCGCCACACCCTCGGCCTGACCCTCGAAAGCCAGCCCCTGCGCTGACGAGAACGGCGCGGCACGACCGACCCGCCGCGCATGGCTCCCAGCTCACCATCACCACAGCCGGGCACCCTGGAGGTGCCCTATTCTCCGTGCTATCTCCCGCTTCACAAGCAGGCGCTCCCGCCCCCGCGGCCATATAAGTCACTGGCAATCCATATACCGTGACTCACCGCCAAGTTTCACGTAAGCAATTTCTTACATATCCATGGCATATGTCTCACCGAGACTTAATTCAACGTTTATTCCTCTTTCAGCAACTATGGCCAAAGTTCCCTGGCTTTTGGCTGTATGTATAACGCTGCAGGACAGGTCACACTTTCAAACTTGAACCCGTCGGTCACGGCGTCTAGGATGCCCAACACATAAGGACTGCGCAAAAATCTGCGCAATTAAGCTGCGCAAGATCTTGCGCACCTTTCGAATTCACAAGGCGTTTGCCTTCTATATAGGCGAGCGTCCCAGAAGTTCAGGGATTGAACTTGCGAGTCAGGGACGATGTATTCAGAAACACTGACCTCTCATTATTTGAAATTGGCCAAGGCGCCGATTTCCGATAGCAGTTTTGCAGGCGAAGACAGCCGCTACACGCCCGGATACGAGCTGCTCGAGGCGGAGCTGGGCAAGGCCAGCGCCGTCCACGAGACCGGCGGCATCGACTGGCAGAAGATCCGCGAAGGCAGCGAAGCGCTGCTCAGCACCCAGTCGAAGGATCTGCGTGCCTGCGCCTGGCTCACCTGGAGCCTTTACCAGCGCGAATCCTTTGCCGGCCTGCAGGCCGGCGTGAGCCTGCTGCAGTACCTGTGCATCCATCACTGGACCGAGCTTCATCCGCTCAAACCCCGCACCCGCGCCGCAGCCATCTCCTGGCTGGTACCGCGCCTGGAGCAGGCCCTCGCCGAGCATGTGCCGATCGGCGAGCAGCTTCCCCTTTTTCGCAAGCTGGCCGATGACCTTCGCGTCCTCGAGGGCTGCCTGTCCGGTCACCTGGGCGAGGACGCCCCCCTGCTGCTGCCCCTGTGCCGTCGCCTCGACGACATGGTCAAGCGCGCCGGCGCCGCCCATCCGCAGCCCGGCACCGTCGGAGCGGCCATCGCCCAGGTCAAGCAGGCCGCCGCCCAGGTCTTCACCGCCAGCACACCGGTGGAACACGAGAAGGATGCGCACAAGAGTCTGCGCAGCCTGCAGGACCAGGCGAGGCCGCTGTGCAGCTGGTGGCTGAAGCAGAAAGCCACCGATCTCAAGCCGCTGCGTCTGGCGCGTACCCTGCTGTGGCTGCCCATCGACAGCCTGCCCGAACGCAACGCCGAGCAGGTCACCGCCCTGCGTGGCGTACCGGCCGACAAGCTGGCCAGCTACCGCGAGCGGTTCGCCCAGGGGCTCTACGCCGACCTGCTGGCCGACCTGGAGGCGAGCATCGCCCGCGCCCCCTTCTGGCTCGACGGCCAGCGCCTGGCCTGGGAATGCCTGAACGAGCTCGACGCCGAGCAGGCCATGCGGGAAGTGGAAATCCAGCTCGCGCTGTTCCTGCAGCGCATGCCCGGTCTCGACGAGCTGCGCTTTCATGACGGCACGCCCTTCGCCGATGCCGAAACCCGCGCCTGGATCAGTGCCCGGGTGATGCCGCACGTGCAGCCCGCCCAGGCCCCGAGCGAACCGATCGCCCATCAGAGCGGCACGCCAGCCTGGGAAGAGGCCCTGCAGGACGTGCTCCCGCAGTTGCGCAAGGACGGCCTCAAGAGCGCCGTGCAGAAGCTCAAGCAGGGCCTGAACCGCGCCCACGGCGGGCGCGAGCGTTTCTTCTGGCAGCTGACCCTGGCCCGGCTGTGCTTCCAGGCCAAGAAGTACGACCTGGCCAAGACCCAGCTCGAATCCCTCGATCAGACGCTGCAGGCCACCGGTCTCGGCGACTGGGAACCCGATCTCGCCCTCGAGGTGCTGCGTCTGTTGCATAGCTGTTGCGAGCTGCTGCCGCAGAACCACGCCGTGCGCGAAAGCAAGGATGAGATTTACCGCAGGCTGTGCCACCTCGATCTCGAAGTGGTGCTCGATTAGGCCCCCGGGCCGTAAACGCAAAGGAGAAGACCCATGGCCAAAGAAGGCTCGGTAGCCCCCAAGGAACGCATCAACGTCACCTTCAAGCCCGCCACCGGAGGCGCCCAGGAGGAGCTGGAACTGCCCCTCAAACTGATGGTGCTCGGCGATTTCACCCAGCGCGCCGACGATCGCAAGATCGAAGACCGCAAGCCCATCGCCATCGACAAGAACAGCTTCGACGAAGTCCTGGCCAAACAGGAACTGAACCTCACCTTCTCGGTACCCAATCGCCTGCAGGACGAGCCCACCGACGAAGAGCTGGCCGTGCAGCTGAACATCAACTCGATGAAGGACTTCAACCCGGCCAACCTCGTCGAGCAGGTCCCCGAGCTGAAGAAGCTGATGGAACTGCGCGACGCGCTGGTCGCCCTGAAAGGCCCGCTGGGCAATGCCCCGGCCTTCCGCAAGGCGATCGAAAGCGTGCTCGCCGACGACGTCTCGCGCGACCGCGTACTCGGTGAGCTGGGCCTCGCCGCGAAAGAACAACTGGACGCCTGAACACTCGACAAGGAACGCCAACACCATGAGCACTAGCGCAGCAGCCGTCGAAAGCGGCAAGAACCTCGCCGAACTCGGCATCCTCGACCGCATCATCGCCGAAACCAAGCTGACTCCGGACGACGAGGCCTACGACATCGCCAAACGCGGCGTCTCCGCCTTCATCGAGGAGCTGCTCAAGCCACAGAACGAGCACGAGCCGGTCAAGAAGGCCATGGTCGACCGCATGATCGCGGAAATCGACGCCAAGCTCAGCCGCCAGATGGACGAGATCCTCCACCACCAGCAGTTCCAGGCACTGGAATCGTCCTGGCGCGGCCTCAAGCTGCTGGTCGATCGCACCAATTTCCGCGAGAACATCAAGCTCGAAATCCTCAACGCGTCCAAGCAGGACCTGCTGGACGATTTCGAAGACAGCCCGGAAGTGGTCCAGTCCGGCCTGTACAAGCACATCTACACCGCCGAGTACGGCCAGTTCGGCGGCCAGCCGGTCGGCGCGCTGATCGCCAACTACTTCTTCGATCCGAGCGCACCGGACATCAAGACCCTGCAGTACGTCTCCAGTGTCGCCAGCATGTCCCACGCCCCCTTCATCGCCGCCGCCGGTCCGAAATTCTTCGGCCTGGAAAGCTTCACCGGCCTGCCGGACCTCAAGGACCTGAAGGATCACTTCGAAGGCCCGCAGTTCGCCAAGTGGCAGAGCTTCCGCGAGCAGGAAGACGCCCGTTACGTCGGCCTGACCGTGCCGCGCTTCCTGCTGCGCAACCCCTACGATCCGGAAGACAACCCGGTCAAATCCTTCGTCTACAAGGAAAACGTGGCCAACAGCCACGAACACTACCTGTGGGGCAACACCGCCTATACCTTCGCCAGCCGCCTGACCGACAGCTTCGCCAAGTTCCGCTGGTGCCCGAACATCATCGGCCCGCAGAGCGGCGGCGCGGTGGAAGACCTGCCGCTGCACCACTTCGAAAGCATGGGCGAGATCGAAACCAAGATCCCGACCGAGGTGCTGGTCTCCGACCGTCGTGAATACGAACTGGCCGAGGAAGGCTTCATCGCCCTGACCATGCGCAAGGGCAGCGACAACGCCGCGTTCTTCTCCGCCAACTCCACGCAGAAGCCGAAGTTCTTCGGCAACAGCGAAGAAGGCAAGAACGCCGAGCTCAACTACAAGCTCGGCACCCAGTTGCCCTACCTGTTCATCGTCAACCGCCTGGCGCACTACCTGAAGGTGCTGCAGCGCGAGCAGATCGGCGCCTGGAAAGAGCGCACCGACCTCGAACTGGAACTGAACAAGTGGATCCGCCAGTACGTCGCCGACCAGGAGAACCCGAGCTCCGAAGTCCGCAGCCGTCGCCCGCTGCGCGCCGCCCAGGTGATCGTCAGCGATGTCGAGGGCGAACCGGGCTGGTACCGCGTCAGCCTGAACGTGCGCCCGCACTTCAAGTACATGGGTGCCGATTTCACCCTGTCGCTGGTTGGCAAGCTGGACAAGGAGTAACGGCCCGTGAGCTACGGCAGCCTCTTCGAACGCCTCGGCGGCGACGCCGACAAGCGTGCCGGCTGGAGCCGCGAAGTCGCGGCAATGGCTTCGGTGGCTGCCCATCTGGCCAAGATGCTCAGCACCCGGGCGGGCAGCGTGCAAACGCTGCCCGACTACGGGTTGCCCGATTTGAACGATATGCGCCTGTCGCTGCACGACTCGCTGCAACAGGCGCGTATCGCCATCGAACGCTTCATCGAAGCGTACGAGCCACGCCTGAGCCAGGTCCGGGTGATATCCCTGCCCCGTGACCACGACCCGCTGAGCCTGTCGTTCGCCATCGAAGGCCTGCTGGAAGTCGACGGTTTCAAGCGTCACGTGAGTTTTTCCGCGAGCCTGGATGGCAGCGGACAAGTGAAGGTCCACTAAGGAGAGCCCGATGTCCGGTAAACCCGCAGCCCGCCTGGGCGACCCCACCGACTGCCCGAAGAAGGGCCATGGCACCAACCCCATCGCGGCGGGCTCTCCCGACGTACTGTTCGACGGGCTGCCGGCCGCGCGCATGGGCGACCCGACCTCCTGTGGCAGCGCGCTGGCCAGCGCGGTCATCCCCACGGTGCTGATCAACGGCAAACCGGCCACCACGGTGGGTACGACGGGCGATCACGGCAATCCCGTGGTCGCCGGGTCCGGCACCATCCTGATCGGCGGTTGACCATGCACGTTCCCGGGAAGGCCCGCTGATGTCCTTCAACCACTACTACCAGAGCGAACTCACCGCCCTGCGCCAGCTCGGCAAGCGCTTCGCCGAGCGCAGTCCGGCGCTGGCGCCGTTTCTCGGTCAGGCGGGGCGCGACCCGGATGTCGAGCGTCTACTGGAGGGCTTCGCCTTCCTCACCGGGCGGCTGCGCCAGAAGCTCGACGACGAGCTGCCGGAGCTGACCCATTCACTGATGCACCTGCTGTGGCCGAACTACATGCGCCCGCTGCCGGCGTTCAGCATGTTGCAGTTCGACCCGGTCAAGCGACCCGGTCCGGCGCTGATGGTGCCGCGCAACACGCCGGTGGAGTCCAGGCCCATCCAGGGCGTGACCTGCCGTTTTCGCACCGCCTATGCCACCGAGGTCCTGCCACTGGCCCTCGAAGGGCTGGATTATTCGGTCAAGGGCGGCGGCGCGCTGCTCAGCCTGCGCCTGCAGATGACCGCCGACGGCCACCTCGGCGAACTGAACCTCACGCAGTTGCGTCTGCACCTGGCCGGCGAGCGCTACATCAGCCAGATGCTCTACCTGAGCCTGTTGCGTCACCTCGATGGCGTGCAGCTGGTCGCCCTGGATGCCGATGGCAAACCCTTCACCGACGGGTTCGGCGTCGCCCTGCCCGCGCTGCAGCTCGATCCGTCGAAGCTGGAGCCGGTGGGTTTTGCCGAGGACCAGGCGCTGATCCCCTACCCGCTCAACACCTTCCGGGGCTATCGCTACCTGCAGGAATACTTCGCCTTCCAGGAGAAATTCCTGTTCGTCGACATGCTCGGCCTCGATGCCATCAAGCGCCTGCCGCAGGAAGTGCTGGAGCAGGCCCGCGGCTTCGAGCTGCGCTTCGACATCCACAAGGCCGGGGTGCAGCGCATCCGCCCCACCCTGGACAACGTGCGCCTGTATTGCACGCCAGTGGTCAACCTGTTCGAGCACGACGCCATCCCGATTCGCCTGGACGGCAAGCAGGATCAGTACCTGCTGCTGCCTTCGGAACTCGACAGCAGCCAGTGCGGCGTCTTCTCGGTCGACCGCGTCACCGGCTGGAAGCCCGGCGGCATGGGTTACGAGGAATACGTGCCGTTCGAATCCTTCGAGCACGACCCCAGCTTCGACGTCCCGGTGGCGCGTCCGCACTACAGCGTGCGCCAGCAACCCTCGATGCTCGGCGATGGCCTGGAAACCTACCTCAGCTTCGGCCTGCGCAACCTCGATCAACACGAGACGCTGTCCATCGAGCTGACCTGCACCAACCAGAACCTGCCACGCCAGCTGCGCCTGGGCGACATCTGCCTGCCCAGCGAAGACACGCCGGAGTTCCTGACCTTCCGCAACATCAGCGCCGTGACGCCGAGCTACGCGCCGCCGCTGCACCGCGACTTCCTCTGGAAGCTGATCAGCAACATGTCGCTCAACTACCTGTCGCTGGCGAACGTCGAGGCGCTCAAGGTGATCCTCGAGACCTACGACCTGCCGCGCTACTACGACCAGCACGCGGAAAAGGTCAGCAAGCGCCTGCTCGGCGGGCTCAAGGAGATCGGCCACCAGCACGTCGACCGCCTGCACCGCGGCCTGCCGGTGCGTGGCGTGCGCACCGAACTGGTGATGGACCCCGACGGCTACCTGGGCGAGGGGGACCTGTTCCTCTTCGCCTCGATACTCAATGAATTCTTTGCGCTGTACGCCAGCCTCAACTCGTACCACGAGCTGCGCGTCAGGAGCACACAGGGAGAGGTGTACCAATGGACGCCGCGTATGGGGCAACAGCCCCTGCTCTAAGACCGGGTGCAAAGGCATGCGAGCTAGAGCCAGGCAAGGCGAAGACGAACGAAGAAGCGCTTGGAGTCGCACCCGACTTTACGAGGTGTAAATGAGCATTCTGAGTTCGGCTTCAACGCCGCCTGGCCGAAGCGCAGCTGGCTTTGAGCCCGGTCTCAACCGGATCAGCCGGGGCATCCGCGAGTACAGCCTGTTCCAGGGCGTGCTGCTGGTGATGGACCGACTGAAGGCCGCACACCCCGATCTGGACGAGGAGTCGCTGTACGAGCACCTGGAGTTCCAGGCCAACCCGAGCCTGGGATTTCCCGGCAGCGACATCGATCGCGCGGAGTTCTTCGAGGAGCACGGCCAGCTGCGCGCGCGCCTGCGCATCAACCTGGTGAGCCTGTTCGGCGCCGGCTCGCCCCTGCCGGCGTTCTACGGCGAGCAGGCGCTGGGCGACAGCGCGGATGGCAACCCGACGCGCGAATTCCTCGACCTGTTCAACAACCGGCTGCAGCGCCTGATGCTGCCGATCTGGCAGAAATACCGCTACCGCGCGCGCTTCTCCAGCGGCGCGCGCGACCCGCTGTCCGAGCAACTGTTCGCCCTGATCGGGCTCGGTGGCGAGCAGATCCGCGCGGCCTCGGAACTCAACTGGAAGCGGCTGCTGCCCTACCTCGGCCTGCTCAGCCTGCGGGCGCATTCGGCGGCGCTGATCGAGTCGGTGCTGCGCTACTACTTCAAGCACGCCGACCTGCGCATCGAACAGTGCCTGGAGCGTCAGGTCGAGATCCTCGCCGAGCAGCAGAACCGCCTCGGCCGCGCCAACAGCCAGCTCGGCGAGAGCCTGGTGCTGGGCGAGCGCGTACGCGACCGCGGCGGCAAATTCCGCATCCACATCCGCCAGCTGAGCTGGGAGCGTTTCCACGAATTTCTGCCGGTGGGCAGCGGTTACCAGCCGTTGTGCGCCCTGGTCCGCTTCACCCTGCGCGACCCGCTCGACTACGACATACGCCTAGAGCTGCGTCGCGATGACATCCGTGACCTGCGCATCGGCGCCGAAAACCCCTGCCGCCTCGGCTGGACCAGCTGGCTCGGCAGCGAACGCGCCGACGCCAGGGTCACTCTGGGCAGCCAGACTCATTAAGGAAGATGAAATGATCAACGTAGACCTCCAACAGCTGGTCCAGGCGCTCGATGCCGAGACCAAGCGCGACCTGGAAGCCGCCGCCGAGCGCTGCGTAGTACGAGGCGGCAGCAAGATCCTGGTCGAAGACCTGCTGCTGGGCCTGCTGGAGCGCCCGGAAGGCCTGCTGACGCGGGCCCTGCAGGACGCCGACGTCCAACCCGGCACGCTCGCCCAGGCGCTGCAGCCACGCGGCGAGCACAGCGAGTCGCGCAACCCGGTGTTTTCGGCGGAGCTGGTCCAGTGGCTGCAGGACGCCCTGCTGGTCGGCAACCTCGAACTCGGTCAGAGCCAGATCGATCAGGCTGCACTGATCCTCGCCCTGCTGCGCAACCCCATGCGCTACGCCGGCAGCCATTACCAGCCGCTGCTGGCGCGCCTGAACGCCGAACGCCTGCGCGAGTTCGCCCTGGCGCAACAGCCGCAGTCCGCGCCGGGCAAGGCGGCGCCTGCCGGCGAGTCGAATCTCGCGCGCTTCACCCACAACTTCACCCAGCAGGCACGCGACGGCAAGCTCGACCCCGTGCTGTGCCGCGACGCGGCGATCCGGCAGATGATCGATATCCTCGCCCGCCGTCGCAAGAGCAACCCCATCGTGGTCGGCGAAGCCGGGGTCGGCAAGACCGCCATCGTCGAAGGCCTCGCCTTGCGCATCGCCCAGGGCGAGGTGCCGGACGCGCTCAAGGGCGTCGAACTGCTCTGCCTGGATCTCGGCCTGCTGCAGGCCGGCGCCAGCGTCAAGGGTGAGTTCGAGCGCCGCCTGCAGGGCGTGATCGACGAGGTCAAGGCGTCGCCCAAGCCGATCATCCTGTTCATCGACGAGGCCCATACCCTGATCGGCGCCGGTGGCCAGGCCGGTAGCGGCGATGCGGCCAACCTGCTCAAGCCGGCACTGGCGCGGGGCGAATTGCGCACCATCGCCGCCACCACCTGGAGCGAATACAAGAAGTACTTCGAGAAGGACCCGGCCCTCGCCCGACGCTTCCAGCCCGTGCAGTTGCACGAGCCCACCGTCGACGAAGCGGTGACCATCCTGCGCGGCCTCGCACCGGTCTACGAAAAGAGCCACGGCATCTACCTGCGCGACGACGCCGTGGTCGCCGCCGCCGAACTCTCGGCCCGCTACCTCGCCGGGCGCCAGCTGCCGGACAAGGCGGTGGACGTGCTCGACACCGCCTGCGCCCGGGTGCGCATCAGCCTGGCAGCGGCGCCCGAGGCACTGGAGCGGCTGCGCGGCGAGATCGCAGAAGGCGAGCGCCAGCGCCTGGCCTTGCGTCGAGACCTGGAAGCCGGCCTGCGCATCGAAATCGAAACACTGGATGGCCTGGAGACCCGCCTGGCGGCGGCACGCGCCGAACTCGAGCAGCTGGAAACCCGCTGGTCCGCGCAACGCACCCTGGCCGAACGCCTGCTGGAGCTGCGCAAGCAGTGCGCCGCCGCTCGCCTGGCAGGCGATACCGAAGCCCCCGAAGAGGAACGCTACCCGGACCTGGAGCAGCTCGAAGCCGAGCTGCGCGACCTTCAGGTCGAACTCGCCAGCGCCCAGGCCACCGAGCGCCTGGTGAGCTTCGAAGTCTGTCCGCGCCTGGTGGCCGAGGTGATCAGCCACTGGACCGGTGTGCCGCTTTCCCAGCTCGCGCGCGAGCACAACAGCAAGGTGCTCAGCTTCTCCGCGGACCTGCGCCAGCGTGTACGTGGCCAGGAACAGGCCATCGAGGCGCTGGACCGCTCGATGCGCGCCACCGCCGCCGGGCTCAACAAACCCGATGCCCCGGTCGGCGTCTTCCTGCTGGTCGGCCCCAGCGGCGTCGGCAAGACCGAAACCGCCCTGGCCCTGGCCGACCTGCTGTATGGCGGCGAGCGCTTCCTCACCACCATCAACATGTCCGAGTTCCAGGAAAAGCACAGCGTGTCCCGCCTGATCGGCGCGCCACCGGGTTATGTGGGCTATGGCGAAGGCGGCATGCTCACCGAAGCGGTGCGCCAGAAGCCCTATTCGGTGGTGCTCCTCGACGAGGTCGAGAAAGCCGACCCGGACGTGATGAACGTCTTCTACCAGATCTTCGACAAGGGCGTGGCGAACGACGGCGAGGGGCGCGAGATCAACTTCCGTAACACCCTGATCCTGATGACCAGCAACCTCGCCAGCGACCGCATCGCCAGCCTCTGCCAGGGCGGGCAGCGTCCAGCCACCGAAGACCTGGAACTGGCCATCCGCCCGGCGCTGAGCCAGCACTTCAAGCCGGCACTGCTCGCCCGCATGCGCGTGGTGCCCTACTACCCGGTGCAGGGCGAGGTGCTCAACGAGCTGGTGGCGCTCAAGTTGTCGCGCTTCGGCGAGCGCCTGGCCCGTCGCCAGTTGCAGTTCAGCCACTGCGAGGCGCTGGTGGAAAGCCTGGCCGAACGTTGCACCCACAGCGACAGCGGTGCACGGCTGATCGACCATCTGATCGACCAGCACCTGCAACCGCTGGTGGTCGATCGCCTGCTCGACGCCATGGCCGGGGGCGAAACCCTGCAGCGGGTCCACGCCACGCTGGATGGCCAAGGGACGGTGGTCTGTGAGTTCGCTTAAGCAAGCGGCCATGTTCGACCAGGTCCCCCAGCCGCTGCGCTACGCGCAGTCGCTGCTGGAGCACTTCGCCGGCCTGGCGCGGGCGGCCAGCGCCGACACGCTGCTCGCCGGCCTGGCGGAAGCCGCGGCCAGGCTGACGGGCTGCGACCTGAGCCAGCTCTACCTGCTCGATGAGACCCATACCCGGCTGACGCTGTCGGCCGAATGGCTCGACGGCAAGCTGCAGCCGCGCGAACCGGCCAGCCTGCCCAGTGACTACGACGGCGAGCAGCTGCTGCAGTACTGCCTGTGCCAGAACCAGCGGCTGTACATCGGCGAGCTGGACAGCAGCCTGCATGCCAGCAGCTTCCTGCCGGAGCGCTCGCCGTCGTGGCGCAGCCTGCTGTGCCTGCCGCTCGCCGACGAGCAGGACCGGGTCCTCGGGCTGCTGGTCACCGCCACGCGGCACGCCCATGAGCTGTCGGCCTTTGCCGACTCCCTCGACCAGCTCGGCAGGTTCGCCCTGGCGCAGTCGCAACTCCTGCAGCGCCTGAGGGCGCCACGCCAGGACGCGCCGATCGCACCGAGCGCTCCCTGCGCCAGCGGTTATGGCCTGATCGGAGACAGCGCCCGCATGCGCGCGGTCTACGGGCTGATCGGCAAGGTCCTGCACAGCCCGGTGAGCGTGCTGCTGACCGGCGAGACCGGCACCGGCAAGGAACTGGTCGCCCGCGCCATTCACGACTGCGGCTATCGTCGCAGCAAAGCCTTCGTCGTCCAGAACTGCGCCTCGCTGCCGGAAAACCTGCTCGAAAGCGAACTCTTCGGCTACCGCAAAGGCGCCTTCACCGGTGCCGACCGCGACCGCGCCGGCCTGCTGGACGCGGCGGACGGCGGCACCCTGTTTCTCGACGAAATCGGCGACATGCCCCTGCTTCTGCAGGCCAAGCTGTTGCGGGTACTGCAGGAAGGCGAGGTGCGTCCGCTGGGGTCCACCGACACCCACAAGGTGGATGTGCGGATCGTCGCCGCGACCCACCAGGACCTGCGCAAGCGTGTCGAAGAGGGGCGGTTTCGCGAAGACCTCTTCTACCGGCTCTCGCATTTCCCCATCGAATTGCCCCCGCTGCGCGAACGCGACCAGGACATCCTGCGCCTGGCGCGCCATTTCGCCGACAAGGCCTGCACCTTCCTGCAGCGCGACCTTTGCCGCTGGTCCGACGCAGCGCTCGAACAGCTGGCCGGCTACGGATTCCCCGGCAACGTTCGCGAACTCAAGGGCCTGGTGGAGCGCGCCGTGCTCCTGTGCGAAGGCGGCGAGCTGCTTCCCGAGCATTTCAACCTGCGCATCGAGCCGGGGCTGGAGCAGAGCGGCATGACCCTGCGCGAACGCATGGAGCGGGTCGAACGCAACCTGCTCGTCGACTGCCTGCGCAAGAACGGCGGCAACCAGAGCCAGGCCGCCCGCGAACTGGGCCTGCCCCGGCGCACCCTGCTGTACCGCATGGAACGGCTGAACATCAGCCCCGCAGACCTCTAAGGACGGACCGAAGACATGTTCAACCCGGCCAACGACACCCATTTCAGCCTCGCCATCGAAGGCATCGCACATGACCTGCAGGTGCTCGCGTTCACGGGGCGGGAAGCGCTCTCGCAGCCCTTCGCCTTCGAGCTCGAACTGGTCAGCGAACGCCCTGATCTCGATCTCGAAGCCCTGCTGCACCAGCCCGCCTTCCTGGCGCTCTCGCCGGCCGGCAACGGCATCCATGGTCTGATCTACCGCGTCGCCCAGGGCGATTCGGGCAAGCGCCTGACCCGCTACCACATCACCCTGCGCCCGCAGCTGGCCTACCTCGCCCACCGCACCAACCAGCGCATCTTCCAGCACCTGACGGTGGAGCAGATCATCGCCCAGGTGCTCGAAGAGCACGGCATCCAGGCCGACGCCTTCCTCTTCGGCCTCGGTTCGGTCTACCCCGAGCGCGACTATTGCGTGCAGTACGACGAGAGCGACCTGCACTTCATCCAGCGCCTGTGCGAGGAAGAAGGCATTCACTACCACTTCCAGCACAGCGCCGCGGGCCATGTGCTGGTCTTCGGCGACGACCAGACGGGCTTTCCCAAGCTCTCACCGGTGGCCTATCAGCAGGACTCCGGGCTGGTGGCCGACCAGCCGGTGGTCAAGCGCTTCGCCCTGCGGCTCGAGACCCGCACCAGCCGCGTCACCCGCCGCGACTACGACTTCGAGAAACCGCGCCTGACCCTGGAAGGCGCCTTTCAGAGCGAGTTCCAGCCGGACCTGGAAGACTACGACTACCCCGGCCGCTTCACCGACCGCGCCCGCGGCAAGCACCTGTCCCAACGCGCCCTGGAACGCCACCGCAGCGACTTCGAGCTGGCCGAAGGCGAGAGCGACCAGCCGCAGCTGGTCACCGGCCACTTCCTCGCCCTGACCGAACACCCGCGCGGCGACTGGAACCAGCTCTGGCTGCTGAACGAGATCCTCCACGAAGGCAAACAGCCGCAGGTGCTGGAGGAGTCGGTGACGAGCGATGAGCCGTCACGTGACGGCTTTACCCAGGGCTACCGCAACCACTTCACCGCCACGCCCTGGGACATCCCCTTCCGCCCGGCCCTGAACCACCCCAAACCCAAGGTGCTCGGCAGCCAGACCGCCGTGGTCACCGGCCCTGCCGGGGAAGAGATCCACTGCGACGAATACGGCCGGGTGAAGGTCCAGTTCCACTGGGACCGCGAGGGCCAGGCCGACGACAAGACCAGCTGCTGGCTGCGCGTCTCCTCCAGCTGGGCGGGCGACCGCTACGGCGGCATCGCCATCCCCCGCGTGGGGATGGAAGTGCTGGTGACCTTTCTCGAAGGCGACCCGGATCAGCCGCTGGTCACCGGCTGCTTGCATCACAAGGAACATGTCGTCCCCTATGACCTGCCGGCCAACAAGACCCGCAGCGTCTTCAAGACCCTCAGCTCGCCCGGCGGTGGCGGCTACAACGAACTGCGCATCGAAGACCGCAAAGGCGCCGAGCAGATCTACGTCCACGCCCAGCGAGACTGGGACGAGAACATCGAGCACGACCAGAAGATCCGCGTCGGCCACGAGCGCCACGACACCGTCGAGGCCAACAGCTACAGCGAATTTCGCGCCGAAGAACACCGCACCACCCACGCCGACCGCAAGACCGAAGTGAAAGCCAACGACCACCTCACCGTGGGCAACAACCAGCACGTGAAGATCGGCACCGGGCAGTTCGTCGAGGCGGGCAACGAAATTCACTACTACGCCGGCAGCAAAGTCGTCATCGACGCCGGCATGGAGCTCACCGCCACAGGCGGCGGCAGCCTCCTCAAGCTCGACCCGAGCGGCGTCACGCTGAATGGCGCGACCATCAAGATGAATTCGGGCGGAGCGCCGGGCAAAGGGTCGGGATTGAATATCCTGGCACCAGTGATTCCATCGCTGGCGGCTAGCGCCGCTGCCGGCGGCCTCACTTTGCCGGCCTTGATCAACATGTCGCCGCAACTCAAGCAGGCTGCGGCGGCCAAGCTGCTGTTGGTCAAACAATGCGGCGTGCAACCTGATGGCTTCTGCCAATTGGAGGTTTGCCCATGCGGCAAGAACGCGAGCGTGGTTTGATGCGCGGAGTAGAAGAACCGGAGATCGAGCGGGACGACCTCTACCTGCTGCTCGATGGCGCGGCGTTACCCGCCTTGCAGGTCATCTATCAGCACGATGATGCGCCCAAGGTAGAGCGTCTGTACCGAGGCACGCGCCATGAGTCCATGCTGGAAGTCAGTCCCGCCTTGTATCGCCTCTCCGGACAACATCGCTTGTGGGAAAACCGGGAGCGTTGGCAATCGTCAGGCCTGCTTTTGGAAAGCTCCGTTAACATCGAGGGCCTGGCGAACCATTTGCGCAGCCTGCTGAGCGTCAGGCTGCACTCTGGAGAATTGGCCTTCTGCAGGTTTTATGACCCAGCCTTGACCGAACGTTTCTTCGACAGCCTCACACAAGACGAACTCAGCGCCTGGCTCGGTCCTGTCAGCAAAATATGGATACCTGCCGAAGAAAACAAATGGCTAGGTTTCACCACGCCCTATTCCTCTCCCGCCAGACCTGCCGACGACGAAGGCTGGTTTTCGATTCGCCCGGAGCACCTTGCTCGCTGGCAGGAACAAGAGCGACAGCTATTCATTCAGCGCTTGGTATCGCACTTTTGCGTTAACAACTTTCACGGGCAACCAGATGTGGAGCTGAAAGAGATCATCCATCAGCGTACGGCAGAAGCTGAAAAGTTCGGCATCGAGTCTGAGCAGCACCTGTTCGCCTACGTTGAGCTGGCGCTCCAGTTTCCCGACGCTATCAACAAACCAGACGTTCGTATGCGACTGGCTAACATGGACGAACCTGCCGAGCACCGGCTGGCTCGAATCGAAGCCGACCTGCTTGGTCTGAATGGATAACGCAATGGAATACAGCATACAGCGAGGCGATAGTCTGGCCCGGATAGCCAGCGATCACGGTACAACCATCAGCAATCTGCTGCGTCTGAATCCAGAGATCGAAAACCCGAACCAGATCCAGGCCGGACAGACACTGCGTGTGCCTGAAACGACCGGACCCGCCCGGCCCGGCTGTACATCTGGACAAGTCGTTCAGGACAGTCAATGCAGTGGTGCTGCATTCGACGTGGCGTTCTACTGGAACGACAAGGTGCAGCGTCGCCAGGCGATCTACGAGGAGATCTACGGCAATGAAATGCACTTTCTTCATCGCTCGCTGTTCCAGCGTAATAACGAACACCTCAAGGAGACGGTACTGCCCGGAGAGATCGTCATCGTCTCCAACATGCCGCGTACCGACGACGACCGGCAGCGCCTGGAAAAGGCAAGGGAACAGGCGAAGCTTGCAAGTGAAGGCATTCAACAACTGACGCCTGATGAAGCCATGACGGTCAAGCGGCATCTGGAGGTACTGGATTACATCTCCCTGGAAACCGTTGCATCCCACCAGAGCACCGCGCTGGGTGTGCTGAGCGCAGCGGCAGGACGACAGCTGGGAGACGTCAGAAGCAATCTGGAGAAGATAAACGCCGCGTATGTGGAAGAACTGCGCAGGACCGGAAACACCAACCGATTTTCCCCGGAGTTCTACGCCAAACGTCAGCAGCTATTCGGTCAGCTGAATCACTCCCTAGGCCGCTTGACCCTTTCAACTGTCAATATCCGTCATTACGACAGCATTAAGTCCACCCTTGGCCTATCGACCAAGTCGATCTTGCATAATGCCTCTGCAATTACTGAGCGAGGCGAGGTGCCGCAACTTGGGCAACGGATCAACACGATTTCTAGCTGGGCCAAGGGATCGAGTCGGCTGGGCTACTTGGGAATTGCCATCGACGGTGGCGTTCGGTTGAACAAGATTCAGGAAGCTTGCACAGTCGGGAATGATCAAGCCTGCACCCGAACCGGCTACATGCAGGTAACTGGTTTCATAGGCAGTGCAAGCGGCGGCGCAGTCGGAGGTTTCGCAGGCGCTCAAATAGCGACTGCCGTAGCGGGAGGAGTCGCACTCGCGTTCGGGGTCACAGTTGGAGCTCCCGCCCTCGCAGTGATCGCAATCGCTGGCGCTGCTGCCGGCGCCTATTATGGCGGATCGGAAGGCGGCAGCTTTGGCGAATATATGGGTGATATTATTTATCAGGGAGTCAACTGATATGAGCGACGCCCTGACGCTTAAGCAAGCCCTCTATTATGCATGGTTTCTGTTATTTGTAAGCGGAGGCGTCAACGGTATTTACATCTGCTTCCACGGAATACGCCGGCTCGATCCACATTTCTCTCGACTTCCCAATTATGAATGGGAGTCTCATAGTCCTTTTGACAGATTTTCCCGAATGCACCGCTATAGTTTTCAATACACTTTTGGCTTAAAAAGGCCCAATGTCGGTCGCACCCTGGCTGCCTGGCTTTACTTCACATGCATCAGTCTTATCATTCACTGGGTAAGCATGTTTATTGGCTTTCTTGGCCATCATTTCGGTATAAATATATTCGCTTGAACGAAGCAACATCCTGGCTTTTTACATGCATCAGCCTTTTTTGGAATCAATACTTATTGGGCCTCCTGGCCGTCAACTTGGTTGTACATATACTCGATTGAGTTGCTATTCGCTCAGCAAGCTCAAAACGGTCCTTTTGCTCGCATCAGCCTGACCGGCTACTGGATCAGTATGTTCCTAGGGTTATGAAGCATCAATTAGATACGGTGTGCTGGCTGCTAATGCACATTTCCGGACGCCCCGAGCAGGACCTCAATGACGCAGTGAGTATCGGCTCTGAGCCGCCCAAGACCGCGCCAGGTTGGCCTGGGTCACAGACACAACCGCCTTGGTGCTGCACCGTGTCAACCCGCACGCCAAAGCGTGCGGTGCCTCAATCTCCGATTGTCGACGCCCCGGTTCGTGAACCCCATCACCCCGCTTGCGGGCGCGGTGACCTTCAATAGATGCAGAGGTTCCGCTTCACCACGGCCGCGGCCGTTCCCGCTCACGCATTCAAGGAGGAAATCGCGTGCTCAAGCGCTTTTTCGCATTCGCCCTGATCGTCACCGCCTTCGTCCTTGTCGGCTGTTCCGGCAACTACAAGTTCAACGATGCCGACTACCGCCCGCTGGGCGACCCGCAAGCAGTAAACCGCGGTAACTGACCGCCAGGAGTAGTATCACCATGGAGTTGGTCTTCGATGTGGTCAGCGCACAGCAGTTCGTGCCTGGGTTGTTGACGACGAAAACCTTCAAGCAGGCCGGCGGCATCATTGGCCGGGCCGAAGATTGCGACTGGGTCATCCCGGACCGCAAGCGCGTGTTGTCCAGCCGCCACGCCGAAGTGAGTTACCGGGACGGCGCATTCTTCCTCACCGACACCAGCAGCAACGGCATCCAGCTCAAGGACACCGGCGCCAGCCTGGACAAGGGCCGGGCTCAGCGCATCGAGCACGGCAGCGTCTACTGCCTGGGTGATTTCGAAATTCGCGCTCGGCTGATCCAGGACCCGGCGTCGTTCGAAGGGGATATCGGGCGTCCGCAGCCGGCCGGCAGCATCATCCCCGACGATGCGTTTCTCGACCTCGATCCACTGACCGCGCTGGACCAGCAGGAGCGCGTCTATGCCGAAGTGGACGACCTGACCGCCGTGCTGGCGCCGTCGCGGGTGCAGGCCCAGCAGCGCGACTATGCCCAGATCGATGAGGAGAACCTGCAGGTACCCGAGCTGGTCATGCCCAGGCCGGCCGCCCAACCCAAGGCCGCGCCCGAGCCCGAGCGCCTGCCGCCTGATTTCTGGACGCGCTTCGGCGAGGCGCTGGGCGTCGACCTGGACGAGCTGGATGAAGAGGCCCGCCAGGCGCTGGCGCTGAAGGCCGCCAGCCTGCTCAGGCAGAGCGTTGGCGGGCTGCAGCAGGCGCTGCGCACCCGGGGCGAGCTGAAGAACGAGATGCGCCTGTCGCTGACCACCGTACAGAGCGCCGGCAACAACCCGCTCAAGCACAGCATCGACAGTGGCGAAGCGCTGACGCTTCTGCTGCGCGGCGGCAAGCCCGGTCAGTTGCCCGCCGAACAGGCCGTCGGCCGCGCCTTTCGCGATCTGCAGGCGCACCAGGTGGCGATGCTGGCCGCCAGCCGCGCGGCCCTCAAGGGCATGCTCGAGCAACTCTCGCCGGACCAGCTGGCCCTGCGTTTCGAACGCGACAACAAACCGCTGATAGCCACATCCGGTGGCCGCTGGCGCGCCTATCGCCGAATGCATCTGGCCATGCAGCGCGACGACGACTGGAGCGAGCGGCTGTTCGCCCGAGACTTCGCCCAGGCTTACGAGGAGCAGGTACGCCTGATCGCCACCCTCAACACCGACCTTCAAGGATGATGTCCATGTCTCGCTTTTTTCCGGCGGCCGTCTTCGCTGCGCTGGCCACACTCGGCGGCTGCTCGGCGCTCTCGCCCAATTCCGAGCTGACCAAACTCGACCTGTCGCTGCAGGGCAGCGACCGGCTCAACCCCGACCTGAACGGTCGCCCCTCCCCCATCGTGATTCGCCTGATCGAGCTCAAGCACCCGGTGGCCTTCGAGAACGCCGACTTCTTCTCGCTCTATCAGCGACCCAAGGAAGCCCTGTCGCCGGACATGGTGGTCCAGGAGGAACTGGAACTGCGCCCCGGCGAGCAGCGCGACCTCAAGCTCTTCGTCCAGGACGGCAGCCGCTACGTGGGCGTGCTGGCCGCCTACCGGGACCTGCCGGAGTCCAACTGGCGTTTCGTCGTACCCCTGCAGCACCGGGCGCAGAACCGTATCGAGCTGAGTCTCGACGAGCGCGGCATCCAGTCCGTCGACCCGCTCGCGAAGGGGAATTGAGCCATGAGCATGAACAAGGTGATCTGGCAGGAAGGCATGTTGCTGCGTCCGCAGCATTTCCAGCAGAGCGACCGTTACTACGACTCGCAGCTCAAGCTGCGCACCCAGAAGCTCGGCCACTATGCCTGGGGCTTCTTCGGGCTGGAGATCGACCGCCAGTTCCTCAACATGGGCAAGCTGGTGCTGAGCCAGGCCAGCGGGATTCTTCCCGACGGCAGCCTGTTCGAGATCGGCGCCGAGCGTGAACCGCTGGCCCTGGACGTGCCGCCCAACACCGGCAACACCCCGGTCTACCTCGCGTTGCCGCTGGTGACCGGCAACCACATCGAGAGCCGTCGCCCGGAGCAGAAGGACGTGCTGGCGCGCTACACCGCCTTCGACGAGGAAGTCGCCGACTCCAATGCCGGTGACAGCAGCAGCAGCCAGGTCAGCACCGGCCGACCGGACTTTCGCCTGTTGCTCGGCGAGCAGCAGGCCGACCAGGCCTATGTGAAGCTCAAGCTCTGCGACATCCTCGACACCACGCCCGACGGCGTGATCAGCCTCGATCCCGAGTACATCCCTACCTTCATCGACTTCCAGGCCTCCAGCTACCTGCTGTCCTGCCTCAAGGAAGTGATCAGCATGCTCGGCCATCGCGGAGACATCCTCGCCGAACGGATTCGCGCCACCGGCAAGGTGGGTGGCGCCGAGGTCGGCGACTTCATGATGCTGCAGCTGATCAATCGCTACGAGCCGGTGCTGCGCCACTACCTGGGCATCGACCGCGTCCATCCGGAACAGATCTACCGTGAGCTGCTGGGCCTGCTCGGCGAACTGGCGACCTTCTCCAGCGAGACCAAGCGTCCCCGCCTGGAGGGTCGCTACCTGCACAACGACCAGGGATTGTCGTTTCGCAAGCTGATGGATGCGATCCGCCAGGTGCTGTCGATGGTGCTCGAGCAACACGCCGTCGAGCTGCTGCTGCAGCAACGTCAGTACGGCATCCAGGTCTCGCCGCTGCATGACCACAAGCTGCTCGGCAGCGCCTCGTTCGTGCTGGCCGCCAGCGCCCAGTGCGACTCCGAAGAACTGCGCCAGCGCCTGCCGGCCCATCTGAAGGTCGGCCCGGTGGAACGCATCCGTCAGCTGGTCAACCTGCACCTGCCGGGGATCAAGGTCAAACCGCTGCCGGTAGCGCCGCGGCAGATCCCGTTCCACTCCGGCAAGACCTATTTCGCCTTGGAGCTCAACTCCGAGGAACTGGCGCAGCTGGAGCGCTCCGGCGGCTTCGCCTTCCACGTGTCCGGCGAATTCACCGGGCTTGAGCTGAAATTCTGGGCGATCAGGAACTGACCGACATGATCAGAGAAATGGACTACGGACAGGACGACAAGACGGTCATCCTCAATCGCCACGGCGAGGCCCCGGCACAGAGCCCGCTGACCGATTTCAACGCCGCACCCCGGTTCGAGCAGCTCGAGGAGCGGATGATCTATGCCGCGCGCCTGCGTCCGGCGGAAAGCTTCAACATCAGCCTCAACCCGCTGGTCGCGGCGGCCTCCACGCTGCTGTCCGAAGTGGTGCGGCTCAAGCACAGCTTCGAAGGCGAGGACCTGCACGCGCTGAACCAGCGCCTGTCGGGCGAGCTGAAGCTGTTCGAACACCGCGCCCTGCACGACGGCGCCGAGAGCAGCCAGGTGATGGCCGCGCGCTACGTGCTGTGCACCGTGATCGACGAAGCGGTGGTGACCACCCCCTGGGGCAACGAGAGCGAGTGGTCGCAGATGAGCCTGTTGTCTTCCTTCCACAACGAGACCTTCGGCGGCGAGAAGTTCTTCCAGCTGCTCGAGCGTCTCTCGCGCAACCCGGTCAAGCACCTGCCGATGCTGGAGCTGATGTACCTGTGCCTGTCGCTGGGTTTCGAGGGCAAGTACCGGGTGATGCCGCGCGGCATGCTCGAACTCGAAGCGGTACGCGACAGCCTCTACCGGCAGATCCGCCAGCTGCGCGGCGACGTGCCGCGCGAAGTCTCGCCGCACTGGCAGGGCCTGCGCGACACCCGAAGACGCCTGGTGCGCATCGTGCCCTGGTGGATGGTCGCGCTGTTCACCCTGATCTGCCTCGGCATGTTGTACACAGGCTTCGCCTGGGTACTGGGCGAGCAGCGCGACACCGTGCTGCAGCCGTACCAACCCGTCGATCCGACCGTTCAGGTCGAGCCTCAGTCGTAACAAGGACGTAATGCCATGAAGGTTTTTTTCGGCAAGCTTGCCGCGTTTTTCCGCAAGACCTGGGTATGGAGCCTGTGTGTCCTGCTGATGCTGGCCCTGCTGGTGTGGTTCGTCGGTCCGCTGCTGGCGGTGAACGACTACAAGTTCTGGGAATCCTCGACCAGCCGCCTGCTGACCATCGCCGCCCTGTGCCTGGCCTGGGGCCTGTTCATCGTCTTCGCCAGCTGGCGCAGCACCCGCAGGCAACAGGCCGAGGCCAGCGATGAAGAGGCGCAGGAGCGCCTGCGCCGCGAGGGTCTGATCACCGAGGAGCAGAGCGTCCTGCGTGATCGCTACCGGGACGCCATGCGCACCCTCAAGAGTTCGAGCCTGTACCGCGGGCGCAGCGAGAAATGGCGCAACGAGCTGCCCTGGTACCTGTTGCTCGGCCCCCAGGGCAGCGGCAAGACCTCGCTGCTGGACTTCTCCGGGCTGGATTTCCCCCTCAACCGCGGCGAAAACCAGCGCCTGACCAAGGACGTCTCCGGTACCCGCTACGCCGACTGGTACTTCGCCGATCATGCGGTGCTGATCGATACCGCCGGCCGCTACCTGACCCAGCCCGACGCCTCCGTCGACGGCAAGGCCTGGGACACGCTGCTCGGCCTGCTGCGTCGCCGCCGCGCGCGCCCGCTCAATGGCGTGCTGGTCAATATCCCGGTCGAGCACCTGCTGCAATCGAGCGAACTGGAACTCGAGACGCTGGCGCGCCAGAGTCGCCAGCGCCTGCATGAGATCCACCAGCGCCTGGGCGCCGACGTGCCGGTCTACCTGGTGCTGAGCAAGGCCGACAAGGTGCTCGGCTTCGAAGAGTTCTTCGATCAGCTGTCCCGCGAAGAGAGCGACCAGGTACTCGGCGCGAGCTTCCGCAAGGAGCAGGACGGCACCGATGTCAACGTGGTCCGTGGCGAGTTCGAGGAACTGCTGCGCCGGCTCAACAGCCAGGTGATCCTGCGCATGCACCAGGAGCGCGACACCCAGCGCCGCGGCCGCATCCTCGACTTCCCCCACCAGCTCGGCCAGATCGGCGAGCGTCTGTGCCTGTTCATCGAGCTGGCGTTCTCCGGCAACCGCTACCAGCGCGCCAGCCAGCTGCGCGGCTTCTACCTGACCAGCGCGCCGCAACTGCAGGACGCGCTGGACCCGCTGACCAGCGGCATCGGTCGCAACCTGGGCCTGTCGAGCAGCGCGCTGCCGACCTTCCGCAGTGGCCGGTCGCGCTTCATCAATCACCTGCTGAGCCGGGTCATCTTCCCCGAGGCCGACCTCGCCGGACTGGACCAGAAGGAAGAACGCCGGATCGACTGGGGCCAGCGCGCCCTGTATGCCGCGAGCTTCGCCTGCCTGGCCCTGTTCGGCGTGCTCTGGGCTACCGGCTTTTCCGGCAACCACCAGCGACTCGAACAGCTGCGCAACCTCGCCGACCAGCTCGGACGCGAGAACCAGAGCATCACCGCTCAGGACGATGCGCTGCGCACGCTCAAGGCGCTGGATACCAGCTACGCGGCCACCCGGGTATTCCCGGCCAAGGGCGAGGTCACCTATCTGCACCGCGCCGGTCTCTATCAGGGCGAGGAGGTCGACCCGACGGTTCATCAGGCCTACCGCCGCGAGCTGGAAAAGCACCTGCTGCCGCGGGTCGGCCGCCAGCTCGAAGCTCAGATCCGCGCCAACCTCACCGACCGCGAACGCCTGCTCGGCAGCCTGCGCGCCTACCTCATGCTCAACCTGGCGGAGCGCCGCGACACAGCCTTCCTCCGGGAGTGGCTGGCGGCCGACTGGTCGCTGCGCTATGCCGGCAACGCCGTGGCGCAGAACGGCCTGAACACCCATTTCGAACGGCTGCTCAGCGAAGATTTCGCGCCCTATCGCCTCAACGAGCCACTGGTGACCGAAGCGCGCAAGGTATTGCGCAGCGAATCGCTGGCCAACGTCGTGTACCGCATGTTGCGCGACCAGGCCCGCAGCCTGCCCGACTATCGCTTCAGCCAGCGCCTCGGCCCCCAGGGCGCCCTGTTCACCGGCGGCGACTATGCGATCCCCGGCTTCTACACCCAGAACGGCTACCAGAAGTTCTACGTCGCCCAGGGCAGCGACCTGGTGCGCGAGATCCTGCGCGACAACTGGGTGCTGGGCGAGGGTGACAGCCTGAGCCTCAAGGACCTTGGCCGCCTGATGGTCGAGATGGAGCGGCTGTACTTCCGCGACTATGCCAACTACTGGGGCGAAGCCGTCGCGCAACTGACGCTGGAGCCTATCGCCGGGGCCGCCCAGGGCGCGGTGCTGCTCAGCGGGTTGAGCGCCGCCAACTCGCCGCTGCTGCAGCTGCTGGTCGAAGTGCGCGACAACACCCGCTTTGCCGGCGCGGCCGACGCCGCCGGCAATGCAGCGGAAGCTGCCGACACGCTCAAGGACGCCAGCGGCAAGCTGGGCAAGGCCGCCAAACTGGCCTCGGCCGCTGCCGAGCAGGCCCAGGCGGCGCTCGCCAAAAGCCTGCCGGACACCGCGCGCAAGACCCTGGAGCGGCGTTTCGAGCCCCTGCACCGCCTGCTCGATGACAACTCGGGCGCCAGCGCCGAGCTGACCCCGACCCTGCAGGCCATCGACGCCTTGCACCTGCAACTGGCGAGCCTGGCCCACGCCAGCGCGCCGGACCAGGCCGCGTTCGAACTGGCCAAGGCACGCATGGGCGGCCAGCGCGATGCGATCAACCAGCTGCGCGCCAGTGCTGCCCGCCTGCCGCAGCCGATCGGCAACTGGCTCGGCCTGCTCGCCGAAGACAGCTGGACGCTGGTCCTCAACGACGCCTACCACTACCTTAACCAGCGCTACCAGAGCGAGCTGTACGCGTTCTACAGAGGGTCGCTGCGCCAGCGTTACCCGTTCAGCGCCCACAGCGAGAGTGACGTGGCGATCGCCGACTTCCGGGAGTTCTTCAAGGCCCAGGGCGTCGCCGACGGCTTCTTCGACCGCTACCTCAAGCCCTTCGTCAGCGGCAGCGCCGGCCGGTACCAGCTGCGCCGCGTCGACGGCCGCGGCCTGCCGCTGTCGCGCGAGTTCCTGGCGCAGATGGGCCATGCGCAGACGATCCGCCGCAGCTTCTTCGCGGAAAACCCGAACGAGCCGCAGATCCGCTTCAAGCTCGAACCCTATTCGCTGGATTCGAGCCTGGGCCGTGCCGATTTCCGCTTCGGCAACCAACAGATGGAATACCGCCACGGACCGATCGTGCAGACCGCCTTCAGCTGGCCTGCCGACGCCGACGAAGGTCGTACCAGCCTGGTGGTCGAAGAGCTGGGCGGACGCCGCGTCGGCATCGAGAAGAACACCGGCCCCTGGTCGCTGTTCCGCCTGCTCGACCTGATGCAGGTCGACTACCACAGCGGACGCGACGTGCTGATGCTCAAGGCCAACCTGGGCGGCCGCCACGCCAATTACCTGCTGCACAGCCAGCGCTCGCCGAACCCGTTCGACATCGCCCTGCTGCGCGACTTCAAGCTGCCGGCGACCCTGTGATGACGGGCACCACGAGCCTGGCCCACGGCTGGCGCAGCGCCGCGCGGACCGACAGGGGCAAGGTCCGCGCGCGCAACGAGGACGCCTTTCTCGACTTCCCCGAGCAAGGCCTCTGGGTCGTCGCCGACGGCATGGGCGGCCACCACAACGGCGCCCTGGCCAGCCGCCTGATCGTCGAGCAGCTGGCCGAGCTGCCCGAAGGCAGCCTGGCCGAACGCCTGGTCAGCCTGCGCCGCTGCCTGCACGACCTCAACCGCCGGCTCGGGCAGGAGCTGACGGTCACTGCGGACCGTCCCGACCCGGTGATCGGCAGCACCGTGGTCGCCCTGCTGATGGAAGGCGAACGCGCCGCCTGCGTCTGGGCCGGTGACAGCCGCTGCTACCTCTGGCGCGGCGGTCGCCTCTATCAGCTCTCGCGCGACCATTCGTTGCTGCAGCAACTGATCGACGAACAGCACCTCAGCCCGCTGGAGGCCGCACGCCATCCCGCGGCCAACGCCCTGACCCGCGCCATCGGTGCCAGCGAGCAGCTGGTGCTGGATATCCTCGAGTTCGACGTCTACCCGGGCGATACCCTCCTGCTGTGCAGCGACGGGCTTTACCAGAGCCTGTCGCCGGACGCCCTCGGCGCGGCGCTCGATTCGCCGTCGTCCGGCCTCGCGCTGCAGCGACTGTTCGACCAGGCCCTGGACGGCCCGGCGCGGGACAACCTCAGTGCCGTGGTGGTACGCCGATGAACGAGCCCCTGCGCGCCGGGCCGGCTTCCGACCTGACCTACTTCGCCTTCGCCGCCACGGCGGCCGAACCGACGCCCCAGGTACCGTCTGCCGCCGCCATCGCGGCTGGCGATCTGCCCCAGGTACTTTGCGGGCGCTACCTGATCGAGCGCCTGCTGGGCGTGGGCGGCATGGGCGCGGTCTACCGGGCGCGTGATCTCTTGCGGGAGCAGTTCGGCGATCCGGAACCCTACGTCGCGCTCAAGACCCTGAGCGATGATTTCGCCGAGTACCCCGACGCCCATGCGCTGCTCTACACCGAGTTCGCGCTGACCGCCCGACTGAGCCACCGCCATGTCGTGCGGCTGTTCGGCTTCGACGTGGACGCCACCAGCCAGCGCGCCTTCATCACCCTCGAACTGCTCAAGGGGCCGACCCTCGACCAGTTGCTCAGCGAGCGCCCCGACGGCCTCGCCTGGGGCGAGCTGCGCGACATCGCCCTGCCGCTGCTCGAGGCGCTGGCTTACTCCCACAGTCGCGGCGTGATCCATGGCGATCTCAAACCGAGCAACGTGATGCTCGCCGACGATGGCCTGCGCCTGTTCGACTACGGCCTCGGGCAACCGCTCGAAGGCGTGCTGCCCGGCCTGCCCCGCCTCTCGCGCAACCGTTTCACGGCATGGACACCGCGCTACGCCGCGCTGGAGCTGCTCGACGGCGGTGACCTCTCGGTAGCCACCGACCTCTACGCGCTGGGCTGCCTGCTCTTCGAGCTGGCCAGCGGCAGCCACCCGTTCCGTCGCCTGAGCGCCAAACAGGCCAAGGCCATGGCGCTGGACGGCGAACTGCAACGGCCGTCCAGGCTGCCGCCGCATTGCTGGCCGGCGCTGCGCCGCGCCCTGGCTTTCGAACCGGCGCAGCGACAGGTCAGCGTCGCCGAACTGCTGGATCTTTTCCGTCGCCCACCCCCCAGCCGTCTGCAGCGCTGGTTCGGGCGCACCCATGGATGACACGAGTACAAGGAAGCGCCATGTTCAACGCGGCCAATGACACCCATTTCAGCCTCACCATCGAAGGCGTCACACACGACCTGCAGGTGCTCGCCTTCACCGGGCGAGAGGCCATCAGCCAGCCCTACCGCTTCGACCTGGAGCTGGTCAGCGAACGCCCGGATCTGGACCTGCAAGGCCTGCTTCATCAGCCGGCGTTCCTCGCGCTCTCACCGGCCGGCAACGGCATCCACGGGCTGATCCACCGCGTCGCCCAGGGCGAATCCGGCAAACGCCTGACCCGCTACCGACTGGCCATCGTCCCGCAGCTCGCCTACCTCGCGCATCGCACCGACCAGCGCATCTTCCAGCACCTGAGCGTGCCGCAGATCATCGCCCAGGTGCTCGAAGGCCAGGGTATCCAGGCCGACGCCTACCGTTTCCAGCTCGGTCCGGTGGTCTATCCCGAGCGCGACTACTGCACCCAGTACGACGAGACCGACCTGCACTTCATCCAGCGGCTGTGCGAGGAAGAAGGCATCCACTACCACTTCGAGCACAGTGAGCAGGGGCACGTACTGGTGTTCGGCGACGACCAGACGAGCTTTCCCAGACTCGGGCAGCCCACCGCGTACCTGCAGGACAGCGGCCTGGTCGCCGACGAGCCGGTGATCAAGCGCTTCGCCGTACGGCTGGAAACCCGCACCAGCCGGGTCACCCGCCGCGACTACGATTTCGAACAGCCCCGCCTGCTCATGGAAGCCAACCACAAGGGCCAATCCACAGGCCAGGAGAAAGCGCCGGACCTGGAAGACTACGACTACCCCGGCCGCTTCACCGACCGCGCCCATGGCAGGCACCTGTCCCAGCGCGCGCTGGAGCGCCACCGCGCCGATTACCGCCAGGCCGAAGGCGACAGCGACCAGCCCAGGCTGGTCAGCGGCCATCTGCTGGAAATCGCCGACCACCCACGCCGTGAATGGAACGACCTCTGGCTGCTGACCGAAGTGCTCCACGAAGGCAAACAGCCGCAGGTGCTCGAAGAATCGGTGACAAGCGACGGTCAGTCAGGTGACGGTTTCACTCAGGGCTACCGCAACCACTTCACCGCCACCCCTTGGGACGTCCCCTACCGCCCGGTCCTGATCCACGCCAAGCCGCGTGTGCTCGGTAGCCAGAGCGCGGTGGTCACCGGCCCCGCGGGCGAAGAAATCCACTGCGATGAATACGGTCGGGTCAAGGTTCAGTTTTTCTGGGATCGTCACGGCCACGCCGATGACAAGACCAGCTGTTGGCTACGCGTCAGTTCAAGCTGGGCCGGCGACCGCTACGGCGGCATCGCCATCCCACGTGTCGGGATGGAAGTGCTGGTCACCTTTTTGGAAGGCGATCCGGATCAGCCACTGGTGACCGGCTGCCTGTACCACAAGGAGCACGTCGTCCCCTACGACCTGCCGGCCAACAAGACCCGCAGCGTCTTCAAGACCCTCAGCTCGCCCGGCGGTGGCGGTTATAACGAGTTGCGCATCGAAGACCGCCAGGGCGCCGAGCAGATCTATATCCATGCCCAGCGCGACTGGGACGAGAACATCGAGCACGACCAGAAGATCCGCATCGGCCACGAACGCCACGACACCATCGAGGCCGCAAGCTTCACCGAACTCCGGGCCGAGGAACACCTGACCGTCACCGGCGACCGCAAGGTGGAAGTCAAACCCGACGACCACCTCACCGTCGGCCAGACCCAGCACATCAAGCTCGGCACCGCCCAACTGACCAGGGCTGGCCGCGAGATCCACCTCAAGGCCGGCCAGAAAATGGTCATCGAAGCCGGAATCGAACTGACCCTCACCGCCGGCGGCAGCTTCATCAAGCTCGACCCGGGCGGCATCACCGTCAGCGGCCCGATGATCAAGATCAACGCCGGCGGGGCACCGGGCAAGGGCTCAGGCATCAAGATCAAGCCACCGGTGTTGCCGGGAGCGGCAGATAAGGACAAGGCGGGGAATTTGCTGGAGCAGGCTCAGCCGGGCGAGGTACTCAATTCACCTCGCAAACCCAAGCGCTCGCTCAACTTTTCCGGTTAACGCAAGGACGAGGGCTGCTTATCAGGCAGCTCCAAAGGCAAGGATCAGGACGTATCGAACATGGCCGAACACAAACCGATCAACTGGGCTTACCCCTTCCCCAGCAAGGAAGTAGGCAGTAATCCGCTGCAACTTCTCACCCATATGGCCAAGGCCAAGAGCGGTTATTACCCGACCGGCGAGAACGGCCTATGGCATGGAGGTGTGCATTTCGATGAAGGCACGGCAGCCGTATTCGACCAATCGAGTGTGCGCTGCATCGCCGATGGCGAGGTGATTGCCTACCGTATCGATGAAAGCTATCCCGTCAGCGAGTTCACCGATGAAATCCCAAGCATCAAGCGAGCGCCGTTTTCCACAGGGTTCGTTCTGGTCAAACACACTCTTCAGCCGCCACAGCCCAAGAAAGCCGAGGGCAACGCAGCTGATGAGCAAACACCTCCGAGACTGACTCTCTACAGCCTGTACATGCACTTACAGGATTGGGCCGGCTATCAGGCGAAAGCGGATCTGCCACGGCCTGCCTTCTGGGAGGTCAAGAGTCATATCGTCAATACCCAGAGCCAGGGTCTGATCGTTCGCGCCAGTGCCAACAAAGACTCTGCGAATCTATCGGAAATTACCAAGGGAGCCGAAGTTACGGTGACGGCAACCGAGGGTGAGTACAGCAAGCTTGTAAGCCTCATCAACGGCACGGCAAATCCACCCCTCACGGCCGATAGCGAAGGCAATCTTCCCGGCTACATTTCCTCCAAGTTTTTGCAAGCTCGGAGTGAGCCCAACGAGCTGAGCCAGGTAGTGGTTTTGGGTGAAGGTGTTCCGATCAAGGCAGGTGAGCTGATTGGCCACCCCGGCATTTATCAAAACCACAATGGTGCCGCTCATCCGCTTATTCATCTGGAAGTATTCAGCTGCGACGACGTGCCTGGCTTTATCGCTCGTAGTCGTGCCTGGGCAAGCCGCTTGCCGGATGATCAAAAGACCCTGCTCAAGGTCTACAAAGGCGCGAGCAAACTGATCGCCCATCGCGATGACATCAACGCGGACAACCCACCCAAGCTAAGCGACAACGGAAACCAGATCGGGGTCGACCTGATCATTCCGCAAGCACTTCTGGATGGCCTGCCAGCGGCGAACAAGATTCAGGTCAGAGCCGAAGGCAGCGCCTCACCAAGCACAACCCACTGGTGGCGGCTCGATGGATTGTTCGCTGACGAGAGCGGAAATCCCATCGACGGCTGGCTGGCCGAACAAGAGTTGATAACCACCCGCCACAGCCCTTGGGAATGGCAGGATTTCCAGTGCATCGAGGAAACCGGAACGCCCTTTGAAAAACTCGCCTACACATTCAATGCCAAAGGCATCCTGAGTGCAGACGAACAGCACAACTACCGCGCCCAGATAAACAGGGCCGATGGCGGCCCCATAGTCGCGCTTGCTCGCCTGTACGACATCGTCGATACCGACCAGAACGGCGTACTGACCAGCCATGAAATCCGAGCTGCGCTGGCCAGGCCCTGGCACGCTCAAGTGCTCGGGCAGCTGATCACCAAATATGAAAGCGAGTGGTTCTGGAACCAGAGCAAATGGGATGAGCTTGATCCGTTGCTGGAGGAAGAGCCAGGAAAGCCGAACCTGATCTGGGAAGCGGAAAAAGAGCGGATCAAGGAGCTGAGTTGGTGGAGTGACCTGACGGAGCGGCATGGCATAAATGGGGATGGGGGAGCGTGGCACGTACAGCCATTGCATATAACAAGTAGCTTCAATACCGAAAGCAATTTCAAGTTCACGATTGATATAATGAAAGAAATCTACCCAGACCTAGATAAAAATAGAGATGGCGACTTACTTAGCATTGCCGATGAACTAAATAACTATATCTCCCTTTACAAACTAGACACCCCACTTAGAAGGTCTCATTTTTTTGCCCAAATCCTGCAGGAAACCGGACCACAACTAAGCATAGAAGAAAGTTTTATATACAAGGCAGAATCTCTAATCCAAATATTTAGATTTTTTAGAAACAACCCCAAAACAGCCAAGCTACACGGCTATGAGACCCACCGTGGAATAAAGGCGGATGGCACCAGAATGAACCAGGCGGATTTTGAAGCCATCGCCAACGGTGCATATGGAGGAAGGACAGACCTTGGCAATGGGGACTATTCCACAGGTGATGGCTGGAGATATAGGGGGCGCGGTTTAAAGCAACTGACTGGCAGGTACAATTACGAAGCTCTAACGACGTGGCACAACCAGCTATTGAATAACTGGCCAGGAGATATTGTAGATTTCGTAGAAAATCCCGACTTATTATTGACTTTAAAATATGCCACCAGATCAGCAGCGAGCTTTTGGATATCAAACAAGTTATATGAACTTGCAGACAAGGGAATAAGGCCCGAGACTGTCGACTCGATAACCGAAGTGATTAACAGAAATACTGACAGCTATGCCGCTAGGAGAGCAAATTTTGAAAGGCTTTGGAAATCGAAAACATTAAACTAAAAATATTTATTGCCGCCATCATTGGCAGACATCCCACCTAAAAGCGGACGCACAGGTGAATATAACAATCTTCGCCCTAGCCTTTATTACGTCACTGCCCCTCATGGCGCAGGACACACCAAAAACTCCTATTTTTCACTGTAAAACCGAATCCGACAAAACGATAGAAATTTATAAAGAACTGGACGTAGTGACCTACTCATTTGGAAAAACCAACGAATTTCCGGAACTCCAATTAAAAAAAACAATAGGCGAGATTGAAATTTCAATAGGCCAAATTTACGGGAACGAGCTATCGAACTCTGCGACCTTTACAAACGGAGCATATACATACACCGTAGTTACAACCATTAACAGAAACGCAGAAACCCAAGAGCCTCGACATGGTGTTATAGTCAAGAAAAAATCAAATTACCTAGCATATATAGCCTGCATCCCTGACACCGTGCAGGGGAGCCTGCTTGACTTGGAGTAGCCATCTCCCAAGCCGCTGCTAACTTGCTCAAAACGTTGCTCACGCTGTATTGCCATCCCCGCGAGACCCTGCCATAAACGCTCCATTCGCCTGGCGCTACAAGGATGTGAGTGATGCGATTACTACGACGTGCCCTGTTCGGGCTTCTGGTGGTGGCTGTGTTGCTGGTGGGGGTGGGGCTTTATTTCGTCGCCTATCCCAATCTGCCGGACTACGAGCCACCTCAAGCACTGCACTACCTCGACCAATGGAGCGAGGCAGATCGGCAGGCCTATTACTACACGCCACAGGGAACGCAGGTGAAAGGTCTGCATTACGCCTGGTTCGGCGCGTTGGAGAAGCCTTTCAGCCGCGACCGGCTGGCCGCGCCCGAATACCTGGCGCGGTTCGGTTTTCTGGTCGATCCGCAGCAGCATCCTTCCCCGCTCAACCCCGGCAATCTACCGGTGGGCTTTGCCCGTCATGAAGATGCCAGCACCGGCGTCGCCTATCTCGATATCACCTGCGCCGCCTGCCACACCGGCGAGCTGCGCCATGACGGGCAAGCCGTGCGTATCGACGGCGGGGCGGCGATGCATTCGCTGGCCTCGACGGTGCCGACGTTGCGCGGCGGCGGCTTCGGGCAGGCGCTCGGCATGAGCATGGCCTTCACCTACTACAACCCGCTGAAGTTTCGCCGTTTCGCCCAGGAGGTGCTCGGCGAGGACTACGAGCGCGACCGCGATCAGCTGCGCGAGGACGTCAAGCAGGTGCTCGACCGTCTGCTGGGCACGGCTTACAACGACTGGCACCGCGGCCTCTATCCGACCGAGGAAGGTTTCGGACGCACCGATGCGTTCGGTCGCATCGCCAACGGCGTGTTCGGCGATGCGATCGACTCAGGCAACTACCGCGTCGCCAACGCCCCGGTCAGTTATCCGCACCTGTGGGACATCTGGAAATTCGACTGGGTGCAATGGAACGGTTCGGCCATGCAGCCGATGGCGCGCAATATCGGTGAAGCACTTGGCGTCGGCGCGACGTTGCATCTGCTGGGCGAGAATGGCGAGCCGCTGCCCGAAGCCGCGCGTTACGCCTCCGGAGTACGGGTGCGTGACATGCATACGCTTGAAACCACGCTCATGCGCTTGGCGCCGCCACGCTGGCCGGAGCCGGTGTTCGGGGAGATCGACCTGCAGCAGGCCAGCCTGGGCCGTGCGCTGTTCCGGGAGAATTGCGCCCATTGTCACGAGGCGCGACCCAAGCCCGCCGATCGGCGTTTCGCGCCGGAGCGCGATCCGGAGTGGCATCTGCCGGTGATCCCCACCTCGGTGATGGGTACCGACCCAACGACCGCCGACAACATCGCCGATCACCGCTTCGACCTGTCCCGCCTGGGCTGGACCCAGGAAGAGCTCGACCGGCTGGACGTGCGTCTCGAGGGAGAGGCGTCCGGCCCGCTGGACCTGAGCAGCCTCTCCAGCGCCAAGGGGCTGGCCTACATCACCGCCTATGTCGAAGAGCGCGCCTATCGCGAAGCCGGTATCGGCGAGGCCGAGCGCGCCGAGTTCGACGGCTTCGGCCTGCCCATCGGCGTGCAGGAAATCCGCGGCTACAAGGCCCGGCCGTTGGACGGCGTCTGGGCAACGCCGCCTTTTTTGCACAACGGTTCGGTGGCCAACCTGTTCGAGCTGCTGTCGCCGGTCGCCGAGCGCCAGACGCGCTTCTGGGTGGGCAGCGCGGAATTCGATCCAGTGCGCGTGGGCTTTCGCAGCGAGCGGTTCCCGGGCGGTTTTCTGCTCGACACGTCGATCACCGGCAACGGCAATCAGGGCCACGAGTTTCGCGCCGGTTGCCGGCAGGACGGCGTGATCGGCCGCGCCCTGCGGCCCCATGAACGCTGGGCGCTGGTCGAGTACCTGAAAGTACTGGGCGACCCGCAGATGGAAGCGCGACTGAGCGAGATCACGCCCAGACCCTGGACGCCGGGGCCGCGCTGCGGCTGACGCTTCGAACCTTATCGCAGAAGGATTTTGCCCATGCTCAAGAAATGTTGGCTCTGGTTCGGCCGCCTGCTCGGCCGGCTCGTGCTGGTGGTCCTGGTCGTCGGTCTCGTCGGCGGGTTGGCCGGAGCCCTGGTCGATGCCGTGAAGTACTCGGGGCCGGTCTCCACCGAGGAAGAGGTCCCGCTCAGCGAGGCGTCCGACACTCGCGCGATCATCGCCGACGCCATCTCGGTGGTCGAACAGCACCGCGAGAACACCCGCCTGCTGCGCGATGCCCACGCCAAGGCCCACGGTTGCGTCAAAGCCGAAGTCAGGGTTCGCGAAGACATCGACCCGGCGCTCAGGCACGGTGTCTTCGGCGAGCCGGGCAGGCAGTGGGACGCCTGGATGCGGCTGTCCAACGGCAACGCCTACCCGCAGTTCGACCGCGTGCGCGATGCCCGGGGCATGGCCCTCAAGCTGCTGGACGTGCCGGGCGAAAAGCTCACGCGCAACCCGCGCCATGCGCTCGAACAGGACTTCGTGATGTTCAACCATTCGGCGTTCTTCGTACGGGACGTCGCCGAGTACCGCAGCAACTTCGCCGCCCAGGCAGAGGGCAAGCGGGTGCTGGCGTTCTTCCCCGAATGGGACCCGCGCAGCTGGGAGCTGCGCCACCTGATCATCGCGCTGAAGACGCTCTCCCCTGCACCGCCGAGCCCGATGACGACCACCTACCATTCGGTCGCGCCCTTCACCCTCGGGCCGCTGAACATCAAGTACCGCGTGGTACCGGCGCCGGAGAACTGCCCCCATTACGTGTTGCCCGAGCAGAATCGCGACCTGCCCAACTTCCTGCGCAGTGCGCTCTACCGGCAGTTGTCCCTGGACCGCGTGCCGGCCTGCTTCACGCTGCAGGTCCAACGGCAGAATGCCGAACATTACATGCCCATCGAGGACACCAGCATCGAGTGGGACGAGGCGGTCTCGCCATTCGAGACGGTGGCCGACGTCCGGGTGCCCCCACAGGATTTCGACAGCCCCGAACAGAACCTCGATTGCGACAACCTGGCCTTCAACCCCTGGCATGCACTGCCCGAACACCGCCCCATCGGCGGCATCAACCGGCTGCGCAAGGCGGTCTACGAGTCCGTCAGTGCCTATCGGCTCGAGCGCAACGGCGCGGGCGACCGATAGCAGTGCTTCTCAGACCGGCGCGAGGACGCTCAGGCGTGCCTCGAGCAGGCCGGGGAATCGCTTGAACCAGGTCTGGTTGAGCGGTGAGGGATGGGGCAGCGGGTGCAGGCGGAAGCGACGCGCGGTACCGCCGTCGGTCTGCAGGTCGACCTCAATACTGGCGTCGAACCGGTCGTCGCGCTGCCAGAACTGCTCGAGCGCCTCGCGCACTGCCTTCGGTTGCTCGATCCCGAACCAGAGAAAGGCCTCGCGGCCGAGGGTGATGATCTCGCGCCCGTGCCAGCCGTCGACCAGCAGGCGCCGCATCAGCGGGTGAAAGCGTCGCTTCACCTGCATGGACCAGGCCTTGTTGCCGATCGGCTTGTACGGCACGGTGTTGATCCAGAAATAGTCCCGGCTCAATGCCCGACCCGCCTCGAAGTCGGGCATCGGCTCGCCATGCAGATGCCGGTAGAGAACCTTGCGCACGATCTGCCCGCCGCTGCCGATGAAAGGCTCGCCATACTTCACCTCGTCACGTCCCGGATCGCGGCCGAAGAAGGCCAGCGGCGCATCCGCGCGGCCCAGGCCGATCAGCGGTTCGAGTGGGTCCTTGTCGAAGCGGGCATAGGTCTCGACGTCGATGCCCCGGGTGTCGCGGGCGAGGTCGCGAAAGGCCTGGCGCTGCTTCTTGTCGAGGGGCATGGATGGGCTCCGGTTCGAACTAGAGGTCGTCTTCCTCGATCACCTTCACCGCCGCGGCGTCGATCGCATAGGCGGCGTCGGCCAGGTCGTTGCTGACCGGCTCGATCCGCAGCGTGCCGTCGACCCACAGGGGCGTGTAGATGTCGTCGAGCTGCAGGCCCCTGGGGTAGCGGACCAGCACGATCTGATTCGGTGGCGGTGGCGGCACGTGGATGCAGGCGCCCGGATAGGGCACCAGGAAGAATTCGGTGCTGCGCCCGCGGGCGTCGGTTTCCAGCGGTACCGGATAGCCCCCCAGGCGAAGCGACTTGCCGTCGAGCGCCGGAACCGTCTTGGCCGAATACATCACCTCGGGGAGGTCGCCCTGCTGCCTGAGCCCACCCTTGTCGCTGAAGCCCTGCCCCTCGGGCGTATCGTGGCTGATCTCGGGCATGGCCTCGAGCGCCGCGCGGTCTTCGGGCGGCATCAGCTCCAGCCAGTCGAGTTCGGCAGGTGCGGCGTGGGCGAAGGAGGCGAGCAGCAGAAGCAGTAGCAGTATCGGTCGGGACATGGTGGTTACGGCTGGGTGCAAGGGGCCGCCAGGGCAGCCCCTGCGCGGAAGGTCAGTGCTTACGGCTGGTGACCATACCGTATATCACCAGCAGGATGATCGCACCGACGACTGCGCCGATAAAGCCCGCGCCCTCGCCCGCCTGGTAGAGGCCCAGCGCCTGGCCGCCGTATGTCGCGAGCAGCGAACCGCCGATACCGAGCAGGATGGTCATGATCCAGCCCATACTGTCGTTGCCCGGCTTGAGGAAACGTGCGATGAGACCGACGATCAGGCCGATGATGATGGTTCCGATGATACCCATTGGCATTACTCCCAGTCTGGCGCGAAAAGCCGCGTACCTCATCGGACCAATGAGTACCGGCGCAGTTCGCCCGCCCGGGGTGCCGTTCGCGAGCCGCCGGGCGGGGCTCGCGGTGGCTGTCAGCTGCGCTCGATCAGCGACTCGACCGCGGTGATCTGCCGGTCCAGGGTCGCGCGATCAGGGCATCGCAGGGTCGCGTGACCCACCTTGCGACCGACCTTGAACGCCTTGCCGTAGTGGTGCAGATGGCAGTCTTCGATCGCCACCACCTTGGCCACCGACGGCACTTCGCCGATGAAGTTGAGCATCGCGCTCTCCCCCAGCTTGTCGGTGGCGCCCAGGGGCAGGCCGGCGATCGCCCGCAGGTGGTTCTCGAACTGGCTGCACTCGGCGCCCTCGATCGTCCAGTGGCCGGAGTTGTGGACCCGCGGCGCGATCTCGTTGGCCTTGAGCCCGCCGTCCACCTCGAAGAACTCGAAGGCCAGCACGCCCACGTAGTCGAGCTTTTCCAGCACCCGCCCGACGTAGTCCTGGGCCAGCGCCTGCAGCGGATGCGCGCTGCTGGCCACCGACAGCCGCAGGATGCCGGCTTCATGGGTGTTGTGCACCAGCGGGTAGAAGCGCGTGTCGCCGTCACGCCCGCGCACGGCGATCAGGGACACCTCGCCGGTGAAGGGAACGAAGCCTTCGAGGATGCAGGGCACGCTGCCCAGCTCGGCGAACGCATCGCTGGCGTCGGCGGCCTTGCGCAGCACCTTCTGGCCCTTGCCGTCGTAGCCCAGGGTGCGGGTCTTGAGCACGGCCGGCAGGCCGATGCGGGCGACCGCGGCGTCCAGGTCGGCCTGCGACTGGATGTCGGCGAACTCCGGCGTCGGAATGCCGAGCTCCCGGAACATGGATTTTTCGAACCAGCGGTCGCGGGCGATACGCAGGGCCTCGGCCGACGGATAGACCGGCACGAACTGCGACAGGAAGGCGACCGTCTCGGCCGGTACGCTTTCGAACTCGAAGGTCACCAGGTCCACTTCGTCGGCCAGTTGGCGCAGATGGTCCTGATCGCCGTAATCGGCGCGGATGTGCTCGCCCAGGGCGGCCGCGCAGGCATCGGGCGCCGGATCGAGAAAGGCGAAGTCCATCCCCAGCGGCGTGCCCGCCAAGGCCAGCATGCGGCCCAGCTGGCCGCCCCCAATTACACCGATCTTCATCTGTCAGGCCTCGCGCGGGTCCGGGTTGCTCAGCACGGTATCGGTCTGTTCCTGGCGGAACTGCTTGAGCGCGGCGTGATACTCGGGAAACTCATGGCCGATGATGCTCGCGGCGAGCAGCGCGGCATTGACCGCGCCGGCCTTGCCGATGGCCAGGGTCGCGACCGGCACGCCGGCCGGCATCTGCACGATCGACAGCAGCGAGTCGACGCCCGACAGCATCGAGGACTGCACCGGCACGCCGAGCACCGGCAGGTGGGTCTTGGCCGCGCACATGCCCGGCAGGTGCGCCGCGCCGCCGGCGCCGGCGATGATCACGCGCAGGCCGCGCGCTTCGGCCTGTTCGGCGTACTGGAACAGCAGGTCCGGCGTGCGGTGCGCCGATACCACGGTGACCTCGTGGGGAATGCCCAGCTTTTCCAGCATGTCGGCGGTGTGGCTCAAGGTGGACCAGTCGGACTTGGAGCCCATGATCACGCCTACCAGTGCGCTCATCGTCGTGCCTCTCATCGGGCGCCCGGCCGGGCGCATCAATAAACAAGCCACGCCGGGCGGCCCGGGCGTGGCTCGTGGTGATCAAGGGTTGGCGCCTGCCAACCGAAGGCCGCGCAGTATAGCCCATGGGCTGCGCGGGGACACTCGTACGTGCACCGTCCGCGCCGCGCTGGACGAGCGGAGCGACCGTCCGTCGAATCGCGCCCCGGATCGGCGAAGACATTGATCTGTGTCTAGGCTTGCCGATCTCACGCTCGCAGACTCGACCCGTCGACCATCATTGGAGGATGCACCATGCCCCAGACAATGAAAGCCGCGGTAGTCCATGCCTTTGGCGAACCCCTGCGCCTGGAGGAAGTCAAGGTTCCCCTGCCCGGACCCGGGCAGATCCTGGTGAAGATCGCCGCCTCGGGCGTCTGCCACACCGACCTGCACGCCGCCGACGGCGACTGGCCGGTCAAGCCGGCGCTGCCGTTCATTCCCGGTCACGAGGGCGTCGGCCATGTCGCCGCGGTCGGGGCCGGCGTCAGCCGCGTCAAGGAGGGCGATCGCGTCGGCGTGCCCTGGCTGTACACCGCCTGCGGCTGCTGCGAACACTGCCTGACCGGCTGGGAAACGCTCTGCACCAGCCAGCAGAACACCGGCTACTCGGTCAACGGTGGCTATGCCGAATACGTGCTGGCCGATCCGGACTACGTTGGCATCCTGCCCAAGGAGATCGCCTTCGACGAGATCGCCCCGATCCTCTGCGCCGGCGTCACCGTCTACAAGGGCCTGAAGGTGACCAATGCCCGCCCGGGCCAGTGGGTGGTGATCTCCGGCATCGGCGGCCTGGGCCACGTGGCGGTGCAGTACGCGCGGGCGATGGGCCTGCACGTGGCCGCGGTGGACGTGGACGACGCCAAGCTGGAGCTGGCGCGCAAGCTCGGCGCCAGCCTGACGGTCAACGCGCGCACCGAGGACCCGGTGGCGGTGATCCAGCGCGACATCGGCGGCGCCCATGGCGTGCTGGTCACCGCGGTCTCCAACAGCGCCTTCGGCCAGGCGATCGGCATGGCGCGGCGGCACGGCACCGTGGCGCTGGTGGGGCTGCCCCCAGGTGACTTCCCGACGCCGATCTTCGATGTGGTGCTCAAGGCGATCAGCATCACCGGCTCGATCGTCGGGACCCGCGCCGACCTCCAGGAAGCGCTGGACTTCGCCGGCGAAGGGCTGGTCAAGGCGACCGTGCACACCGACACGCTGGACAACGTCAACCGCATCTTCGACGACCTGCGCGCCGGACGCATCGAAGGCCGCATCGTCATGCAGATGTAACCCCTGGCCCGACCCGCCTGCCGTCCGCGCGGGTCGGGCTCAGTCGTCGGTGCCGGTGCCGGCTTCCAGCTTGCGCCAGAGCAGCCGCACCGGCGCCCGGCGCACCAGCGCGCAGCGGTACAGGCGAATCTCCAGGGGTATCTGCCACTGCTCGCCACCGCAGATCAGCAATTCGCCACGGGCCAGTTCGGCGGTCACGCTCAGGCGCGGCACCCAGGCCAGGCCCAGCCCCTGCAACGCCATGCTCTTGAGGCTGTCCGCCATCGCCGTCTCGTAAACCGTGGTGGCCCGCAGGCCGCGCTGGCGCAGCAGCAGGTTCACCGAGCGCCCGAGCGAGGCGCCGGCGCTGTAGGCCAGCAGCGGGACGTTGCGCCCGCTGTCGGGGTCGAACAGTGGCCGGCCCTCGGCATCCGGGGCGCACACCGGGACGATCTCGGTGCGCCCGAGCGCCAGCGACGGGAACAGCTCCGGGTCCATCTGCAGCACCGCGTCCGGGTCGTAGTAGGAGAGGATCAGGTCGCAGGTGCCCTCGCGCAGCGAATGCACCGCCTCGCCGACGTTGGTGGCCACCAGCCGCATCTTCAGCGGCAGGCCGTCGCGGCGCAGCCGGGCGATCCACTCGGGGAAGAAACCGAGCGACAGGGAATGCGCGGCGGCGATCTGCAGCACTTCCCCGCGCTGCCCTTCGAGGTTGTGCAGGTAGCGCACCACCTCGCTCACCTGCTCGACCATGCTGCGCGCGGTCACCAGGAACAGCTGCCCCGCCTCGGTTAGCTCCACCGGGGTGCGGGCGCGGTTCACCAGGGTCAGGCCCAGTGTGCTTTCCAGGCTGCGGATGCGCCGGCTGAACGCCGGCTGGGTGACGAAACGCCGCTCGGCCGCCTGGGAGAAGCTGCGGGTGGCGGCCAGGGCGACGAAGTCCTCCAGCCACTTGGTCTCGATGTTCATTGCGTTTCCTCGGCTTCTGGGGCGCGTGCCATACGCTCGGTGCCCTTGTCACGTCACGCCGACATTATGCCGATTGTGCATGACCCAGCGCGCAACGGCATTGGTCGGAAACAGGCCGTAATCCTTATTCTAGCGCCCCATCGCGGCCACAACCGCATTCCTTCAGGATGAGTCATCTCATGTCCTCTGCTGCATCATCGCGCCTCGAAAAAGACCTGCTCGGTACCCTCGAAGTCCCCGCCGACGCCTACTACGGCATCCAGACGCTGCGCGCGCTGAACAACTTCCGCCTCACCGGTGTTCCGCTTTCCCACTACCCCAAGCTGGTCGTCGCCCTGGCGATGGTCAAGCAGGCCGCCGCCGACGCCAACCGCGAGCTCGGACACCTGAGCGCATCCAAGCACGACGCCATCAGCGCCGCCTGTGCCCGCATCGTGCGCGGTGAGTTCCACGATCAGTTCGTGGTGGACATGATCCAGGGCGGCGCCGGCACCTCGACCAACATGAACGCCAACGAGGTGATCGCCAACGTCGCGCTCGAAGCCATGGGCCACGCCAAGGGCGAATACACGCACCTGCACCCGAACAACGACGTGAACATGGCGCAGTCGACCAACGACGCCTATCCCACCGCCATCCGCCTCGGCCTGCTGCTGGGCCACGACACCCTGCTGGCCAGCCTCGACAGCCTGATCCAGTCGTTTGCCGGCAAGGCCGGCGAGTTCGCCCAGGTCCTTAAGATGGGCCGCACCCAGCTGCAGGACGCGGTGCCGATGACCCTCGGCCAGGAGTTTCGCGCCTTCGCCACCACCCTCGGCGAGGACCTGGAGCACCTGCGCCTGATCGCGCCGCAGCTGCTGGTGGAAGTGAACCTGGGCGGCACCGCGATCGGCACCGGCATCAACGCCGACCCCCGCTATCAGGCGCTGGCCGTCTCGCGCCTGGCGCTGATCAGCGGCCAGCCGCTCAAGCCCGCCGCCGACCTGATCGAGGCGACCTCCGACATGGGCGCCTTCGTCACCTTCTCCAGCATGCTCAAGCGCCTGGCGGTGAAGCTGTCGAAGATCTGCAACGACCTGCGCCTGCTGTCCAGCGGTCCGCGCACCGGAATCAACGAGATCAACCTGCCGGCCCGCCAGCCGGGCAGCTCGATCATGCCCGGCAAGGTCAACCCGGTGATCCCGGAAGCGGTCAACCAGGTCGCCTTCGAAGTGATCGGCAACGACCTGGCGCTGACCATGGCCGCCGAAGCCGGCCAGCTGCAGCTCAACGTGATGGAGCCCTTGATCGCCTACAAGCTGTTCGACTCGATCCGCCTGCTGCAGCGCGCCATGGACATGCTGCGCGAGCATTGCGTCACCGGCATCACCGCCAACGAGGCGCGCTGCCGTGAACTGGTGGAGAACTCCATCGGCCTGATCACCGCGCTGAACCCCTACATCGGCTACGAGAACGCCACCCGTATCGCCCGCCAGGCCCTGCTCACCGGCCGCGGCGTGCTCGAACTGGTGCGCGAGGAACGTCTGCTCGACGAAACCATGCTCGCCGAAATCCTGCGTCCGGAAAACATGATCGCTCCCAGGCTGGTACCTCTGAAGGTCTGAGGGGGATCTGATTGCGCCCGTGATCCGGGCGTGCCAACCTCCGGGCCCCTTCGGGCGGCCCGCCCAAAACAACAACGGTAGAACCATGACTCAGAGCACCACCCTTCCCGCTCCGCTGCGCCTGCTCGGACGCCTGGCCCTGTGGCAGCAGATCCTCATCGGCCTCGCGCTCGGCATCGGCACCGGCATCGTCTTCAAGGCCGACGCGCTGGTCCTCGCGCCGATCGGCACGCTGTTCCTCAACGCTATCAAGATGCTCATCGTGCCGCTGGTATTCGTCTCGCTGGTGGCCGGCATCACTTCCATGCAGGACAGCGCCAAGCTCGGCCGGATCAGCATCAAGACCATCCTCATCTACCTGGTGACCACCGCGTTCGCGGTGACCATCGGCCTGCTGTTCGGCGCACTGTTCACCCCTGGGGAGGGCATGAACATGGTTGCCAGCGCGGAGACCGAGGCCAAGCAGGCGCCCTCGCTGATCAGCATCCTGGTCGGGCTGGTGCCGACCAATCCGGTGACTGCCTTCGCCGAAGGCAACATCCTGCAGATCATCGTCTTCGCCATCGCCCTGGGCGTGAGCCTCAACCTGGTCGGCGAGAAGGCCGCCCCGGTGACGCGCCTGTTCGACGGCCTGGCCGAAGCCTTCTACAAGCTCACGGACCTGGTGATGCGCCTCGCGCCGTTCGGCGTCTTCGCCCTGACCGCGGGTGTCGTCGGCAGCCACGGCGCCGAAGTGCTGCTGCCGCTGGCCGGCGTCATCGGGGTGATCTACCTCGCCAGCATCGTCCATGTGCTCTGTGTCTACGGCGGCCTGCTCGCGCTGCTGGCACGGCTGAGCCCGCTGCGCTTCTTCCGCGGCATCGCGCCGGCGCTGGCGGTGGCCTTCAGCACCTCGAGCAGCTCGGGCACCCTGCCGATCTCGATCGAGTGCGCGCGCAAGAACCTCGGCGTGTCCCAGGGCGTGGCCGGCTTCGTGCTGCCGGTCGGCACCACCATCAACATGGACGGCACCGCGATCTACCAGGGCGTGCTGGCGCTGTTCATCGCCCAGGCCTTCGGCGTCGACCTCAATGCCGGCCAGTACCTGATGATCATCCTCACCGCCACGCTCGCCTCGGTGGGCACCGCCGGCATCCCCGGCGCCGGACTGATCATGCTGAGCCTGGTGCTGACCTCCGTCGGCCTGCCGATCGAAGGCGTGGCGCTGATCGCCGGAATCGACCGCATCCTCGACATGGCCCGCACCACGGTCAACGTCGCCGGCGACCTGATGACCGCCACCCTGATCGGGCGCAGCGAGAACGAAATCGACAGCGACATCTACAACAGCGTCAACAAGCCGTGACACCCTAGGGTCGTCCCGACGCCCCGTGCGACCTCGGTCCACGGGGCGTTTTGCTGTCTGGGGCTGCGAACCCGATGGCGGGCCGGTCGCACCGAAGAAAGCCTTACCAGCAGCCGGCGCTTTGCCTAGCATGGGTCATCCCCAGGAGAAGCCCATGTACCTACCCTCCGCCTTTCGCCAGACCGACCTCGCCCAGCTCCACGCCCTGATCGACGACACCGGACTGGCCCTGCTCACCAGCAGCGGCAGCCAGGGGCTGATGGCCAGCCACTTGCCGCTGCTGCTGGTACCCGACGAAGGGGAACTCGGCACGCTCTATGGCCACTTCGCCCGCGCCAATCCCCACTGGCGGGACCTGGCCGAGGGGAGCGAAGCGCTGGTGGTGTTCAGCGGCCCGGACGCTTACGTGCATCCCGGCTGGTATCCGGCCAAGGCCGAGCACGGCAAGGTGGTGCCGACCTGGAACTACATCGCCGTGCATGCGCGGGGCCGGGCCGAGGTGTTCACCGACCCCGAGCGCCTGCGCCAGCTGGTGAGCCGCCTGAGCGAGCGCCACGAGGCGGCGCAGGCCAAGCCCTGGTCGGTCGACGACGCGCCCCGCGACTACCTCGACACCATGCTGCGGGCCATCGTCGGCTTCGCCCTGCCGATCGCCCGCCTGGACGGCAAATGGAAGCTCGGCCAGAACCGCGACGCCGCCGATCGCGCCGGGGTTCGCGACGGGCTGGCCGCCTCCGCGAACCCGCGCGACCGCGAACTCGCCGAGCGGATGAACCGGCTCGACTGAGCGCATTGCGCGGGCGCGACGGCATCGGCGCTCGCCATCACCGACGCCTCACTCGATCTCGAACAGCCCGTTGCGCAGGGCGACGCCGCCGAGGCGCTGGCGGATGTCGTCGTCCAGGCGGGGATCGTCCGGGGCGTAGAGCATCACCTGGCGGTAGGCGTTGACCCGGTTGATCTCCCGGCCCAGGTATTCCCAGACCACCCGGGTGCAGGCCGGCGTGCGGCGGTCGCCGCTGGAAACGCCGGACTTGAGCCCGTTGAGCCGGGTGATGCGGCTCTTGAAGCTGGGAATGAGGATGGTCTGGCTCATCTCGTTGCCGGTCAGCGACTCGTAGTCGACCAGGAACAGCCGGTCCTGCAGGTAGAAGGCAGCGCCCAGGTAGCGGCAGCGCACCCAGTCCTCGGCGGTGCCGTCGCGCGGTCGCTCCTGGCGCTCCTGCCGCTCGAAGACGTAGCCACCGCGCTCCTCGCGCAGGTGCACCAGCGACAGCAGGACCTGGCCCGGAACCGACAGGCAGTTGGAATATTCGAAATAGTAGCCGCAGTAGCGCTCCAGCGAGCTGGCGTGTTCGCGCAGCGGGGCGAACAGTTCCAGCAGCGGGTCCGCACCGGACGGCAACTGCGTGTCGCTGCCCCGCGCGCCGATCAGACGGGCGAACTGCTCGTTCGGCAGGCCGAGCTCATGCGGCTCGACGCCGAAGAAATCGCAGATACGCTTGAGGTTGTGCGCGGTGGGTCTGCTCTGCCCGGCCAGGTAGCGGTTGAACTGGGCACGGTTGAGCGCCAGCTTGCGACAGACCTCGGCGATCGAGCGGTAATGGCTGCAGAGGAGCTTGAGGTTGGGGCCCAGCGAATCGGACACGTGGTCGTCCAGAATGATGCGAGTGACGCGATTCTAGCATCAACTCGCATCAGGTCGATGCGAGCTGCGAAATTGCACCGGACCGCCGCCTTCGCCAACCATGTGGCCCGCCGCGCGGCGGCGCCCGCCATCCACCAGAACAAAAAGAGAAAGACCCATGCTCGATCTTCTCAACGACCTCATCTGGAGCAAGCTGCTGATCGTGATGCTGATAGGCCTCGGCCTGATCTTCACCGTCGTCTCGCGCTTCGTCCAATTCCGCTACTTCGCCAGCATGTTCCGCATCTTCGGCGAAGCCTTGCAGCGACAGCCGGGCCAGTTGAGCTCGTTCCAGGCCCTGATGCTCTCGGTGGCCGGACGCGTCGGTGCCGGCAACATCGCCGGGGTTTCGGTGGCGATCATGCTCGGCGGCCCCGGCGCGGTCTTCTGGATGTGGGTGGTGGCCCTCGTCGGCATGGCCACCAGCTATTTCGAATGCGCACTGGCGCAGCTCTACAAGCGCCGCGAACCCGACGGCGGCTACCGCGGCGGCCCGGCCTTCTACATCCAGCACGGCCTCGGCCAGCGCTGGCTGGGCATCCTGGTGTCGATCCTGCTGCTGGTGACCTTCGGTTTCGGCTTCAACGCGGTGCAGTCCTACACCGTGGCGAGCTCGCTGCACGACACCTTCGGCGTACCGACCCTGGTCAGCGGCCTGATCCTGACGGCGGTGATCGGCGTGATCATCTTCGGCGGCATCAAGCGCATCGCCAGCTTCGCCGATGTCCTGGTACCGCTGATGGCCTTCGCCTACATCGGTCTGGCGGTACTGGTGATCGGCATGAACCTGACCGAGGTACCGGCGACCCTGGCGCTGATCGTCAAGAGCGCGTTCGGCCTGGAGCCGGCCTTCGCCGGCGGCATCGGCGCGGCGATCATCATGGGCGTCAAGCGCGGCCTGTTCTCCAACGAGGCGGGCCTGGGCAGCGCGCCGAACGTCGCGGCCGTGGCCGAGGTCAAGCACCCGGTCGCGCAAGGCATCGTGCAGTCGCTCAGCGTGTTCATCGATACCCTCATCCTGTGCACCTGCACCGCCCTGATCATCCTGCTCGCCGGCGTCTACCAGCCGGGCATGGACGTCGCCGGCGTGGTGCTGACCCAGACCGCCGTGGCCAGCGTGGTCGGCGAGTGGGGCCGCGTGTTCGTCAGCCTGGCGCTGCTGCTGTTCGTCTTCACCACCCTGATCTACAACTACTACCTGGGCGAGAACGCGCTGGGCTTCTTCAGCCAGAAGCGCGGCCCGGTCGTGGTCTACCGCGTCCTGGTGATCCTCCTCGTGCTGTGGGGCTCGGTGCAGGACCTGGGCACGGTGTTCGCCTTCGCCGACGTCACCATGGGCCTGCTGGCGATCGCCAACCTGGTCGCCCTGGCGCTGCTGTTCAAGGTCGGGCTGCGCCTGATGCGCGACTACGACAGCCAGGTGAAGGCCGGCGTGAAGTCGCCGGTCTTCGACGCCAGCAACTTCTCCGACCTGGATCTCGACGCGTCGGTATGGCCCAACGCCAAGGCCAACCCGCCATCCGGGCTCGATGCCCAGGCGCAGCAGCGCTGATCATCGGTAAAGGGGGCGCAACCAGCTAGCCCCCTTTTTCTCGCCCGACCGTCGACGGAGTCCCGTATGGCCGCACCTGAAAAACTGCTGGTGCTCTACACCGGCGGCACCATTGGCATGCAGATGAGCGCGACCGGCCTGGCGCCGGCGTCCGGCTTCGAGGCGCGCCTGCGCGCCCGCCAGGCCGAGGAGCCGGCCCTGCGTCTGCCGCCCTGGATCTTTCGCGAGCTGCTGCCGCTGATCGACAGCGCCGACCTCACCCAGCAGCACTCGCTGGCCCAGCGCGACGCCATCGTCGCGGCCGTCGAGCAGGACGGCTGCGACGCCGTGCTGGTGCTGCACGGCACCGACACCCTGGCCTACAGCGCCGCCGCCCTGAGTTTCCTGCTGCTCGGCCTGCCGGTGCCGGTGGTGCTGACCGGCTCGATGCAGCCGGCCGGCGTGCCCGGCGGTGATGCCTGGCCGAACCTGTTCGGCGCCATGCAGGCGCTGCAGGCGGGCGTCGCGCCGGGCGTGCACCTGTACTTCGATGGGCAGCTGATGCACGGCGCGCGCTGCTCCAAGCTGCGCAGCGACGCCTTCGATGCGTTCCAGGTGCTGCCGCGTCGGCGCCAGGCCGAGGCGGCCGAAGCGCTGCCGCCCACGCTGGGTTACCGCCACCCGCGCCAGCCGGTGAACATCGCGCTGCAGCCCTTCTATCCGGGCCTGCGGGCCGCGCACCTGCGCGCGCTGATCGACAGCGGCGTGCAGGGGTTGCTACTCGAGTGCTACGGCAGCGGCACCGGGCCGTCCAGCGATGCACAGCTGCTCGCCGTGCTCGAAGAGGCCCATGCCCGCGGCGTGGTGCTGGCCGCGATCAGCCAGTGCCCCCAGGGCCACATCGAGTTCGGCGTCTATGCCGCCGGCAGCCGGCTGCTGCAGACCGGCCTGGTCTCGGCCGGCGGGATGACCCGCGAGGCGGCGCTGGGCAAGCTGTTCGCCCTGCTCGGCGCGGGGCTTTCCCAGTCCGAGGTCGAGCACTGGATGAGCCGCGACCTGTGCGGGGAAATGCGCGACTGAGACAAGCGTGCGGATGCGGGGGCGAGTTGGCATGCCCTGCGCATCCCTTGGGGACCTGCATCCGGAAGGTCCCCATGAACAAGCTCGACAATGCCCTGCTGAACATCCTGATCAAGGATTCGCGCACCTCGTTCGCCGAAATCGCCCGGCAACTGAACATCTCCCGCGCCCATGCCCGTACCCGCGTCCAGGCCCTGGTCGACAGCGGCGTAATCGAGCGATTCACCGCCGTGGTGGACCCGGAAAAGCTCGGCAAGGGCATCTCCACCTTCATCGACCTGACCGTCGCGCCCAGCGCCATCGAGGCGGTCGCGCAGCGCCTGGCCTCGACGCTCGAGGTGGTCAGCCTGTACATCATGAGTGACCTGCGAAGCCTGCACATCCACACCCTGACCGACAGCTACGAGACCTTCGACGCCTTCGTGCGCGAGCACATCTTCAACCACCCGGAGATCCTCAGCGTCGACTGCAAGACGCTGATGACACGGGTCAAGCATCGCCGTGGCGGCGCACGCCTGTGAAGCGCGGGCGCCTCTTATCCGTGCCACGGCGGTACGCAATGGTGCAGGGATGACATCTGCACCGGATGCGCCCGCCAGCGGGACGAATGAGCGCCGTCACGTCACCCGCCGCTGACAGATGTATGCCAAACGCCCGCTTTTCTTGCTTTTCGTCAGGCCCCGGGGCCGGCCCGACACCTCCGGGCGCGCGAAACGAGGGCACCGCAGGAAAGCGTTAAATCGGAAATAATCTTTATCTTTCAATAAGTTATATTCAATCCGCAACTGGCATGCCGGTTGCTCTGGCCCTTGCGCACGACTTTACAACCGACAGCCAACGCGCTTTTCGACGCACAAGTGCACAGGGAGATCAGCATGAGCCTCAACCGACGTAAATTCCTCGGCGCCGGAGCCGCTGCCAGCGCGGGCCTGGCCCTCGGCGCCCCGTCCATCGTCAGCGCCGCCGACGGCAAGACCTTCAACTGGAAGATGACCAATGCCTACGCCCCCGGCTCGCCGTTCTACGTGCAGGGCCCGGGCAGCCCGACCGACTTCTGCAAGCGCGTCGAGGCGATGTCCGGCGGCCGCCTGAAGATCCAGCACTTCGCCGCCGGCGAGCTGATTCCCGCCCTGGAAGGCTTCGATGCGGTCTCCAGCGGCCTGGTGGAAATGAATGCGGCCAACGCCTTCTTCTGGGCCGGCAAGATTCCCGCGGCGCAGTACTTCACCGCCGTGCCCTTCGGCATGAACACCCAGGGCATGAACGCCTGGCTGTACAACGGCGGCGGCCTCAAGCTCTGGGAAGAACTCTACGAACCCCACGGCCTGGTGCCGATGCCGATGGGCAACACCGGCACCCAGATGACCGGCTGGTTCCGCAAGCCGCTCGAAAGCGTCGGCGACCTCAAGGGCCTGAAGATGCGCATCCCCGGCCTGGCCGGCAAGGTCTACAGCGAGCTCGGCGTGGCCGTGCGCCTGCTGCCCGGCGGCGAGATCTTCCCGGCGCTCGAGCGCGGGGTGATCGACGCCGCCGAATTCGTCGGCCCCTATCAGGACCGTCGCATGGGCCTGCACAAGGCGGCGAAGAACTACTACACCACCGGCTGGCACGAGCCGACCAACGTCACCGAGCTGATCATCAACAAGAAGGCCTGGGACAGCCTGCCGGCCGACCTGCAGGCGATCGTGCGGGTCTGCGCCCAGGCCTGCAACAACGAGAGCTGGGCCTGGTCCGACGCGGTCAACGCCGACGCGCTCGAGGACCTGGTCAACAACGAGGGCGTGATCGCCAAGCCCCTGCCCGGCGAAATCGTCACCCGCCTGCGCGAAGTGACCGCCGACACCCTGGCCAGCATGGCCGCCGCCGACCCGGCGACGCGCAAGGTGCACGACCATTTCATGGCCTTCCGCGGCAAGTACGCCTCCTGGTCGGGGACCGGTGAAAAAGGCTTCATGGACCTGGGGGTATAACCTTGCTGTCGGTCATCAATCGCCTGGAGGGTCTGGTCGAGGCGATCGGCGCGGTGGCACGCCTGTGCGTGCTGCTGCTGGTGCTGCTGGTCTCCGGCAACGTGCTGATGCGCTACCTGCTGGACATCAGCCCGGTGGCGCTGCAGGAGCTGGAGTGGTACCTGATCTCGCCGATCGCCCTGCTCGGCATTTCCTACACCCTCAAGCACCGCGCCGACGTGCGCGTGGACTTTCTCTACGAGCGCTTCGGCAACCGGTTGCGCGCCGCCATCGACCTGTTCAGCGGCATCGCCACCTGCACCATCGGGCTGTTCATCGCCTGGGTCGCGTGGGGCTACGTGATGCAGTCCTACCGCATGGGCGAAGGCTCGCCGGACCCGGGCGGGCTGCCGCACCGGTTTCTGATCAAGGCCTTCCTGCCGCTGGGCTTCGCCCTGCTCGGCCTGCAGGGCGTGGCCGACACCCTGCGCGCGCTGTGCGCCCTGTTCGGCGCCCAGCAACGTCAGGAGGTGCGGCCATGAGCCCCAACGAATGGCTGGCGATCCTGATGGTGTTCGCCTTCTTCGGCATGATGATGGTCGGGGTGCCGGTGGCGATCTCGCTGGCCGTCTCCGGCTTCGTCGCCGGGCTGGTGGGCTTCGGCCCGATGCTGTTCAGCCTGCTGCCGGCGCGGATGTTCGGCGTGGCCAGCAACTACACGCTGCTGGCGATTCCGCTGTTCACCTTCATGGGCGTGATGCTGGAGAAATCCCGGGTCGCCGAGGACATGCTGGAAACCATCGGCAAGGCGATGGGCGGACTCAACGGCGGCATGGGCCTGGCGATCGTGCTGGTCGGCGTGCTGCTCGGCGCCTCCACCGGCATCGTCGGCGCCACCGTGGTCACGGTCGGCCTGCTGACCCTGCCGGCACTGCTGCGCCGCGGCTACAAGCCGAGCGTCGCCTGCGGCACCATCTGCGCCTCGGGCACCCTGGGCCAGGTGATTCCGCCGAGCCTGGTGCTGATCCTGCTGGCGGACATCCTCGGCCAGTCGGTCGGCTCGATCTTCGCCGCCGCGTTCGTCCCGAGCCTGGTGCTGGCCAGCGTGTACATCCTCTACATGCTGCTGCTCGGCTGGCTGCGCCCCGACTGGGTGCCGGCGATCCCCGCCGAGGAGCGCGCCAGCATCAGCCGCAAGCAACTGTTCAAGGACCTGGCGCGCACCGTGCTGCCACCGCTGGCGCTGGTGGTGGCGGTGCTGGGCGCGATCATCGGCGGCGTTGCCGCGCCCACCGAGGCGGCCTCGATGGGTGCCCTCGGGGCGCTGGTGATCGCCGCCTGCGCCGGGCGGCTGAACCGCGACACGCTCAAGCAGACGCTGCATGGCACCCTGACCATCAGCGCGATGATCTTCCTGATCCTGTTCTGCTCGCAGCCGTTTTCCCTGGCTTTTCGCGGGCTGGGCGGCGAGGCGCTGGTGCATGACCTGTTCGGCCTGCTGCCCGGCGGCGAGCTGGGGGCGATCCTGTTCCTGATGGCGCTGCTGTTCGTGCTGGGGTTCTTCCTCGAGTGGATCGAGATTTCCTATATCGCCCTGCCGATGTTCCTGCCGGTGTTCATCGGCTACGGTACCGACATGGTCTGGCTGGCGATCCTGGTGGCGCTGAACCTGCAGATGTCGTTCCTCACGCCACCGTTCGGCTGGGCGCTGTTCTTCCTCAAGGGCGTCGCGCCGCCGGGCGTGCGCACCCGCGACATCTACGTCGGCGCGCTGCCCTTCGTCGGCCTGCAGATGATCGCGGTCGCGCTGGTATTCTTCTTCCCCACCCTTGCCACCTGGCTACCGAAAGCCATCGGCTGGTAACAACAAGAGAGGCGCCATGGAATTTCTGTCTGCCTACAGTCCGGCCTGGCTGGCCGGACTGGTCGTCGCGTTGCTGGTCACCGGCGCCGTCGCCGGGATTCTCGCCGGGTTGCTCGGCGTCGGTGGCGGGATCGTCATCGTCCCGGTGCTCTACCACCTGTTCACGCTGCTCGGCATCGACCCCGAGGTACGCATGCACGTCGCGGTGGGCACCTCGCTGGCGGCGATCATCCCCACCTCGATCATCTCGGCGCGGGCGCACCACAGGCGCGGCGGGCTCAAGCCCGAACTGCTCAAGCCGCTGATTCCCTCGACCCTGATCGGCGTGCTGATCGGCAGCCTGCTCAGCGGCGTGTTCAGCGGCCCGGTGCTGGCGGCGATCTTCGGCGTGGTGGCGCTGCTGGTGGCGCTGAACATGGCCCTGCCGCGCACCCTCGACCTGCGCAACGGCCTGCCCGGACGCTTCGGCACCGGCGTGCTGGGCCTGTTCATCGGCGCCGTCTCGACGCTGATGGGCATCGGCGGCGGCACCCTCAGCGTGCCGGCCCTGAGCGCCTTCCGCACCCCCATGCACATCGCGGTGGGCACCGGCGCCGCGCTCGGCGTGGTGATTTCCATCCCGGGGGCGCTGGCATACCTGATCAACGGCCTGGGCGTGCCGGCGCGCCCGCCCGCCTCGCTGGGCTACGTCAACCTGCTGGGTCTGGCGCTGATCGTGCCGATGACCATGCTCACCGCGCCGCTGGGCGCACGCATCGCCCATGCGATCAACGCCCAGCTGCTCAAGCGGCTGTTCGCGCTGTTTCTCGCCATCACTGCCGCGCGCATGCTGATCGGCGCCTTTTCGAACTGAGGAGCGACCATGCTCAAGACTACCCACGCCACCCGCGGTCTGTTCGTGGCGCCCCATCACCTGGCCGCGCAAGCCGGCCGTGACGTGCTCAAGGCTGGCGGCAACGCGGTGGAGGCGATGGTCGCCGCCGCCGCCACCATCGCGGTCGTCTATCCGCACATGAACGCCATCGGCGGCGACGGCTTCTGGCTCATCCACGAACCGGGCAAGACGCCGGTGGCGATCGACGCCTGCGGGCCGAGCGCCGCCCTGGCCAGTCGCGAGTTCTATGCCGGCCACGAACAGATCCCCTCGCGCGGGCCGCTGGCCGCGCTGACCGTCGCCGGCACCATCGGCGGCTGGGCCAGGGCGCTGGAGGTCGCGGCGCCCTGGGGCAAGGCGCTGCCCCTGGCCGATCTGCTGGCCGACGCCATCGGCCGCGCCCGCGACGGCATCGTGGTGAGCCGCAGCCAGGCGCACCTCAAGCGGGTCAAGCTGCACGAACTGCGCGACGTGCCAGGCTTCGCCGAGACCTTCCTGGTCGATGGCCAGGTACCGGACGAAGGCAGCCTGCTGCGCCAGCCGGCCCTGGCCGCCACCCTCGAACGCCTCGCCAACGCCGGGCTGGACGATTTCTACCGCGGCGAACTGGCCCGCGCGATGGCCGCCGAGCTCGAACGGCTCGGCAGCCCGCTGCGCCTGGCGGACCTGCAGGGCTACCGCGCCCAGGTGGTGACGCCGCTGCGGCTGCGCCTGCCCGACGCCACGCTCTACAACATGCCACCGCCGACCCAGGGCCTGGCCTCGCTGCTGATCCTCGGCATCTTCGAGCGCCTGAAGGTGGCCGAGGCCGAAAGCTTCGCCCATGTCCACGGCCTGGTCGAGTCGACCAAACAGGCGTTCATGATCCGCGACCGGGTGGTCACCGACCCGGGCCGGGTGCCTGCCGATCCCCAGGGCTTTCTCGACCCGGCGCAGCTCGACGAACTGGCCGCCGCGGTGGACCCGGCGCAGGCACTGCCCTGGCCGCGCCCGGCGGCACCGGGCGACACCATCTGGATGGGCTGCATCGACGGCGAAGGCCGCGCGGTCAGCTTCATCCAGAGCGTCTACTGGGAATTCGGCTCCGGCGTGGTGCTGCGCGACACCGGGGTGAACTGGCAGAACCGTGGCATCAGCTTTTCCCTGGACCCGGCGGCGGTGCAGGCGCTGGAGCCCGGGCGCAAGCCGTTCCACACCCTCAACCCGGCGCTGGCGCTGTTCGACGACGGGCGCACCCTGAGCTACGGCACCATGGGCGGCGAAGGCCAGCCACAGACCCAGGCGGCGGTGTTCAGCCGCTACCGCCTGGGCAGCGACCTGCAGGCCGCGATCACCGCGCCGCGCTGGCTGCTGGGACGCACCTGGGGCGATGTCAGCACCAGTCTGAAACTGGAAAGCCGCTTCCCCGCCGAGCTGGTCGCGCAACTGCGCGCCGCCGGGCACGTGGTCGATGTGCTCGACGAGGCCTTCAGCGACACCATGGGTCACGCCGGCGCGCTGCTGCGCCACCCCAGCGGCGTGATCGAAGGCGCCGCCGACCCGCGCAGCGACGGCAGCGTCTGCGGGCTCTGACCTGTCTCCGTCCCGTCGGCCGACAGGCGACGGGACGCCTCAGGAGGCTTGCGGCGCGGCATGAAGCCTCGCACGATGGAGGCTTGCCATCAGAGGAGCTCGCCATGCCCACCGCCCTTGCCGTCGAGATCCGCCCTGCCAGCGCTGCCGATCATGAGGCCTGGATGCCCCTGTGGCAGGCCTACCAGCGCTTCTACATGACCAGCATCGCGCCCGAAACCAGCGAACGCACCTGGCAGCGCTTCCTCGATGCGGGCGAGCCGATGCACGCCGCGCTGGCCTGGCACGAAGGCGAGGCGATCGGTCTGGTGCACTGGATCTATCACCGCTCCTGCTGGACCACCGGCGATTCCTGCTACCTGCAGGACCTGTTCGTCGCCAAGGCGGTACGTGACAGCGGCGTCGGTCGGCGCCTGATCGAACACGTCTACGCCGAGGCGCAGCGGGCCGGCTGCGCGCGGGTGCACTGGCTGACCCACGAGACCAACACCACGGCGATGCGCCTGTACGAGCGCATCGCCGAACGCTCGGGCTTCGTCCAGTACCGCCAGGACGACCTGCAGCGCTTCGCCCGAAGCGACGACGAGCAGCCCTAGAACTTGGCCGGGCGCAGCACCTCGACCTGGGCGAGGTAGCAGACCATCGCGAAGTGGTCGTAGTAGCGGGTCTGCAGGTGCCGCGCGATGCGCTCGGCGACCTCGCGGCTGCAGATCACTTCCAGGCGGATGTTGCCTTCGGTGTTCCACTCGGCGCTGCGCACGCCGCGGCTGCCCGAGCCGCGCGCGTCGGACAGCGTCCAGCCCGGGGCGCCGAGCTGCTTGAGCTCGGCGACCAGCCTGGATTCCAGCGCCGACTCGCAGATCACGGTGAGCAGGGTACGGGTGTGCTCGCTCATGTCAGAACCCCCAGGCGATCAGTTGTTCGGCCAGCGCCAGGTACAGCGGGATGCCGATCAGGATGTTGAACGGAAAGGTGATGCCCAGCGACGCGGTCAGCGACAGCGACGGATTGGCTTCCGGCAGCGCCAGGCGCAGCGCGGCCGGCACGGCGATGTAGGAAGCGCTCGCCGCGAGCGTGGCGAGCATCGCCGTGCCGCCCAGCGACAGCCCCATCAACCGCGCCAGCACCGCGCCGATCAGCGCACCGAGCAGCGGCATGCCCAGCCCGAACGCCGCCAGGCGCAGCCCGTAGCGCTTGAGCGAACCGAGCTGGCCCGAGGCGATCAGCCCCATCTCCAGCAGGAAGAGTGCCAGCACCGGCTTGAACATGCTGGTGTAGAACGGCTCCAGCGGCTTGATGCCCTCCTTGCCGGCGATCGCCCCGATGATCAGCCCGCCGAGCAGCAGCATGATGCTCTTGCCGAGGAAGATCTCGCGGCCCAGCTCGCGCCAGTTGGTGTCACGGCTGATGCCCTTGGCCAGCACGATGCCGACCAGGATCGCCGGGATCTCCAGGATCGCCACGAACAGCGGCATGTAGCTCTCGAAGGCGATGTTCTTGGCCAGCAGGAACGCCACCACCACCGCGAAGGTACCGGCGCTGACCGAACCATAGTGGGCCGCGACGCTGGCCGAATCCACCCGCGAGAAGCCCAGCGCGCGAAGCATCGGGAAGGCCAGCAACGGCAGGCAGCAGCCGAGCAGCAGCACCAGCGCCGACTGGCCGAGCAGCGCCGCGCTGGCCTGTTCGGCGAGCTCGACGCCCCCGTGCAGGCCGATGGCGAGCAGCAGCAGGATCGAGAGGGTGTCGTACAGCGCGGGCGGCAATTTCAGTTCGCTCTTGACCAGCCCGGCGAACAGGCCGAACAGAAAGAACAGCACTACAGGGTCCAGCCCCATCGATACCTCCGGTTCGTTGATGATCGTTCAGCTGCAAGGCTAGACGACGCCCGCGGCCGGCAAAGCACGTGCGTTTCGTCGCGCACAAAAAAGGGAGCCTTGCGGCTCCCAGGGGGACTGCCCGGTCAGGCGACGATTTCCACCAGCGTCTCGCCCGGGTTCACCCGGTCGCCCTTGGTCACGTGGATCGCCTTCACCGTGCCGGCGATCGGCGCCTGCACTTCGGTTTCCATCTTCATCGCCTCGGCGATCAGCAGGGCCTGGCCCGGCTTGACCGTATCGCCCTCGGCCACCAGCACCTCGACGATGTTGCCCGGCATGTTGGTGCTGACGTCTCCCGGCCCGCTGGCCTGCCGACGCCCGCCGTCGGCGCCGCCGACGTAGTTGTTGAGTGGCTCGAACACCACCTCCTCGGGCATGCCGTCGATCGACAGGTAGAAGTGGCGCTTGCCCTCGCCCTTGACGCCGACGCCGGTGATGTCGACCCGGTAGCTTTCGCCGTGCACGTCGATGACGAACTCGGTGGGCACTCCGCCGGCATTAGCGGCGATCGCGTTGCCATCGGGAATCGGCAGCAGCACTTCGGGCTGCAGCGTGCCGGCCTGGCGCTCCTCGAGGAACTTGCGCCCGATGTCGGGGAACATGGCATAGGTCAGCACGTCTTCCTCGCTGCCAGCCAGTGAGCCAACCTCGGCGCGCAGGCGGTCGAGCTCGGGCTTGAGCAGGTCGGCCGGGCGGCACTCGATCAGCTCCTCGCCGCCGATGGCCTGGCGGCGCAGCTTCTCGTTCACCGCGCCGGGCGCCTTGCCGTAGCGCCCCTGCAGGTAGAGCTTCACCTCGTTGGTGATGGTCTTGTAGCGCTCGCCGGCCAGCACGTTGAAGAACGCCTGGGTGCCGACGATCTGCGAGGTCGGCGTCACCAGCGGCGGGAAGCCGAGGTCCTCGCGCACCCGCGGGATTTCCGCCAGCACCTCGTTCATGCGGTTCAGCGCGCCCTGCTCCTTGAGCTGGTTGGCGAGGTTGGAAATCATCCCGCCGGGCACCTGGTTGACCTGCACCCGGGTGTCGACACCGGTGAATTCGCTCTCGAACTGGTGGTACTTCTTGCGCACCGCATGGAAGTACAGGCCGATGTCCTGCAGCAGCTCCAGGTCCAGGCCGGTGTCGTAGGGCGTGCCGCGCAGCGCGGCGACCATCGACTCGGTGCCCGGATGGCTGGTGCCCCAGGCCATGCTGGAGATGGCCGTGTCGATGCGATCGGCGCCGTTCTCCAGCGCCTTGAGCTGGCACATGCTGGCCACGCCCGCGGTGTCGTGGGAATGCACCACGACATCCATGTCCGGCAGCGCGCCCTTGAGCGCCTTGACCAGATCGCCGGTGGCGTAGGGGGTCAGCAGGCCGGCCATGTCCTTGATCGCGATGGAGTCGACACCCATCGCCGCCATCGTCCGCGCCTGCTCGACGAACGCCTCGGTGGTGTGCACCGGGCTCGTGGTATAGGCGATGGTGCCCTGGGCATGCTTGCCGGTCTTCTTCACCGCGCGGATCGCGGTTTCGAGGTTTCTCACGTCGTTCATCGCATCGAAGATGCGGAACACGTCGATGCCGTTCTGCGCCGCGCGGGCACAGAAAGCCTCGACCACATCGTCGCTGTAGTGCCGGTAGCCGAGCAGGTTCTGACCGCGCAGCAGCATCTGCAGGCGGGTGTTGGGCAGCGCCGCCTTGAGCTGGCGCAGACGCTCCCAGGGGTCTTCCTTGAGAAAGCGCACGCAGGCATCGAAGGTGGCGCCGCCCCAGACTTCCAGCGACCAGTAGCCGACGCGGTCGAGCTTCTCGCAGATCGGCAGCATGTCCTCGGTGCGCATGCGGGTGGCCAGCAGCGACTGGTGGGCGTCGCGCAGGATGGTGTCGGTGACCGTGATTTTCTTGTTCATTCGTTCTGCTCCTTCATCGGCCGGTGGCTACAGGCCGGCATGGGCGGCGATGGCGGCGGCGATGGCCAGGGCCAGTTCACCGGGCTTGCGCTTGATCGAGTAGTTCAACAGCTGCGGGTGTTCGTCGACGAAGCTGGTGTTGAAGCGGCCGCTGCGAAAGTCCGGGTCGGCGAGGATCTGCTGGTAGTAGGTCGCGGTGGTCTTCACGCCCTGCACGCGCATGTCGTCCAGCGCCCGGGAGCCGCGAGCCAGGGCTTCTTCCCAGGTCAGCGCCCAGACGATCAGCTTCAGGCACATGGAGTCGTAGTACGGCGGAATGGTGTAGCCGGTGTAGATCGCCGTGTCGGTGCGCACGCCGGGGCCGCCGGGGGCGTAGTAGCGGGTGATCTTGCCGAAGCTGGGCAGAAAGCCGTTGCGCGGGTCCTCGGCGTTGATCCGGAACTGCAGCGCATAGCCGCGGTACTGGATGTCCTCCTGCTTGAACGACAGCGGCAGGCCGGAGGCGATGCGGATCTGCTCGCGGACGATGTCGATCCCGGTGATCTCTTCGGTGATGGTGTGCTCGACCTGCACCCGGGTGTTCATTTCCATGAAGTACACCTCGCCGTCGGCGAGCAGGAACTCCACGGTGCCGGCGTTCTCGTAGCCCACCGCCTGGGCGGCGCGCACCGCCAGATCGCCGATGTAGGCGCGCTGCTCGGGGGTGAGCTGCGGGCTCGGGGCGATCTCGATCAGCTTCTGGTTGCGCCGCTGGATCGAGCAGTCGCGCTCGAACAGGTGCACCGTGTTGCCATGGCTGTCGGCGAGGATCTGCGCCTCGATGTGCTTGGGATTGACGATGCATTTTTCCAGGAAGACTTCCGCGCTGCCGAAGGCCTTGGTCGCCTCGGAGATCACCCGCGGGAAGTTCTGCTCCAGCTCGGCGCGCGAGTTGCAGCGGCGAATGCCGCGGCCGCCGCCGCCGGAGGTGGCCTTGAGCATCACCGGATAACCGATGCGCTCGCCCTCGGCCAGCGCCTCGGCCAGGTCCGCGACATTGCCCTCGGTGCCGGGCGTGACCGGCACGCCGGCCTTGATCATGCTGCGCCGCGCTTCGGTCTTGTCGCCCATGCGGCGGATCACCTCGGCGCTGGGCCCGACGAAGCGAATCCCGCGTTCGGCGCAGATCTCGGCCAGCTCGGCGTTCTCGGAGAGGAATCCATAACCGGGATGGAGCGCGTCGCAACCGGTTTCCACCGCCAGGTTCACCAGCTTGCGCGGGTTGAGGTAGCCGGCCAGCGGGTCCTCGCCGACGCGGTAGGCCTCGTCCGCACGCTTGACGTGCAGCGCCATGCGGTCGGCCTCGGAGTAGACCGCCACCGAGCGAATGCCCATCTCGGCGCAAGCGCGCACGATGCGCACGGCGATCTCGCCACGGTTGGCGATCAGTAGCTTCTTGATCACGCGAAAGCCCTCGGATCGTTGTTATTTCGGGTCGCTGTGTGACCGCAATCAGTGACAGGGTCGCGTTTTAAACTACGCCTTTACCCATGATTAAAGAAAATCAATAATTGTTTGCCTGCGCATAAGTATTTACTTATACACGCGCTCCAAGCGCGCTTCTCCGAGGACCGATAGCCGTGCGCAAATCACTGCTGCGCCTGACCCTGCGCCAGTTGCAGGTCTTTCGTGCCGTCTGCGACAGCCGCTCCTACAGCCGCGCCGCGCTGGAGATGTCGCTGACCCAGCCGGCGGTGAGCCTGCAGATCCGTCAGCTCGAAGAGCTGGTGGGCCAGCCGCTGTTCGACTACGTCGGCAAGAAGCTCTACCTGACCGAGGCCGCCGAGGCGCTGCGGCGCGCCAGCAGCGATATCTTCGGCCGGCTCGAGAGCCTCGACATGCAGCTTTCCGACCTGCAGGGCTCGCTGCAAGGCCAGCTGCGCCTGGCCATCGAGTCGAGCGCCAAGTACTTCCTTCCACACCTGTTCGCCGCGTTTCGCGACCGTTACCCGGAAGTCAGCCTGCAACTGGTGGTCGTCAATCACGCCGAGGCGGTCCGGCGGGTCACCGCCAACCGCGACGACCTGCTGGTGATGACCCAGATTCCCTCCGACCTGGCGCTGGAGTTCCTGCCCTTCCTGGACAACGCCATCGTCGCGGTGGCCCGCGCCGGACACCCGGCGACCGCGCAAGCCTCGCTCACCCTGCAGGCACTCACCGCCTGGCCGCTGCTGGTTCGCGAACAGGGTTCCGGCACGCGCAAGGCCTGCGAGGAGTACTGCCACCAGAAGCGCGCGCACTTCGCCCTTACCGAGGAGCTCGCGTCGTTCGAGGCGCAGAAGGAAGGCGTGCTGGCGGGCATGGGCGTCGCGCTGCTGCCGCGCCATGCGGTGCGCCACGAACTGCAGGCCGGGGTACTGGTGGAGCTGCCGGTGGAGGAATTGCCGCTGGTGCGCAGCTGGTGCCTGGCCTATCCGCGCGGCAAGCACCTCTCGCCAGTGGCGCAGACCTTCTTCCGCTTCGTGCAGGGCGAGCGCGCAGCGATCAACGCCGTGGGCCGTGCCCTGGAGCCCGGCCGACCACGCGGGGAAGGCTGATCGCTCAGGGCAGCGGAGGCGCCAGGCCCAGGGTGCGGTAGATCTCCACCCAGCGCAGCGCGACGTCGGCGGCGGCCTGCACCTGGTCGAGCTGGGCCTCGAACTGGGTGCGCTCGGCATCGAGCACTTCGATCAGCGAGACGGTGCCGGCGTCGTACTGGCGCCGGGCAAGATCGGTGGCATTGGCCGAGGCGCGGATCGCGGCGTCCAGCAGCCGCTGGCGGGCCAGCCCTTCGGAATAGGCCGAAATCGCACTGCGGGTCTCGCGCAGCGCCTGGCCGACGGTGGCCTGGTAGCCGAGCAGCGCCTGTTCGCGCTGCGCGTCGCTGGCCTCGATCTGCGCGCGGATCAGACCGAAGTCGAAGATCGGCTGCAGCACCTGGCCGCCGAGCGACCAGCTGGTGCCCGAAACACCCTGCTCGACGCCCACCAGGGCGCCCAGGCTCAGCTGCGGGAAACGCAGCGCGCGGGCGGCCTCGAGCGATGCGTCGGCGGCCTGCGCCCGCAACTCGGCGGCGCGCACATCGGGCCGCCCGCGCAGGCTGCTGGCCGGCAGTTCGAACAGCGCCAGCAGCTGCGCATCGTCGGGCGTGGCCGGCAACTCGGTGCCCACCCCCAGCAGCGCGTCGATCTCGGCCTGCTCGCGGTTGAGCAGATAGCCCAGGGCGTAGCGTGCCGCGGCGGCCTGTTCCCGCGCCCTGGGCACCGCGGCGCGGGTGATCGCGACCTGGGTGTCGAACCGCTCGACATCCAGCCCGCTGGCGGTGCCCTGATCGAAGCGGACCCGGGTGATGCGCGCCACCTGCTCCTGGCTGTCGGCGGCCCGCTCGGCGATCTGCGCCTGCGCCAGGGCCAGCCGGTAGCGCAGGTAGGTCGTCGCGACCTCGCTGATCAGGCTCAGGCGCAGCGCCTGATAATCGGCGCGCGCGGCCTGCAGGCCGGCTTGCGCGGCGCGATCGAGCGCCCGCAGACGGCCGAACAGGTCGAGCTCCCAGGCCAGGTCCAGCCCATAGAAATACGACTCGTCATGGCCATCACGACCCCGCCCCTTCTCGTGCCGGCCGGTGCCGTAGAGGCTGGGGAACAACGCGCCGCTGCTCTGCCGGCGCAGGGCGCGCTGCTCGCGGATGCGCTGGCTGGCGACGGCGAGGTCGAGGTTGTCCTGCAGCGCCAGCTCCACCAGCCGCGCCAGGGTCGGATCACCGAGCCCGTCCCACCATTGCAGCGGCAACGCCACCAGGGCGTCGTCCACCGGCGGCGGCGGTGGCTCCTGATCCTGGCGCGCCGCGCAGCCCGCCAGCAGCATCCCCAGGCACAGCATGGTCAGCAGCCTCATGCGTGTTCTCCTGCGGCGGCGCGGGCCTGCGCCTCACGGCGGCCGGCGAGGAAATGGCGATCCATCATCAGGTAGATGACCGGCGTGGTGAGCAGCGTCAGCACCTGGCTCAGCATCAGCCCGCCGACCACCGCCACGCCCAGCGGCTCGCGCAGTTCGGCGCCGGTGCCGAAGGCGAGCATCAGCGGAAACGCCCCGAACATCGCCGCCAGGGTGGTCATCAGAATCGGCCGGAAGCGCGTCAGGCAGGCCTGGTGGATCGCATCGCGCGGGGTCATACCCTGGCGCTGCGCCTGCAGCGCGAAGTCGATCAGCAGGATGCCGTTCTTCTTGACGATGCCGATCAGCAGGATCAGCCCGATCAGCGCCATGATCGAGAAATCCAGGCCCCACAGCCACAGCAACAGCAAAGCGCCGAGGCCGGCCGAAGGGATGGTCGAGAGGATGGTCAGCGGATGGATGAAGCTCTCGTAGAGGACCCCGAGGATGATGTAGACCGCCACCAGCGCGGCCAGGATCAGCAGCGGCTGCGAAGCCAGGGTCTGCTGGAAGGCCTGGGCCGCGCCGCTGAAACGCCCGCCGACGGTGGCCGGCATGCCGAGGTCCTGCTCGATCTGGCGCAGCACCGCCACCGCATCGCCCAGCGCCACGCCCGCGGCGAGGTTGAAGGAGATGTTGGCCGACGGCAGCAGGCCGCTGTGGTTGATGCTCACCGGCGCGGCGTGCTGCGGCTGGACGGTGGCGAAGGTGCCCAGCGGCACCAGCTCGCCGGTGATCGGCGAGCGCAGCTGGAACAGGTCCAGGCTCTGGACCTGCTGGCGCTGGGCGCGGCTGAGTTCGAGCACCACGCGGTACTGGTTGGCCTCCGTCTGGATTTCGTTGATGCGCCGCTGGCCGAAGGCGTCATAGAGCGCGTTGTCCACGTCGCTGGCGGAGAAGCCATAGCGCGCCGCGGCCTCGCGGTCGATGCGCACCGGCGTCACCGCGGCGTCGAACTGCAGGTCGGTGTTCACGTCGCGAAACAGCGGATGCTCCTGCAGCCGCTCGGTCAGGCGCGGCGTCCACACCGCCAGCTCGTCCAGCGAACGGCTGCGCAGCACGTACTGGTACTGGGCGCGCGAGGCGCGCGAACCGAGGTTGATGTCCTGCGCCGCGCGCAGCGTCACCCGCAGGTCCGGAATCGCGGCGAACTGAGGCCGCAGCCGGTCGATGATCTGCTCCACCGTCGCCTCGCGGTCGTCGGGGTCGCTGAGCACCACCGCCAGGCCGCCCAGGCTGTAGGTACCGTCGTTGCCGATGTCGGCGTTGAAGGCGATCACGTCCGGGTCGTTGCGCAGGATCTCCACCACCCGGCGGCTCTTGGCCTGCATCGCCTCGTAGGAAATGTCGGCCGACGCCTGCACCGTGCCGTTCATGAAACCGGTGTCCTGCAGCGGAAAGAAGCCCTTGGGCATCAGTACGAACCCACCGACGCTGAGCAGCACGCACAGGCCGAACACCGAGAGGGTGATGCGCTGATGGTCGAGCGCCCAGACCAGTGCCCGGTCGTAGCGCCCGATCACCCGGTCCATCAGCCCGCCACGGCCGTGTCCCGGTGGCAGCGGCTGCATGAACAGCGCCGCCAACGCTGGCGCCAGGGTCAGGCAGATGACCACCGAGATCAGGATCGCCGAGGTCGCGGCCAGGGCGAACTCGCGAAACAGCCGGCCGATGTAGCCGCTCATGAAGAACAGCGGGATGAACACCGCGACCAGCGACAGGCTGATGGAGACCACCGTGAAGCCGATCTCCTGGATGCCCTCGAGGGCCGCCTGGACCCGCCCGACCCCGCGCTCGAGGTGCCGGTGGATGTTTTCCACCACGACGATGGCGTCGTCGACGATGAACCCCACCGCGATGATGATCGCCACCAGCGTCAGGTTGTTCAGCGACAGGCCGAACAGGTACATCGCCGCGCAGGCGCCCACCACCGAGGTGGCGAGCACGGCGAAGACCACCAGCGTCGCCGACCACTGGCGCAGGAACAGCGCCATGATGCCGATCACCAGCGCCACAGCGATCAGCAGAGTCAGCTCGGCCTCGTGCAGCGAGGCACGGATGGTGCGGGTACGGTCGTTGAGCACTTCCACCTTGAGGTCGGCCGGCAGCTCGGCGGTGAGTTCCGGCAGCGCGGCGATCACCGCCTCGGCGGTGGCGACGATGTTGGCGCCGGGCTGGCGACGGATCACCACCGCGACGCCGGGCACGCCGTTGGGCGTGGCCTGGGTGTAGGCGTTCTCCGAGCCGAGGCTGACGTTCGCCACGTCGCCGAGCCGGACGGGCGCGCCGCCCCGGTAGGCGACGATCAGGTCGGCGTAGTCGGAGGCCTCGAACAGTTGCCCGTTGCTGTTCAGGGTGGAGAGGCGGTACTCGCCGACCAGCGCGCCGGTCGGCCGGTTGCCGCTGGCGCCCTGCACCGCGCTGCGAATGTCGGCCAGGGTGATGCCGGCCGCGGCGAGCCGCTCGGGCCGCGCCTGGATGCGGATCGCCGGGCGCTGCAGACCGTTGAGACGGATCATGCCGACGCCCTGGATCTGGCTCAGCTGGCGGGCGATGGCCGACTCGGCCAGGTCGCTGACCTCATAGGGCGACAGGGTCTGCGAGCTGACCGCGAGGATGATGATCGGGGTGTCGGCGGGGTTGATCTTGCGCCACACCGGCAACTCCGGCAGGTCCGCCGGCAGCCGGGAAGACGCCGCGTTGATGGCGGCCTGGACTTCCTGGGCGGCGGCGTCGATGTCCTTGTCGAGGTTGAACTGCAGGATCAGCTCGACCCGGCCCAGCGAGCTGGTGGAGGTCATGTCCTCGATGCCGGGGATGGCGCTGAACTGCACCTCCAGGGGTGTCGCCACCGACGAGGCCATGGTGTCGGCGCTGGCGCCGGGCATCTGCGCGGTGACCTCGATGGTGGGCGCGTCCACCTCGGGCAGCGGCGCCAACGGCAGCCGGGTGAAGGCGATCACCCCGCACAGCAGCAGCGCCACCGCCAGCAGCACGATACCGATCGGATGGCCGATGCACAGCGCGTAGAAACCGCGCGTCTGCATCAGTGGGCCCCCGCCGCGATCGGCTCGTCGGCCTCGCGCACGGCGATGCCGGGACGCAACCGCGACTGGCCGTCGGTGACCACCTGTTCGCCCGCCTCGAGCCCTTCGACCACGGCCTCGTCGGCGGTCTGGTAGACCACCCGCACCGGCACCGGCTGCGCCTGGCCCTCGACGACGCGCCAGACGAAGGTGCCTTCGGCGCCCTGGCGGATCGCCCGCTGCGGAATGCTCAGCACGCCTTCGAGCAGGCGCGCCTGCAGGCTCATCACCACCGACTGGTCCGGCCACAGGCGCTCGTCGGCATTGTCGAACCGCGCCTTGACGCGAATGGTGCCGGACTCCAGCGCCACCCGGTTGTCGATCAGTTCCAGGCGGCCTTCGGCGATCGCCTCGCCGCCATCCTCACGGTAGGCCACCACCGGCGCCTCGGGACTCTGCGCGAGGATGCGCTGCAGCTCGGGCAGGCGCGCCTGCGGCAGGGTTGCCTCGACATGGATCGGGTCGGTCTGCACCACCGAGAACAGGCCCTGGCTGTCGCCGCTGCGCACCAGCGCGCCCTCGTCGACGTTGCGAATGCCGACGCGGCCATCGGTGGGGGAATGGATACGGGTATAGCTCAGCTGCACCCGGGCCGCCGCGACGGCCGCCTCGCGGGTGCCCAGGGTCGCCTGCAGGCGCGCCACCAGGGCCTTCTGCTGATCGAGGGTCTGCGCCGGCGCGGCGCGCTCCTTGACCAGGTTCTCGTAGCGGCGCAGGTCGATGCGGGCGATGTCCAGTTCGGCGCGGGTGACGTCACGCTCGGCCTCGGCCTGGCGCAGCGCGGCGGCGATGCTGCGGTCGTCGATCCGCGCCAGCAGGTCGCCCTTGCGCACCCGCTGCCCTTCGGCGGCCGGCAATTCGACGAGGGTGCCGTCCACCTGCGGGCGAACCTCGATGCTGCGCAGCGCGCGTACCCGGCCGAGGCCACGCAGCAGCACCGGGACATCGCCACGGGTCACCGGAGCCAGGGTGACCGGGACGGCGCCGGTGGCCGCCACGGGAGCGGGCGCCGGACGCGACAGCCACCAATAGCTGCCGCCGACCAGCACGCCAATTAATACGACCAGGGGAACAACACGCGTGGCTGCCATGCCTTCTTGATCTTCTCGTTCGCGGCGAACAGGCGCGGCACCGGTGGACGGGCCGCCTGCTCGTCAATTCATGGGATACGGAAGAAGCGTTTGTACCCGATTTCATCGCCCGCAGGGGTCGACGACTGAACTTCTTTACAAATTCGCTGCCGTGGGCAACCGGCGAGGCCCGGCATCGGGGCCGTAAACCGGGCGCCGCACGGTCCGAGAGGAATCAGGCGACGCGACGACCGGCGCCGCCAAGCAGCTCGTCCAGGTCGTCCATCAGCTCGGCCTGCAGGCGGCGCTGCTCGGCGTAATGCTCGATGGCGCGGCGATAGCGCATGCGGCGCTCGTCCTGCAACTTGCGGCGGCCCTTGGAATCGAGGGTGGCGGTGTAATCGTTCGAAGACAGCATGCCAATACTCCCGGAAGCGGTTGAGGGGAGTCCTAGCATCGAAGCTCGAAATGACAGGGCGAGGACGCCGCCATGACGCTGCGATGACAGCCGCCGTGCGGCGTTCAGTCGTCCTGGGTCTTGATCGTCTTGGGCGACAGGCGAAGGCTGCGCAGGCTGCGCTTGACGCTCTTGAGGTGGTTGACCAGGCTCGGGCCGCGCGCCATCGCCACGCCCATGGCCAGCACGTCGATCACCACCAGGTGGGCGATGCGCGAGGTCAGCGGGGTGTAGATCTCGGTGTCTTCCTGCACGTCGATGGCCAGGTTCACCGTGGCCAGGTCGGCCAGCGGCGTCTGCCCCGGGCACAGGGCGATCAGCGATGCACCGGCCTCGCGCACCACGTTGGCGGTGATCAGCAGGTCCTTGGAACGCCCGGACTGGGAGATGCACACGGCGACGTCCGACGGCTTGAGGGTGATGGCCGACATCGCCTGCATGTGCGGGTCCGAGTAGGCCGCGGCGTTGAGCAGCAGGCGGAAGAACTTGTGCTGGGCATCGGCGGCCACCGCGCCGGAGGCGCCGAAACCGTAGAACTCGATGCGCTGCGCCTTGGAGCACAGGCCGATGGCCTTCTCCAGCGCCACCGGATCGAGCTTCTCGCGGACCTCGATCAGGGTGTGCAGCGTGGTGTCGAAGATCTTCATGCTGAAGTCGGCGACCGAGTCGTCCTCGCTGATGGCGAACTGGCCAAAGCTGGCCCCGGCGGCCAGACTCTGTGCAAGCTTGAGCTTGAGGTCCTGAAAGCCGATGCAGCCGATGGCGCGGCAGAAACGCACGATGGTCGGCTCGCTGACACCGACCGTCTGGGCCAGGTCGGCCATGGAGCTGTGCATCACCGCAGCCGGATCGAGCAGCACGTGATCGGCTACCTTGAGTTCCGACTTGCGCAGCAGATTTCTCGATTGAGCGATGTGTTGCAGCAGATTCACGGTGCGGTCTCGCTATGCTCGACGGCTGGCAGACGGGGCGACACGGGCGGTAACGTGCGCCAACGGCTGCCGGCTGGGGTGTAGTGGGCTTGTAGTTATACTACAAGCCGCCGGCCAGCGCCCACCCAACCTTCCGGGGGAAGCATTCGATGTCCACATCTTGTGACATGCTCGTCTTTGGCGGCACCGGCGATCTGGCGCTGCACAAGCTCATTCCCGCCCTCTATCACCTGCACCGCGACAGGCGGCTCAACCCCGACGTGCGCATTCTCGCGCTGGCGCGCCAGGAGCTCGACCGCGACGCCTATCTGGCCCTGGCCGAGCGCCATTGCCGGGCGCAGGTGGCCCAGGCCGACTTCCAGTCCGAGACCTGGCGGGATTTCGCCCAGCGCCTCGATTACTTCCCGCTCGACGCGACCCAGCGCAGCGAGTTCGTTCGCCTGGCCCACCACCTCGGCCAGCAGGACGGCCGCATCCGCGTCCACTATCTGGCCACCGCGCCGCGGCTGTTCCGCGACATCGCCTCGCATCTGGAAAGCGCGGGTCTGGCCGGACAGGCGTCGCGCATCGTGCTGGAAAAGCCCATCGGCCATTCGCTGGACTCGGCGCTGGAGATCAACGAGGCCATCGGCCAGGTGTTCGCCGAGTCGCGGATCTACCGGATCGACCACTACCTGGGCAAGGAAACCGTGCAGAACCTCATGGCCCTGCGCTTCGCCAATGCCCTGTTCGAACCCATCTGGCGCGCCGGCCATATCGAGCACGTCCAGATCAGCGTGTCGGAAACCCTGGGAATCGAGAATCGCGGCGGTTACTACGACCAGGCCGGTGCGATGCGCGACATGCTGCAGAACCACCTGCTGCAGCTGCTGTGCCTGATAGCGATGGAGGCGCCGGGGCGCTTCGACGCCAAGTCGGTGCGCGGCGAGAAGGTCAAGGTGCTCGAAGCGCTCAAGCCGATCACCGGGATGGACGTGCTGGACAAGACGGTACGCGGCCAGTACACCGCCGGGCGCATCGGCGGACACGACGTACCGGCCTACTACTTCGAGAAAAACGTCGACAACGACAGCGATACGGAGACCTTCGTCGCCGTACAGGCCGAAGTCGACAACTGGCGCTGGGCCGGCGTGCCCTTCTACCTGCGTACCGGCAAGCGGCTGGCGAAGAAAAGCTCGGAGATCGTGCTGACCTTCAAGCCGGTGCCGCACATGCTGTTCCAGAACGGCCAGGTCAATCGCCTGGTCATCCGCCTGCAGCCGGAGGAAAGCATCAGCCTGCAACTGATGGCCAAGGCGCCCGGCAAGGGCATGCAGCTCGAACCGGTCGAACTCGACCTCAACCTGGCCCAGGCGTTTCACCAGACGCGCCGCTGGGAAGCCTACGAGCGGCTGCTGCTGGACGTCATCGAAGGCGACTCCACGCTCTTCATGCGCCGCGACGAAGTCGAAGCGGCCTGGCATTGGGTCGATCCGATCCTCAAGGGCTGGCAGGAACATTACCGCAAACCACGGCCGTATCCGGCCGGCAGCGACGGCCCCGAGCAGGCGCACCAGCTGCTGGAGCGCAAGGGCTTTCGCTGGTGGCAATGAGCGGCGCCGTCGCCTGAAAAAACCACCGCCGCCACTTCGCCGACGGCCCGCGCTCATGCGGGCTGCGGCCCGTTCGGAGGCTGTTTCGAACCGGCCGTTCATTGGCCGATTCTTCTCCCTCGACAACTATCGATGCGCGCCACCGACAATATCCGGTTACAGCGTTATTTATTCTGCGCGCAACGGGCCATCAACTTCCGGAGCGCACGCTTAGTTCAGGCGTGATTTCACGGACAAAATCAAACGCCCACCCGCGTCATTATCGGGCACAGCATCTCGGTAGTTGTGGCGCCCTTATTCACGCCCAGGCCTTCGCCAGCCGACCGACCGCGACCGGCGGATCGACGAGCGGCTGAACACCAGTAAAATCAAGGCCTGCAGCGCAGCAAGCAGGGCCGGCCCGGCGCGATCGCCGGCCCGAAAAGCTGAACTGTTTCGGCGTGGCAATGACTGAACCTGCTCTTGCCCACTACGCCGTAATTCATCGAAACGCGACGCGCATATTGAACGCTCGATCAATTAACCGCACCGCGTTAATTCATCGCAGATGAACTACCGGATATTGACGGGCGATCCAGATCCTTGGGTTGAGATCATCGTTTGGATGTGTTTAACCTTTAAAAGGATTCAATAACTAGAACCAAGGAACCTGTTTTGATTTCTGTCCCCGTCACCCTCCGTCGCCCTACCGACGGCGACGGCCACGACCTTCATTCTCTGGTAGCACGCTGCCAGCCGCTGGACACCAATTCGGTCTACTGCAACCTGCTGCAGTGTTCCGATTTCGCCGACACCGCCATCGCCGCGCAGACCCCCCAGGGCGAACTGGTGGGCTTCATTTCCGGATACCGCCCCCCTTCCCGCCCCGACACCCTGTTCGTCTGGCAGGTCGCGGTCGATGCCTCGATGCGCGGCCAGGGCCTGGCCCTGCGCATGCTGCTGGCGCTGACCGAGCGGGTCGCCGGCGAGGGCGTGCGCTACCTCGAGACCACCATCTCGCCGGACAACGAGCCTTCACAGGCCCTGTTCAAGCGCGCCTTCGCCCGTCTGGGCGTACAGCACAGCACCCGCACGCTGTTTTCCCGCGCCGAGCATTTCGCCGGCCGCCACGAGGACGAAGTCCTCTACCGGGCAGGTCCGCTGCGGCCGATCGCCGGTGAAGGCGCCGCCCCCGGAACAACAACGAGAGGAGACTCCATGAACATCTTCGAACTGCACGAATCGTCCGTCCGCAGCTACTGCCGCTCCTTCCCGGTGGTGTTCAAGCAGGCCCAGGGCGCCGAGCTGGTGACCCGCGAGGGCAAGCGCTACATCGACTTCCTCGCCGGTGCCGGCACGCTCAACTACGGGCACAACCATCCGGTGCTCAAGCAGGCGCTGATCGACTACATCGCCGCCGACGGCCTCACCCACGGCCTGGACATGTATTCCGACGCCAAGGAGCGCTTCCTCGAAACCTTCGACCGGCTGATCCTCACGCCGCGCGGGATGGACGGCTACCTGATGCAGTTCACCGGCCCGACCGGCACCAACGCGGTGGAGGCGGCGCTGAAGCTGGCGCGCAAGGTCACCGGCCGCAACAACGTCATCAGCTTCACCAACGGCTTCCACGGCTGCAGCATCGGCGCCCTGGCGGCGACCGGCAACGGCCACCACCGCGGGGCCGCCGGCGTCGCGCTGAGCGACGTGAGCCGCATGCCCTACGCCAACTATTTCGGCGAGAAGGTCAGCACCGTGGCGATGATGGACAAGCTGCTGTCCGACCCGTCGAGCGGCATCGACAAGCCGGCGGCGGTGATCGTCGAGGTGGTCCAGGGCGAAGGCGGGCTCAACGCCGCCTCGGCCGACTGGGTGCGCAAGCTGGAAAAGCTCTGCCGCAAGCACGAGATGCTGCTGATCGTCGATGACATCCAGGCCGGCTGCGGCCGCACCGGGACCTTCTTCAGCTTCGAAGAGATGGGCATCCGGCCGGACATGATCACCCTGTCCAAGTCGCTGTCGGGCTTCGGCCTGCCGTTCGCCATGCTGTTGCTGCGCCGTGAGCTGGACCAGTGGAGCCCCGGCGAGCACAACGGCACCTTCCGCGGCAACAACCACGCCTTCGTCACCGCCGCCGCCGCCCTGGAGCACTTCTGGCAGGACGACCGATTTGCCATGAGCGTGCGCGCCAAGGGCAAGCGCATCGCCGACGGCATGCAGCGCATCATCCGCCGCCACGGCCCGGACTCGCTGCACCTGAAGGGTCGCGGAATGATGCTCGGCATCGGCTGCCCGGACGGCGACACCGCCGCCGCGGTCTGCCGCCACGCCTTCGAGAACGGCCTGGTGATCGAAACCAGCGGCGCCCACAGCGAAGTGGTCAAGTGCCTCTGCCCGCTGGTCATCAGCGACGAGCAGATCGACAAGGCCCTCGGCATCCTGGACCGCGCGTTCGCCGCGGTGATGGGCGAGCAGGCCACCAACCAAGCGTCTTGAGAAAGGAGAGCAGAACATGATCGTACGTACCCTCGCCGAGTGCGAAAACTCGGGCCGCAAGATCGTCACCGAAACCTGGGACAGCACCCGCATGCTGCTCAAGGACGACAAGATGGGGTTCTCCTTCCACATCACCACCATCTACGCCAACACCGAGACCCATATCCACTACCAGAACCATCTGGAGTCGGTGTACTGCATCAGCGGCAACGGCGAGATCGAGACCCTCGCCGACGGCAGGATCTACCGCATCGAGCCCGGCACCCTGTACGTCCTCGACAAGCACGACGAGCACCTGCTGCGCGGCGGCAGCGAGGAGATGAAGCTGGCCTGCGTCTTCAACCCGCCGCTCAATGGCAAGGAAGTGCACGACGCCTCCGGCGTCTACCCGCTGGAAGCCGAAACCGTGGCCTGAACCCAACGCGGCCGGCAACGGCCGCTGCATCTTTCGCAAGCAACCGAAGAGGCACGCATGGACCCGCAACGAGCAGACCTCTACCCCTCGCGCCAGCAACCCCGGCCGAGCTGGCAGGAGCGCCTGGACCCGGTGGTCTACCGCAACGATCTGGACAACGCACCGATCGTGGCCGAGCAGATCGAACGCTTCGAGCGCGACGGCTACCTGGTGATACCGAACCTGTTCAGCGCCGAGGAAGTCGCGCTGTTTCGCCAGGAGCTGGACCGCATGCGCCAGGACCCGGCCGTCGCAGATTCCGGCAAGACCATCCGGGAGCCGGGCAGCGGGGCGATCCGTTCGGTGTTCGACATCCACAGCGACAACCCGCTGTTCGCCCGCATCGCGCGGGACGCGCGCACCGCCGGCATCGCCCGCTTCATCCTCGGCGGCGAACTCTACGTGCACCAGTCGCGGATGAACTTCAAACCCGGCTTCAACGGCAAGGAGTTCTACTGGCACTCGGATTTCGAGACCTGGCACACCGAAGACGGCATGCCGCGCATGCGCGCGCTGTCCTGCTCGATCCTGCTGACCGACAACGCGCCGCACAACGGTCCGCTGATGCTCATCCCCGGCTCGCACCGGCACTACATCCGCTGCGTCGGCGAGACGCCGGAGAACCACTACGAGCAATCCCTGCGCAAGCAGGAGATCGGCGTGCCGGACGACGCCAGCCTCACCGAGCTGGCGGACCGCTACGGCATCGACACCGCCACCGGTCCGGCCGGCAGCGTGGTGTTCTTCGACTGCAACACCATGCACGGCTCCAACGGCAACATCACCCCCAGCGCGCGCAGCAACCTGTTCTACGTCTACAACGCCGTGGAGAACGCGGTGCAGGCGCCCTTCTGCGGACGCGGTCCACGCCCCGACTTCGTCGCCGAGCGCGACGACTTCGCGCCGCTCGACATCGCGCCGCAACGCTACCTCTGACGGCCCGGCGGGCCTCGCCCGCCCCGCCTGTCCGGCCATGACCTGCCGGGGGTACGCATTCATCGAGCGCCTTCGCCCAGCGGCCGAGACCGCCAGCGAAGGCCTGAGCAACGGGAACACCATGCATACCGTAGAAAAGATCGGCGGCACCTCCATGAGCCGCTTCGAAGAAGTCCTCGACAACATCCTCGTCGGCGGGCGCCAGGGCAGCGGGCTCTATCAGCGCGTGTTCGTGGTCTCGGCCTATGCCGGCATGACCAACCTGCTGCTCGAGCACAAGAAGACCGGCGAGCCGGGCGTCTACCAGCGCTTCGCCGACGCCCACAGCGAAGGGGCCTGGCTCGAGGCCCTCGAAGGCGTTCGCCTGCGCATGCTGGCGCGCAACGCCGAGCTGTTCGGCGGCCCGTTCGAGCGCCAGTCGGCCAATGCCTTCATCAATGCCCGCATCGACGACGTGCGCGCCTGCATGCAGAGCCTGCAGCAACTGTGCAGCTACGGCCATTTCCAGCTCGGCGAACACCTGATGAAGGTGCGCGAGATGCTCGCCTCCCTCGGCGAGGCGCACAGCGCCTTCAACACGGTGCTGGCGCTCAAGGGGCGCGGCGTCCGCGCGCGGCTGGTGGACCTCACCGGCTGGCACCTGGATGCGCCGCAGCCCTTCGAACGGATGATCCAGAGCAGCTTTACCGATATCGACCTCGGCACCGAGCTGGCCGTCGCCACCGGCTACACCCATTGCAGCGAAGGGCTGATGAACACCTACGACCGCGGCTACAGCGAGATCACCTTCGCCCAGATCGCCGCCGCCACCGGTGCACGCGAGGCGATCATCCACAAGGAATTCCACCTCTCTAGCGCCGACCCGAACCTGGTCGGCGCCGACCGGGTGGTGACCATCGGCCGGACCAACTACGACGTCGCCGACCAGCTGTCGAACCTCGGCATGGAGGCGATCCATCCCAAGGCGGCGCGCACCCTGCGCCGGGCCGGCGTGGAGCTGAGGATCAAGAACGCCTTCGAGCCCGAGCACGGCGGCACCCTGATCAGCCAGGACTACCGGAGCGAGCGGCCTTGCGTGGAGATCATCGCCGGGCGCAACGACGTGTTCGGCATCGAGGTGTTCGACCAGGAGATGCTCGGCGACGTCGGCTACGACCTGGAGATCAGCCGCCTGCTCAAGCAGCTCAAGCTCTACGTGGTGAACAAGGATTCGGACGCCAACAGCATCACCTATTACGCCAGCGGCTCGCGCAAGCTGATCAACCGCGCCACGCGCCTGATCGAGGAGCGCTACCCGGCGGCCGAGGTCCGCGTCCACAAGCTGGCCATCGTCTCGGCGATCGGCTCGGACATGAAGGTCAACGGCATCCTCGCCCGCACCGTCGCCGCGCTGGCCGCGGCCGGCATCGGCGTGCAGGCGGTGCACCAGTCGATCCGCCAGGTGGAAATGCAGTGCGTGGTGCACGAGGAAGACTACGCCGCCGCCGTCGCCGCGCTGCACCAGGCGCTGATCGAGCCGGAGAACCACGGCGACGTGATCGCCGCGGCCTGATCAGCGCGGCAGGCCGGGCGACGCCAGCATCCCCGCGCGCCAGCGGCGGCCCGGCCGGCCGGCGAACAGCAGCGCCGCCAGCAGCAGTTCGGCCAGGCTGCCGCCGTAGTACATCAGGCGGGCAGCCGCCTCCAGCTGCTCGGGCACGAACGCCGTGTCGCGGGGAAATCCATAGCCATACATCAGCTTGGCGAGGATGCCGTGGGCGGCGATGGCGACGAACAGCACGCCCAGCCGCAGCGCGAAGCCGGGGCGGGCCGGCGCCGGATCGGGGCCGGCGATCGACCAGGCGAACAGGTAGCCGGCGAGCAGGACGTGCAGGTGCAGCCAGCCGCCCAGCAGCGCGTGGTCCATGCTGGCGGCGAACAGCGGTGTCAGGTAGAGCAGATAGAGCCCGCCGACATCCAGCAACAGTGCCGTCACCGGATGGGTCAGCGCCACCATGGGCGGCGAGCCGAGCAGCAGCGCCGCTCGCCGCCCATGGCGCTGCGGCAGGGTACGCAGCAGCAGGCTGAGCGGCCGACCGAGCATCAGCGCGATCGGCGCGAACATCCCCAGCAGCAGGTGCTGGACCATGTGCCCGCGCGGATCGGCATGCGCCCAGGCCATCAGCGGCGGCCACAAGGCCAGCACCAGCAGCGCGCAACCGACCACGAAACAGAGAAGACGGCCACGGCCCCACTGGCCACCGTCGCGCACCCTCACCGCCACGCCGCCCAGGTAGAGGCCGAGCAGCAGCGTCGGCAGCAGCCAGGCGAAGGCGTGCGCCACTAGCCCAGCGCCCCCTGCGTACGGCGCGCGCGGCGCAGCAGCACCAGGCCGATCACCAGCAGCAGCAACGCCGCGCCGTTCCAGGCCAGGTCATAGGGCAACAGCGGGTCCACGTAGCGCACCTGGTGCAGGCGCAGCAGCTTGTGGTTGACCAGCCCGTCGAACAGCTGGAAACCGCCCATGCCCAGGAACAGGCCCGCCCAGGCATGGCCGCGCACCAGCTGGCCGCTGCGCTGCAGGTCGGCATAAAGGAAGAAGCCGGCCACCAGCAGGATCACTTCGGCGGCATGCAGAAGCCCGTCGGAGAGCAGCCCGACGGCCGGCGTGGAGCGATCGAAGAAATGGTGCCAGGCGAGGATCTGGTGGAAGAGGATCTCGTCCACCGCGGCCATCAGGCCGATCCCGATGAGCGCCGCCGCGAGCATCGATCGACGCGGCAGCGCGGGGTGGGAAGCAGGGGGCTCGGCCATGGTCGACTCCAGCGGGCACTGACGTCCAAGTGACCGCCGGCGGGCATTCGCGGTTCGCCACCGCTCGGCGGCTCGCCGGGCTCAGGGCGCCAGCAGCGGCGGCATCGGGCAGTCCAGGCTATCGGCCACCGCCCGCATCAGCTCGGCCTCAGCGGCGCGGATGCGTCCGTCGTGCCCGATGCAGCGCGCCATGGCCTTGAGCAGGCGCGGCTTCTGCAGCGGTTTGAGCGATACCAGGCGCTTGAGCGCCGCGTCCAGCGCCTTGAGCCCGGCGGCCTCGCCTTCGCGCATCGTCAGCACGAACGGCAGCTCCACCTGCGCTGCGTCGAAAGCCTTGCGGGCGTCGTCCGGCTCGTCATGCCCGGCCAGCGCCAGGGCCGAGAGCAGCACCGCCACCTCGTCCCTGACCGCCTCGAGCGAATGCCTGCCATCGACCCACCGCGGGCCGGCGATGTTGCGCTCGACGATGCGCAGCAGGCTCCACTCCATCAGGCTGACCTTTCGATCCGCGAGGATCAGCGCGCCGAGGTTCTGCTTGAGCCTGACCAGCCCCTCGCGCTCGAGCTGTTTGAGTACGGGAATGGCCAGCTCCAGCAGCGCCAGCCGCTGGCCTTCGGCGATCCGGTCCAGCGCCGGCACCAGTTGGGCCATGACCTGGCGGACATCGCTCGGTGCCGTCTCCAGCAGGTCGAACTGGCGCTCCCGCACGGCCGGGTCGGCGTCGATCAACAGGCCGTAGACCAGCGCCTCGGCCCCGTGGCACCGGTGCGCCGCGTCGACCAGCATCGGCGGCAGCCGATCGAGGGTGTCACGGGCGGCCTGCAGATGGGCCGGCTGCGGATCGCCGATGGTGGCGATGGACCGCTCGGCATCGACCAGGCCGTAGACCTCGGCCGCCGGCCCGCCCGCGGCGAGGCCGGCAACCCCGGGGCCGGCCCCGAACGGTGATGCCGCGACGCTCGGATCGACATAGGGGAACTGCCCATCCCAGCCGGGTTCGACACGGCGAATCCGCTCCGGCAACGGCGGATGGGTGGCCATCAGCCCGGCAATCCCGGCCGAGACGCCCTGGCCGAAATACATGTGGCTGAACTCGGCGGCATTGGCCGATTGCAGCCGCGAACCGCCGAGATGGCCGCCGATCTTCTTCAGCGCGCCGGCGATGCCCGACGGGTCGCGGGTGAACTGGACCGCCGCCGCATCGGCGAGAAACTCGCGCTGCCGGCTGACCGCCGCTTTGATCAGGTTGCCGAAGAAGGTGCCGGCATAGCCGATCACCATCAGGCTGCCGCCGATCAGGAGCACGGCGGCCACGCCATTGCCACGGTTGCTGCGGCTACGGCTCGAACGTCCGCCGCCGCGCAGCACGAACTCGCCGATCAGCCCCAGCAGCAAAATGCCGTGCAGCACCGAGACCAACCGCGTGTTCAGACGCATATCGCCATGGAAGATGTGGCTGAATTCATGGGCGATCACGCCCTGCAGCTCCTCGCGGGTGAGCAGCGTGATGGCGCCCCGGGTGATGCCGATCACCGCGTCCTGGGGCGTCAGCCCGGCAGCGAAGGCATTGATCGACGCATCGTCCAGCACGTAGACCGGCGGCACCGGCGTGCCCGAGGCGATGGCCATTTCCTCGACCACGTTGAGCAGCCGGCGCTCCTCGAAACCCCGGGGCTCCAGGTTGATCAGCCGCCCGCCCAGGCGCTCGGCCACCGCCTTGCCGCCGCGGCTCAATTGCACCGATTTGAACAGACTGCCCAGCACCACCACGCCGATCACCACCACGCTGACCGAACCGATCAGCCACCAGTCGATCCCGAGGCCCTGGCTCAGGGCATGGCTGTCACTGTGACCCAGCAGGCGCAGGGCGAACCCCAGGGCCAGGCTGGCGAGGGCGATGAGGCCGGTCACCGCCAGCGCCAGTAGCATGATCAGGCGGCCGCTGTTGCGCTTGGCGCGCGCCTGCTGTTCGAAGAAATTCATCCTGGCATCCGTGCGCGAAGGTATTTAGAACGAGACCTTGGGTGCGGCCTGGATCACTTCACTGTCGGCGAACTCCAGCAGGCCGGCATCCTGTGCGTGGCCGAAGGTGGGCGCCAGCACCACCGGCGGGAAGCTCTGCTTGTAGGTGTTGTAGTCCATCACCGCGTCGTTGAAAGCCTGCCGGGCGAAGGCCAGCTTGTTTTCGGTGCTGCTGAGTTCTTCGCTGACCTGCTGCATGTTCTGCGAGGCCTTGAGCTCCGGATACGCTTCCAGCGTCACGTTCAGGCGACCCAGGGCGTTCTGCAGCAGGCTTTCGGCACCGGCCAGCTGCGCCATGCCCTGCGCATTGCCCGGTTGCGCGGCGGCCGCCTGGAGTCCGGCCACGGCCCCGTTGCGCGCGGCGATCACCGCCTCGAGGGTCTCGCGCTCGTGCGTCATGTAGGCCTTGGCGGTTTCCACCAGGTTGGGAATTAGGTCGTAGCGGCGCTTGAGCTGCACTTCGATCTGGGCGAAGGCGTTCTGGTAGCGGTTACGCAGCTTCACCAGCCTGTTGTAGATACCGATGACGTAGAAGGCCACCACGGCCAGGATGGCCAGGAAAACGAGGGTCGACAGCATGTCGATGTCCTTATCGAGGGGAAAGGCCGCGATAGTAGCGAAAACCCGGACGCGCGCTTGTGATCCGTTGCCGATGCTCGATGCGCACCGGCCCGTACCGTCACCCGCAGGGCGGCATGGCCGCGCGCGCTGGCGGGGCTGGCAAGGCCCGGGGCCTGCCCACGGTCAAGACCGGGCGTCCCCGACCGCTCCCTCGGACGGTGAGGGCAGGCGCTACAATGGCCGGCGAACGCCCCGCTGTGGGAGCGGTCTCGACCGCGAACGACCGACACGACCGGGCAGGCACGCCCAAGGTCCCAAGCCTTTTGACGAACCCTCACTACGCCGAAATCGGCGTCATTCGCGGTAGTTGTCCTCTTCTTCGCGCATATGGACGGTTTCGACGAACCGCCGGGCATCGTCGAGCTGCTCGAAGCGCTCGACGCAGCGGGCGCCCTGCCGCGCTTCGTAGTGAACCTGCGTATCGCCCGCAGAGCCGGTGCGGCACTCGAACACGTAATACCCGTTGGCACTGGCGACGACTCGATCCGGCATGCGTCCTCCTGCTTCGTTCCTGGCTGCGTCCCCGATGCGGCGCAGCCCTCGTCTATTAAAGACCGGCACAGCCTGCGGCAATTCCCCACAGGCCCGACCGCCTCGAAACGACTCCACCGGATACAGCCTGCGGAGCGCCATGACGTACAATCCCGCACTTTTTACGCGCCTTTGAGTCCGCAGCATGTCGCCACGCCCACGCACCGAACTCCTGTCCCCCGCCGGCACCCTCAAGTCCATGCGCTACGCCTTCGCCTACGGGGCCGATGCCGTCTACGCCGGCCAGCCGCGCTACAGCCTGCGAGTGCGCAACAACGAATTCGACCACGCCAACCTGCGCCTGGGCATCGACGAGGCCCACGCCCAGGGCAAGCAGTTCTACGTGGTGGTGAACATCGCGCCGCACAACGCCAAGCTCAAGACCTTCCTCAGGGACCTGGAGCCGGTGGTCGCCATGGGCCCGGATGCGCTGATCATGTCCGACCCGGGCCTGATCATGCTGGTGCGCGAGCATTTCCCGCAGATGACCATCCACCTCTCGGTGCAGGCCAACGCGGTGAACTGGGCGACGGTGAGGTTCTGGCAGGCCCAGGGCGTGAGCCGGGTGATCCTCTCGCGCGAACTGTCGCTGGAGGAGATCGGCGAGATCCGCGAGCAGGTGCCGGGCATGGAGCTGGAAGTGTTCGTCCATGGCGCGCTGTGCATGGCCTACTCCGGGCGCTGCCTGCTGTCGGGCTACCTCAACCGCCGCGACCCCAACCAGGGCACCTGCACCAACGCCTGCCGCTGGCAGTACAAGGCCCACGAGGGACGTGAGGACGAGACGGGCGCGATCGTCCAGCAGTACCGTCCGATCCCCGTGCAGCCGATCGAACCGACCCTGGGCAGCGGCGCGCCGACCGACCGGCTCTTGCTGCTCGAAGACCAGAGCCGCCCCGGCGAGCTGATGGAGACCTTCGAGGACGAGCATGGCACCTACATCATGAACTCCAAGGACCTGCGCGCCGTGCAGCACGTCGAGCGCCTGGTGCAGATGGGCGTGCACTCGCTTAAGATCGAGGGCCGCACCAAGAGCCACTACTACGTGGCGCGCACCGCCCAGGTCTACCGCAAGGCCATCGACGATGCCCTCGCCGGCCGGCCCTTCGACCGCTCGCTGATGGATACCCTCGAATCCCTGGCCCACCGGGGCTACACCGAGGGCTTCCTGCGCCGCCACGTGCACGACGAATACCAGAACTACGAACGCGGCTTCTCGCTCTCCGAGCGCCAGCAGTTCGTCGGCGAACTCTCCGGCGAGCGCCGCGGCGACCTGGCCGAGGTGATCGTCAAGAACCGCTTCGCAGTCGGCGACCGCCTGGAACTGATGACGCCCCAGGGCAACCTCGGCTTCACCCTCGACCACCTGCAGAACGCAAGCGGCGAGCGTACCGGGGTGGCGCCGGGCGACGGCCACGTGCTGTACCTGCCGGTACCCGAGGGCGTGGACCTGCGCTACGGCCTGCTGATGCGCGAGCTCGACGGCGCCACCACGCGCGGCTGAATCAGGCCAGCATCTTGACGATGCCTGCCGCCTCCACCGGCGCGCTCAGCAGGTAGCCCTGGATCTCGTCGCACCCGTGCGCCATGAGAAAGTCCATCTGGCCCTGGGTCTCGACGCCCTCGGCCACCACCTTCAGCTCCAGGCTGTGGGCCATGGCGATGATCGCGCGGATGATCGCGGCGTCCTCGCCGGACTGCTCGAGCTCGGCGACGAAGGACTTGTCGATCTTCACGTAATCGACCGGGAAGCGCTTGAGGTAGCTGAGCGAGGAATAGCCGGTGCCGAAGTCGTCGATCGCCAGGCTCACGCCCATGGCGCGCAGCTGGCGGCAGGTATCGATGGCGTTCTCGATGTCGTCGAGCATCTGGCTTTCGGTGAGCTCGAGTTCCAGCAGCCTGGCGGGCAGGCCGGTCTCGTCGAGCACCTGGCGCACCTGGCTGACCAGGTTGCCCTGGCGCAGCTGCTTGACCGACAGGTTCACCGAGACCCGCAGCTCCGCCAGCCCCTGCCGCTGCCAGCGCCGCGCCTGCGCACAGGCCTGGCGCAGCACGGATTCGCCCAGCGGAATGATCAGGCCGGTGGCTTCGGCCAACGCGATGAACTGCCCAGGACCGATCAGCCCCTGCTGTGGGTGGCGCCAGCGCACCAGCGCCTCGACCGCCTCCAGCCGGTCGCTCGCCAGGCACAGACGCGGCTGATAGAACACCTCCAGCTGCCCGGCATCGAGCGCCTTGCGCAGCTCGTTCTCCAACTGCAGGTTTTCCAGGCTCGAGGCGCGCAGACGGTCGGTGAAGAACTGCAGCGTATTGCCGCCCAGGTGCTTGGCCTGCTGCATGGCCATGTTCGCCTGACGCAGCAGCATGCTGCCTTCGCGGGCGTTCTCCGGCATCAGGCTGACGCCGATCGAGGCGCTGATCACCAGCTCCTGGCCGCCCACCACGATCGGCTTGCGGATGCGCGACAACAGGCGGCTGCCGAGCCGGGCGAGGCTCGACAGGCTGGCGTAGGCATCGAGCAGCACGACGAACTCGTCCCCCGACAGCCGCGCCAGGGTGTCGGCCTCCGACAGGCTGTGCGCCAGGCGCCGCGAGACCTCGACCAGCAGCTCGTCGGCGACCTCGTGCCCGAGGCTTTCGTTGAGCTGGTTGAAACGGTCGAGGTCGATGTACAGCACCGCCAGGTTGCGCCCGTTCTGGCGCACCCGCTGGCAGGCCTCGCTCAGGCGCTCCTTGAGCAGGCTGCGATTGGCCAGACCCGTCAGGTCGTCGTAGAGGGTCAGGTAGCGCAGCCGCTCCTCCACCTTGTGCCGCAGGCTCAGGTCGGAGATGAAGCCCACCACGTAGGCGACGCGCCCCTGCTCGTTGCGCACCACCTGCATCTGCACCCACTGCGGGTAGACCTCGCCGTTTCGCCGCGTCTCGACCAGCTCGCCCTGCCAGCGATCGTGGGCCTCCAGCGCCCCGCGCACCGCCGCGTACTGGCGCTGCGACGCCTGTGAACTGGCCAGCCGCGCCACGCTGCGCCCGATCAGCTCCTCGCGGCGATAGCCGGACAGTGCGCAGCAGGCCTGGTTGATCGCCAGGATCCGGTATTCCGGGTCCATGATCACCATGCCTTCGCCGGCGGCCTCGAACACCGTCGCCGCCAGGCGCTGCTGCTCGACCTGATGGCGGCTGGCCGTGATGTCGCGGCGGGTGCCGACCATCCGCACCACCCGCCCGCCGGCGTCACGCTCGATGGCACGGCCACGGTCCTCCACCCACAGCCAGTCCCCGTCGGCCTGGCGCGCGCGGTATTCGACCATGTACATCTCGCTCTCGCCCTTGAGGTGAGCGATGAGCGTCTGGCGCATCGGCTCGCGATCGTCCGGGTGGATCTCGGGGCGCGGCTGCCCGGCCAGCCGCGCCTGGTCGTCCCGCCCGACGCCGAACACGATGTCCAGGTGCTGGTGATCGACCGTGCCTTCGCGCATGTTCCAGTCCCACAGGCCCAGGCCACTGGCTTCCAGCGCCAGCGACAGGCGTGCCTGGCTGCGGGTCAGCTCGTCGGTGGTTTTCGCAAGCTCCGCGGTGCGCTCGACCACGCGACGTTCGAGTTCGTCATAGGCCTGGCGCAACTCGTCCTCGGCACGGCCGCGCTGCTCGACCTCGCGCTGCAGCTCGACGTTGAGCCGTTCGCTGCGTTGCCGCGCCTGATCGAGCCTGTCGATCAGGCTCAGGTTCTGCGCGCGCTGCCCGAGGTTGTAGAGGTTGAGCCGGTTCACCTGCCAGGCGACCACCACCAGGGTCGCCTGCAGCATCAGCGCCAGCACGCCCCAGCCCTGCTGCTCGGTCTCGCCGCTCATGGCCAGGAGTACCCCCGCCGGCAGCAGACATGGCAACGAGGCGCTGAAGAACGCCGGCAGGCTGATGGCGTAGGCGACGCTGGCCGACACCACCACCGCGCTGATCAGGCCATAGAGCAGGGCCTGCTGCAGGAAGCCATGCTCGGGCACCAGGACGACGGCGGCAAAGGCCAGCGCCAGCGCATTGAGCGCATTGCCCACGAGGAACCACCGGTACCAGCCCGCACCGGCCTGCCGGCCCGGCGCGGCCCCTGCGAAGGCGAGAAAGCGGTACAGCCAGGCCAGGCCAAGCAGGCCCGTGGCGCCGAGCCAGCCCTGGAGGGCGTAGCCCGGCGTGCGATCCCAGAGCATCACGACGCCGACCGCGACGGTCACCGCCATGAACCCGGCCGGGATGCACGAGCTGCGATAGAGCAGGCGCGTCGGCTCGACGCCCTGTTCGACCTTGCGGTGGGGGGTCACGGGACGATCTTCCTCGATCGTCGAATCCTGGGCAGTGGCGCGAGCCGATTCGGTCATGGCCTTTCTAATGACTGGGATCGAACGGGCCGGTGACGGGCTCGCGAACGGACAACGAAACCGTACTGGCACCTTGGCAGCTTAGTCCCGTTTCGGCCTGGCACAAGTGCGCGGCCCCGAAGCTTCCGACCGGCTGCGCATCGGCGTCGACGGTCCGGCAACGCCCTGGACCGGCGCTTCGCTGCGGGCGACCGACAGATCCGGACAGGCTGGCAAGCGAATCGCCCGCATTTGCGGCTAGAATGGCGCGATGCATGACGATCTCTCCCTCCTTCTGAATTCCCTCAACGAGGCCCAGCGCCAGGCCGTGGCCGCGCCCCTGGGCCGTCAACTGGTACTGGCCGGCGCCGGCTCGGGCAAGACCCGGGTGCTGGTGCACCGCATCGCCTGGCTGCACCAGGTCGAGCGCGCCTCGCTGCACTCGGTGCTGTCGGTGACCTTCACCAACAAGGCCGCCGCCGAGATGCGCCACCGCATCGAACAGCTGCTGAAGGTCAACCCGCAGGGCATGTGGGTCGGCACCTTCCACGGCCTGGCCCACCGCCTGCTGCGCGCGCACTGGCGCGAGGCCAGGCTGGCCGAGAACTTCCAGATCCTCGATTCCGACGACCAGCAGCGCCTGGTCAAGCGGGTGATCCGCGAGCTCGGCCTGGACGAACAGCGCTGGCCGGCGCGCCAGGCCCAGTGGTGGATCAACGGCCAGAAGGACGAGGGGCTGCGCCCGCAACACATTCAGGCGGGCGGCGACCTGTTCCTCGCCACCATGGTGAAGCTCTACGAAGCCTACGAAGCGGCCTGCGCCCGCGCCGGGGTCATCGATTTCTCCGAGCTGCTGCTGCGCGCCCTCGACCTGTGGCGGGATCACCCGGGCCTGCTGGAGCACTACCAGCGCCGTTTCCGCCACATCCTGGTCGACGAGTTCCAGGACACCAACGCCGTGCAGTACGCCTGGCTGCGGCTGCTCGCCAAGGGCGGCGAGAGCCTCATGGTGGTGGGCGACGACGACCAGTCGATCTATGGCTGGCGCGGCGCGCGGATCGAGAACCTGCACCAGTTCAGCCAGGACTTCCCGGATGCCGAAACCATTCGCCTGGAGCAGAACTACCGCTCCACGGCCTGCATCCTCAAGGCCGCCAACGCGCTGATCGCCAACAACCAGGGCCGTCTGGGCAAGGAGCTGTGGACCGAAGGCTGCGAGGGCGAGCCGATCAGCCTGTATGCCGCCTTCAACGAGCATGACGAAGCGCGCTACGTGGTCGAGACCATCGAATCGACCCTCAAGACGGGCGTGACCCGCAGCGAGATCGCCATCCTCTACCGTTCCAACGCCCAGTCGCGGGTGCTCGAGGAAGCCTTGCTGCGCGAGCGCATCCCCTACCGCATCTACGGCGGCCAGCGCTTCTTCGAGCGCGCCGAGATCAAGAACGCGATGGCCTACCTGCGCCTGATCCAGACCCGCCACAACGATGCGGCGCTGGAGCGGGTGATCAACGTGCCGGCACGCGGCATCGGCGAGAAGACCGTCGAGAGCCTGCGCCAGCTGGCGCGCGCCGAGGACATCTCCCTGTGGGCCGCCGTGCACCAGGCGGTCGGCACCAAGGTGGTGTCAGGCCGAGCCGCCAGCGCGCTGAAGGCCTTCATCGAACTGGTCGACACCCTGGCGCTGAAGGTCGAGGGCATGCAGCTGCACAACATGGCGCAGCTAGTGATCGAACAATCGGGCCTGCTGGCCTATCACCGCGACGAGAAGGGCGAGAAGGCCCAGGCACGGGTGGAAAACCTCGAGGAACTGGTCTCGGCCGCCCGCGCCTTCGACCACTACAGCGACGATGTCGACGACGAGCAGACGCCGCTGGCCGCCTTCCTCGACCACGCCTCGCTGGAGGCCGGCGAGCAGCAGGCCGGCGACCACGAGGACAGCGTCCAGCTGATGACCCTGCACAGCGCCAAGGGCCTCGAGTTCCCCGTGGTGTTCCTGGTCGGCATGGAAGAAGGCCTGTTCCCGCACAAGATGAGCCTCGAAGAGGCCGGGCGCCTGGAAGAAGAGCGTCGCCTGGCCTACGTCGGCATCACCCGTGCGATGCAGCACCTCTACGTGACCTACGCCGAAACCCGGCGGCTCTACGGCAGCGAGACCTACAACAAGGTCTCGCGCTTCGTCCGCGAGATTCCGCCCGCGCTGATCAGCGAAGTGCGCCTGAACAATACCGTCAGCCGCTCGTTCGACACCCGCAGCGCCTCGATCTTCGCCGGCGCCGGGGTCCCGGAAACCCCGTTCAGCCTGGGCCAGCGCGTGCGCCATTCGCTGTTCGGCGAAGGCACCATCCTCAACTTCGAAGGCTCCGGCGCCCAGGCGCGGGTGCAGGTCAATTTCGAGGACGAAGGCAGCAAGTGGCTGATGCTCAGCTACGCCAAGCTCGAAGCGCTGTAAGCGCAGAACACGCGGCTTCGGCCGCAACGAATTGTCCGGCATGCCGGAACGCCGCCGGAACGCTCCGGCGGCAGCCCGCCGACTTCCACAAGAAGCGAGGGGCAGTGAGACGGCGGCCACCCGCGCCACCGTAACGAGGAAGCAAGGCTGAACCTGGCCGGTCCGCCCAAACAACGACGAGACACCACAGCCCTACGACACTTATCGGAGACACCATGAAACGCCGCCACCTGTTCGGCGCTGCCGCTGCCCTGCTCGCCGCTTTCGGCCTCGCCGGCTGCAATGACGACAAACCCGGCCCGGCCAGCGATGCCCAGGCCGAAAAAGCCAAGACCTACAACTGGAAGATGGTCACCGCCTGGCCGAAGAACTACCCCGGCCTCGGCACCTCCGCCGAACGCCTGGCCGAACGCATAACCGCCATGAGCGGCGGGCGCCTGACCATTCGCGTCTATGCCGCCGGCGAGCTGGTGCCGGCCCTCGAGGTCTTCGACGCGGTCTCGCGCGGCACCGCGGAAATCGGCCACGGCGCCGCCTACTACTGGCGCGGCAAGGTGCCCACCGCACAGTTCTTCACCTCGGTGCCCTTCGGGCTCTCGACCCTGGAGATGAACGCCTGGCTGAACAAGGGCGGCGGCCTGAAGTTCTGGGAAGAGGCCTATGCCCCCTACGGCGTCAAGCCGCTCGCGGCAGGCAACTCCACCATGCAGATGGGCGGCTGGTACAACAAGGAGATCAACTCCCTGGCCGACCTCAAGGGCCTGAAGATCCGCATGCCGGGGCTCGGCGGCGAAGTGCTCAGCCGTCTCGGCGCGACCTCCGTCAACCTGCCCGGCGGCGAGGTGTTCACCGCGCTGCAGACTGGCGCAATCGACGCCACCGACTGGGTAAGCCCCTACAACGACCTGGCGTTCGGCCTGCACAAGGCGGCCAAGTACTACTACTACCCCGGCTGGCAGGAGCCGCAGGCGGTGATCGAGATGCTGATCAACCAGAAGGCCTTCGACAGCCTGCCGGCGGATCTGCAGGCGATCGTCACCGAGGCGGCGCGCGCGGGCAACCAGGACATGGCCGACGATTACGTCTACCACAACGCCATCGCGCTGGAAGAGCTGAAGCAGCAGGGCGTGCAGCTCAAGCGCTTCCCCGACGAAGTGCTCGACGCGATGTACGAGCAGTCCGAGCAGGTGCTGGGCGCCCTGGCTGGCCAGAGCGAGCTGAACGGTCGCATCTGGGCTTCGATGAAGGCGTTCCAGGAACAGGTCAAGCCGATGCAGGAGATCTCCGAGAAGGAGCTCTACAACTGGCGCTAAGCCTGCTGTCCCGAAAAACGGAGCCCTCGGGCTCCGTTTTTTTTTCCTTTATCAGCGCTTCGCCCGGGCGCCCCGCAGGGCGCGGTTCAGACACTGCCGAAGGCAATGCCGGCGTGCAGGGCAAAAGCCGGTAACATACTCCCCCTGGCCAATGCCTTCCCGGCTGGGCAGGATGACGCGCGTAACGCCCTTTCAGTTATCAGTGGGAATACAGAATGCATCGTGTGCTTAGCCTTTTCATGGCGCTGTGTATCGGCCTGACCCTCAGTCTCGATGCCAACGCCAAGCGTTTCGGCGGTGGCAAGAGCTTCGGCTCCGCACCGAGCCATCAGTCGCGTCAGGCGCAACCGCAAACCCAGCGCACCGACGCCGCCCAGGCCGGCCGTCAACAGCCGTCGGCCGCCAGCCGTGGTCTCGGCATGCTCGGCGCACTGGCCGCCGGTGGCCTGCTCGCCGCGCTGTTCATGGGGGGTGGCTTCGAAGGCATCAACTTCATGGACATCCTGATCTTCGCCATCATCGGCTTCCTGCTGTTCCGCTTCCTGGCCGCGCGTCGTCGCCAGCAGCAGCCCGCCATGGCCGGCCACGCGCCGATGCAGCGTGAAATGCCGCAGCAGTCGATCTTCGGCGGCAGCGCCAGCAGCGTGGCGCCGGCACCGGTGATCAATGCCCCGAGCTGGTTCAACGAGCAGAGCTTCGTCTCCGCCGCCCGCGAGCATTTCCTTTCGCTGCAGCAGCACTGGGATGCCAACGAGATGGACAAGATCGCCGAGTTCGTCACCCCGCAGCTGCTCGACTTCCTCAAGCGCGAGCGTGCGGAGCTGGGCGAAGGCTACCAGTCGACCTACATCGACGACCTGCAGATCCAGCTCGACGGCGTGGATGACCAAGCCGACAAGACCATCGCGACCCTGACCTTCATCGGTCTTTCCAAGACCTCGCGCTTCGACCAGGGCGAGCCCTTCAGCGAAAGCTGGCGGATGGAACGCGTCCAGGGCGAGAACCAGCCCTGGCTGGTGGCGGGAATTCGCCAGAACGGTTGATCGCGCCTCGCTTCAGGAAAACCCGGGCCATGCCCGGGTTTTTTTATGCGCGCCTTTAGACTTTAGTCTTACCACTCGTCGCCAACGCAGCCTTCGGGCCGCCCGCTCACGCAAAAAGCACACGTATTTCAAGCCTTTAAGCCTCCACACGTTCTATCCGGGAATGGCTCTCATCTCGGAATTTTTAGCGCACCCGATTGTCGCGATTGGCTAAGATGGCACTCTGGCGCCGGCAAAGCATCGGCGACCTTTAGCCCGATAGGAGTCTTCGATGGACATGAACCGTCGACAATTCTTCAAGGTCGCCGCCGTCGGCCTTGGAGGATCCAGCCTTGCGGCACTAGGCATGGCGCCTGAGCCAGCCTTCGCCGAACAGGTGCGTCAGTTCAAGCTGACCCACACCAAAGAGACGCGCAACACCTGCCCCTACTGCTCCGTAGGTTGCGGCCTGATCCTGTACAGCCAGGGCGATGGCGGCAAGAACGTCGCGCAGAACATCATCCACATCGAAGGCGACGCCGACCATCCGGTCAACCGCGGCACCCTGTGCCCGAAGGGCGCGGGCCTGCTGGACTTCGTCAAGAGCCCGAACCGCCTCAAGTACCCCGAGGTGCGCAAGCCGGGTTCCAACGAGTGGACGCGCATCTCCTGGGACGAGGCGCTCGACCGCATCGCCACCCTGATGAAGGAAGACCGCGACGCCAACTTCATCGCCCAGAATGCCCAGGGCCAGACGGTAAACCGCTGGACCTCGGTCGGCTTCCTCGCCGCCTCCGCTTCTTCCAACGAAGCCGGATACCTGACGCACAAGGTCGTGCGCAACCTCGGCATGGTGGGATTCGATAACCAAGCGCGTGTCTGACACGGCCCGACGGTGGCAAGTCTTGCCCCGACGTACGGCCGTGGCGCCATGACCAACACCTGGACCGACATCGGCAACGCCGATCTGGTTCTGGTAATGGGTGGCAACGCAGCTGAAGCCCATCCCTGCGGCTTCAAATGGGTAACCGAAGCGAAGGCCCACAACAAGGCGCGCCTGATCGTCGTCGATCCGCGCTATACGCGTACGGCCGCCGTGTCGGACTACTACGCGCCCATCCGCACGGGTACCGACATCGCCTTCATGGGCGGTCTGATCAATTACCTGATCAGCAACGACAAGATTCAGCACGAGTACGTGCGCAACTACACCGACGTGTCCTTCATCGTGAAGGAAGGCTTCGGCTTCGAGGACGGTCTGTTCAGCGGCTACGACGCGGACAAGCGCACCTACTCGGACAAGTCGTCCTGGGGCTATGAGCTCGACGAACAGGGCTTCGCCAAGGTCGACAAGACGCTCGAGCATCCGCGTTGCGTGTTCCAGCTGATGAAGCAGCACTACAGCCGCTACACGCCCGAACTCGCCAGCCAGATCTGCGGCATGCCGCAGGACAAGATGCTGACCGTCTGGGAAGAGATCGCCACCTGCTCGGCACCGGGCAAGACCATGACGATCCTCTACGCCCTGGGCTGGACGCAGCATTCGATCGGCGCGCAGATCATCCGCAGTGCGGCCATGGTCCAGCTGCTGCTGGGCAACGTCGGCATGCCGGGCGGCGGCGTGAACGCGCTGCGCGGTCACTCCAACATCCAGGGTCTGACCGACCTGGGCCTGCTCTCGAACCTGCTGCCGGGCTACATGACCCTGGCCGGCGATGCCGAGCAGGACTTCGGTACCTATATCGACAAGCGCGCGCTCAAGCCGCTGCGTCCGGGCCAGACGTCCTACTGGCAGAACTACGGCAAGTTCCACGTCAGCCTGATGAAGGCCTGGTACGGCAAGGCCGCCACCGCCGAAAACGACTGGTGCTACGACTACCTGCCCAAGCTCGACTTCGGCGGCGCCGGCTACGACGTGCTGCGCATGTTCGACATGATGTCGCGCGGCGAAGTCCACGGCTATTTCTGCCAGGGCTTCAACCCGATCGCCTCGCTGCCGGACAAGAACCGCGTGCTCAAGTCGCTGGCCAAGCTCAAGTGGCTGGTGGTGATGGACCCACTGGCGACCGAAACGGCCGAGTTCTGGCGCAACGCCGGCGAATTCAACGAGATCGATACCGCCTCGGTCGAGACCGAAGTGTTCCGCCTGCCGACCACCTGCTTCGCCGAGGAAGACGGCTCGCTGGTCAACAGCACCCGCTGGCTGCAGTGGCACTGGAAAGCCGCCGACGCCCCCGGCGAAGCGCGCACCGACATCGAGATCATGTCCGGCCTGTTCCTGCGACTGCGCGAGCGCTATCGCACCGAAGGCGGCGCCTATGCCGATCCGATCCTCAATCTGCACTGGCCCTACAAGGTCGCCCACGAGCCGTCGCCCGAGGAAATCGCCAAGGAGTTCAACGGCTACGCGGTCACCGACGTCACCGATGCCAGCGGCGCGGTGATCAAGGCCGGCCAGCAGCTGTCGGGCTTCGGCCAGCTGAAGGACGATGGCAGCACCGCTTCGGGTTGCTGGATCTTCTGCGGCAGCTGGACCGAACAGGGCAACCAGATGGCGCGGCGCGACAACAGCGACCCGCACCACATGAAGCAGCACCTGGGCTGGGCCTGGGCGTGGCCGATGAACCGCCGCATTCTCTACAACCGTGCTTCGGCGGACCCGGCAGGCAAGCCCTGGGCGGCGAACAAGAAGGCGGTGTGGTGGAACGGCAGCAGCTGGACCGGTACCGACGTGCCCGACTACGGCCCGACCGTGGCGCCGGAAGCCGGGGTCAACCCGTTCATCATGAACCCCGAAGGCGTTGCGCGCTTCTTCGCGGTCGACAAGATGGCCGAGGGCCCCTTCCCCGAGCACTACGAGCCGTTCGAGACGCCGATCGGGGTCAACCCGCTGCATCCGAACAACAAGAAGGTCATCAGCAGCCCGGCTGCGCGGATCTTCGATTCGGTATGGGACAGCCTCGGCGAGGCGAAGGACTACCCCTATGCGGCGACGACCTACCGCCTGACCGAGCACTTCCACTTCTGGACCAAGCACTGCCGCCTGAACGCCATCGTCCAGCCCGAGCAGTTCGTCGAGATCGGCGAAGCGCTGGCCAAGGAGAAGGGCATCGCCGCGGGCGATCGCGTCCGGGTGACCTCCAAGCGGGGCTACATCGAATGCGTCGCGGTGGTGACCAAGCGCATCCGTCCGCTGCAGGTGAACAACCAGACGGTCCACCACGTCGGCATTCCGATCCACTGGGGCTTCACCGGCGTCGCGCGTCCAGGCTTCATCGCCAACACGCTGGTGCCTTACCTCGGCGACGGTAATACCCAGACGCCGGAATCGAAGTCGTTCCTGGTCAACCTGGAGAAGGCATAAATGGCTACGCAGAACATCATTGCCCGCTCCGCGACGACCACCACGCCGCCGTCGATCCGCCAGGTCGACGAGGTCGCCAAGCTGATCGACGTGTCCAAGTGCATCGGTTGCAAGGCCTGCCAGGTCGCCTGCTCGGAATGGAACGAGCTGCGCGACGAGGTCGGCCACACCCATGGCACCTACGACAACCCGGCGGACCTGACGGCCGAATCCTGGACGCTGATGCGCTTCACCGAGCACGAGAACACCGCCGGTGATCTGGAATGGCTGATCCGCAAGGACGGCTGCATGCATTGCGCCGAGCCCGGCTGCCTCACGGCGTGCCCGAGCCCGGGCGCGATCGTGCAGTACGCCAACGGCATCGTCGACTTCAACCAGGACAAGTGCATCGGCTGCGGCTATTGCGTCACCGGTTGTCCGTTCAACATTCCGCGCATCTCGGAGAAGGACAAGAAGGCGTACAAGTGCACGCTGTGCAACGACCGCGTGACCGTCGGCCTGGAACCGGCCTGCGTGAAGACCTGCCCCACCGGGGCGATCGTCTTCGGCAGCAAGGACGACATGAAGCACCACGCCGAAGAACGCATCGAGGACCTCAAGTCCCGCGGCTTCGAGAACGCCGGTCTGTATGACCCGGCGGGCGTTGGCGGCACCCATGTCATGTACGTGCTGCACCACGCGGACAAGCCGTCGCTCTATGCCGACCTGCCCAACGAGCCGGCCATCAGCCCGATGGTCAGCCTGTGGAAGGGGGTCACCAAGCCGTTCGCGCTGCTGGCCATGGGCGCCGCGGTACTTGCCGGCTTCTTCCACTACGTGCGGGTCGGACCCCAGCGCGTGGAGGAGGAAGAGGAGCACGAGGCCCCTGCCGAGCCTGTCGTCAAGAAACAGGACCCGGCAGTACACACCTTCGACCCCAGGCAGCCTTGAGGCGTGTGCGCCGCCCCTGACCGGGCGGCGCGCACAGGAGCGGCAATCATGAAAAAAGACGATATCCAGCGTTACAACGCCAACGAGCGCAGCAACCACTGGGCGGTGGCGATCCTGTTCATCCTCGCCGGCCTGTCCGGACTGGCCTTGTTCCACCCGGCACTGTTCTGGTTGAGCAACCTGTTCGGCGGCGGCCCCTGGACGCGCATCCTGCACCCGTTCCTGGGTGTGGCGATGTACGTCCTGTTCCTCGGGCTGATGGTGCGTTTCTGGCGCTCCAACTACTTCAGCGGCAACGACCGCAAGTGGCTGGGCAGCCTGGACAAAGTGCTGCGCAACGAGGAAGAAGGCGTACCGCCGATCGGCAAGTACAACCCCGGGCAGAAGCTGCTGTTCTGGGTCCTGGTCGTCACCATGCTGGTGCTGCTGCTCAGCGGGGTGGTGATCTGGCGCGAGTACTTCAGCCACCTGTTCGGCATCGAGCTGATCCGCCTGAGCGCGCTGCTGCACGCCTCGGCGGCCTTCGTGCTGGTGATGGCGATCATCGTGCACGTCTACGCGGCGATCTGGATCAAGGGCTCCTTCGGCGCCATGATGTCCGGCCGCGTCAGCCGCCTGTGGGCCAAGAAGCACCACCAGCTGTGGTACGACGAAGTCACCAAGCAGGAACGCAAGTAAGGACGCGACGGGCAGTCCGCTGCCCGTCGCTCCCCCTCTTCCGCCCGCCGTCCCGCACCGGGGAGGCGGGCACCCGGCGACCGGCGGCACGCCGACGGCCATGACAGCCGAACCCGCCTTGATAACATCCATGGCGCCTGTCCATCAGGCGCCATCCATTTCCAAAGGAGCCCTCCGTGGCTGGTCAGATCCTCGAGCCGGAGCAGATTGCAGCCTCGGCCGCCACTCCCCCCTTCATCCACCTGCCTCCGGCCAGACTCTTCGCCCTGCGCGCCGCACGGCTGGAAACGCTGGCCGAAGGCAACCCGCTGGGCGACTACCTGCGCCTGGTGGCGGGCCTGTGCCGTGCCCAGCAGCAGGTGCTGGACAACCCGCCGGCCATGCCCGAGCGCGACGAGAACCGCCTCGAGCAGAGCCGCAAGCACGGCATGCCGCCGCTGGCCGCCGACACCCTGGTGCGTGAAGACGCTTGGCTGACCCTGCTCGACGCCCTGCTCCGGGCTTATCCCACGCCGGACAACCCCCAGGTCAAGGCGGCGCTGGAGCAACTCAAGGAAGCCGACGCAGGACAGCGCCGCGCCTGGGCGGTGCTCCTGCTGGCCGGCCAGTACGATGGCGTTCCCGCCGCCGTGGTGCCCTTCCTCGGCGCCGGCCTGCAAGTCGCCTGGAGCCACTGGCTGCTCGACCTGCCGGAAGACAGCGTGAGCGACATCGGCAGCGGCAGCCGTTGCCCCTGCTGCGGTTCGCCGGCGATGGCCGGGGTGATCCGCCACCGTGGCAAGCACAACGGCCTGCGCTACCTGGTCTGCTCGCTGTGCGCCTGCGAATGGCACTTCGTACGGGTCAAGTGCACCGGCTGCGAATCGAGCGAGGGGCTGGACTACGTCAGCCTCGAGACCGACAAGGTCACCGCCGAAAAGGCGCCGCTCAAGGCCGAGACCTGCCCGAGCTGCAAGACCTACTTCAAGCAGGTCTACCTGGAGCTGGACGCCGATGCCGAAGCGCTGTCGGCCGACCTCGCGAGCCTGGCGCTGGACATGCGCCTGGATGCCGAGGGCTTCCAGCGCCAGGCGCCCAACCTGCTGCTCGCGCCCGGCGGAGAGTGACGTCCAGCGGTGCCTGCCCCGTGCAGGCACCGCCTGGAACCCTGCGTTGGGCTTGCCGCCCACATTGCCCTACAATCCTTCGGTCCATTGCCGGAGTGATCTGAATGCCTTCCAGCCTGCTGCCGAGTCTCGGCGCATGACCGTCTTCCGCCTGCCTTCCGTTGACCGCCTGCTGCGCAGCCCCGCGTGCCAGCCCCTGGCCGAACGCTACGGCCGCGAATCCCTTCTCGATACCCTGCGCCAGCTGCTCGACGAGCTGCGCGAACCGGCCCGCCAGGGCCAGCTCAGCGAAGTCGAACTGAGCGAAGCGGTATTGGCCGGACGCGCTGGGGAACGTCTCGATGCCCGTCACCGCAGCCGTATCCGGCGCGTGTTCAACCTGACCGGCACCGTGCTGCACACCAACCTCGGCCGCGCGCTGCTGCCCGAAGAAGCCATCGAAGCGGTAGCCCATGCCGCGCGCTACCCGCTGAACCTGGAATTCGATCTCGCCACCGGCAAGCGTGGCGACCGCGACGACCTCATCGAAGGCCTGATCCGGGAACTGACCGGCGCCGAGGCGGTGACCGTGGTCAACAACAACGCCGCCGCGGTGCTGCTGGCGCTCAACAGCCTCGGCGCGCGCAAGGAAGGCATCATCTCCCGTGGCGAGCTGATCGAGATCGGTGGCGCCTTCCGCATCCCGGACATCATGGCCCGCGCCGGCGTGAAGCTGCACGAGATCGGCACCACCAACCGCACCCATGCCCGCGACTACGAAAACGCCATCGGCCCGCGCAGCGGCCTGCTGATGCGCGTGCACACCAGCAACTACACGGTTCAGGGCTTCACCAACAGCGTCGCCACCGCCGAAATCGCGGCCATCGCCGACCGCCATCAGTTGCCCCTGCTCGAAGACCTGGGCAGCGGTAGCCTGGTCGACCTCACACGCTGGGGCCTGCCCAAGGAGCCGACGGTGCAGGAGGCGCTGCGCGACGGCGCCGACATCGTCACCTTCAGCGGCGACAAACTGCTCGGCGGCCCCCAGGCGGGGCTGATCGTCGGCCACAAGGACCTGATCGCGCGGATCAAGAAGAACCCGCTCAAGCGCGCCCTGCGGGTCGACAAGCTGACCCTCGCCGCCCTCGAAGCCGTGCTCTCCCTCTACCGCGACCCCGATCGCCTCGCCGAACGGCTGACCAGCCTGCGCCTGCTCAGCCGCCCCCAGGCCGACATCCGCCTGCAGGCGCAGCGGCTGGCCCCGCTGCTGGCAGAGCAGCTGGGCAGCGCCTGGCAGGTCGAGACGATCGATGCGCTGGGCATGATCGGCAGCGGCACCCAGCCGGTGGCGCGGCTGCCCAGCGCGGCCCTGTGCCTGCGCCCGCAGCAGTCCAAGCGGCTCAAGGGCCGCAGCCTGCGCCAGCTCGAGGAAGCCCTGCGCGGCCTCCCGATCCCGGTGCTCGGGCGCACCGCCGACGACGCGCTCTGGCTCGACCTGCGCCAGCTCGACGATGAAGCCGCCTTCCTCGCCCAGCTCCCGCAGTTGGCCGGAGCCCTGGCATGATCGTCGGCACCGCGGGTCACATCGACCACGGCAAGACCTCCCTGCTCAAGGCCCTGACCGGCGGCGAAGGCGATCGCCGCCGCGAGGAGCGCGAGCGCGGCATCACCATCGACCTGGGCTACCTCTACGCCCCCCTGGGCGAAGGCACCCTCACCGGCTTCATCGACGTGCCCGGCCACGAGCGCTTCGTGCACAACATGCTGGCCGGTGCCAGCGGCATCGACCTGGTGCTGCTGGTGGTCGCCGCCGACGACGGCGTGATGCCGCAGACCCGCGAGCACCTGGCCATCGTCGAACTGCTGGGCATCGGCCAGGCGCTGGTGGCCCTGACCAAGACCGACCGGGTATCCGAATCGCGCATCGCCGAAGTACGGGCACAGGTCGACGCCCTGTTGGCGCCCGGGCCGCTCGCCGGCGCGCCCTGCTTCCCCGTCTCGAGCCTGACCGGCGCCGGCGTCGGCGCCTTGCGCGAGGCGCTGGTCGAACGCGCCCTGGCCTGCCAGGCGCGTGCCGACCAGGGCCACTTCCGGCTCGCCATCGACCGCGCCTTCAGCGTCAGTGGCGCCGGGGTGGTGGTCACCGGCACCAGTTTCGCCGGCACCGTGAAGGTCGGCGACGAGCTGACCCTGAGCCCATCGGGCAAGACGGTGCGGGTACGCGGCCTGCATGCGCAGAACCGCGAAGCCGACCAGGCCCGCGCCGGCCAGCGGGTCGCCCTGAACCTTGCCGGCGAGCGGCTCAGCGTCGAGCAGATCCACCGTGGCGACTGGCTGCTGGCGCCCATGCTGCACGCCCCGACCACCCGCCTCGACGTCGAGCTCGACCTGCTGCCCAGCGAGGCCCGCGACCTCAAGCACTGGACGCCCTTGCACATCCACCTGGGTGCCCAGGACGTCACCGGGCGCCTGGCGCTGCTCGAAGGCGAAAGCCTCGCGCCCGGCAGTCGCGGCTTCGCCCAGCTGCTGCTCAACGCCCCGGCCCATGCGGTGCATGGCGACCGCGTCGTGCTGCGCGACCAGTCGGCCCAGCGCACCCTGGGCGGCGCCCGTGTCCTCGACCCCTTCGCGCCGCCGCGCAACCGTCGCCGCGAAGCGCGCCTGGCGCAGTTGCGGGCGCTCACCCGCGAAGGACTGGAAGCGGCGCTGCCAGCCCTGCTCGGCGAAACCGACAACGGCCTGGACCCGCTCCTGCTCGAACGCCAGTTCAACCGCCCGCGACAGGGCTGGCAATTGCCCGACTCGGCCATCGAGATCGCTACCCGCGCAGGTCCCCGCCTGCTGGAACGCGGCCGCTGGCAGCAGCTGGAAACCGAACTCGTCCAGGCACTGCAGCGCTTTCACGAAGAACAGCCCGACGAACTCGGTCCTGACCGCGACCGCCTGCGCCGCTTCGCCCTGCCGCAACTGGAACGACCGCTGTTCATCGCCCTGCTCGAGCAGGCGATGGCGCACGCACAGATCGAGGCCAGCGGCCCCTGGCTGCATCGCCCCGACCACCGGGTGCGCCTGAGCGACGAGGAAGAAGCGCTCAAGGCCCGCCTCTGGCCACTGCTCGAAGCCGGCCGCTTCGACCCGCCCTGGGTACGCGACCTGGCCCGGGAACTCGCCGTCGACGAAGCCCGGATGCGCCTGCTGCTGCGCAAGCTCGCCCGCCTCGGCCTGCTGCAACAGGTGGTCAAGGACCTCTTCTACCCGGAGGCGACGCTCAAGACCCTCGCCGAAATCGCCCTGGACCTCGAAGCCACCAGCGGCGTGATCCGCGCCGCCGCGTTCCGCGACCGCATCGGCCTGGGCCGCAAACGCAGCATCCAGCTCCTCGAGCACCTGGACCGCATCGGCTTCACCCGCCGCTTCGGCAACGAACGCAAGATCCGCCGCGACAGCGCCTTGGCATCATCAGCGCAGCTCGGGTAGGCTGCGCATCCGGCTGTTCAGCCGGTCGCCTCTTGGAAGGCAATCGCACCCGGTGGTGCGGCCGGGCTTCAAACCCGGTTGGGGACGGCAGCCGTTCCCGGGTGGGTTCGACTCCCACTGCCTTCCGCCATCTTCTGCCCGCTCCCTACCCACACCCTCCCCCCGCT